>JBJEPR010000191.1:0-2229 GCA_051881335.1 Candidatus Fimenecus sp. | reverse complement strand
CGTCCTGCAACAAAATAATATTTTGCGGTTTAATATCGCGGTGGACAATCCCTTTATCGTGCGCGTGCTGTAATGCTTTTAAGATTTGGTTGACAAAATGGACCGCTTCTTTCCAGTTTACCACCTTTTGCTGTTCAATGTACTCTTTAAGCGTAATGCCCTCAATGTATTCCATCACGATATATTGCAAGCGGTCACCAAAGCTGACATCATACACTTTCACAATATTCGGATGTGACAGCACCGCAATCGCCTTTGCTTCATTTTTGAAGCGGCGGCGGAATTCTTCATTCGCCAAAAATTCCTCTTTCAGAATTTTAATTGCGACAATACGGTCATCAATATTGTCATAAGCCTTATAGACCACTGCCATACCGCCGACTCCGACGATTTCGCGTATTTCATATCTGCCGTCTAAGCGTTTACCACAATAATTTTCCATCATTCTGTCTCCTTAAAAGCCGATTGTTACCACGGTTACATTGTCGCCGCCGCCGTTTTGCAGTGCTTTGGCTACAAGCAATTCCGACAGGTTTTTATCCCCGCAGGATTTCGCAAGATTACAAATCTCTTCATTCTTCACAAAATTGGTCAATCCGTCTGTGCAAAGCAGTAAAACATCCTCGTTTTTTAAAGGCTGTTCACAAAAATCCACGCGAATTTCAGGAAGCACGCCCAAAGCGCGCGTAATGATATTTTTACTCGGATGCATTTTGGCTTCTTCGGATGTTATGCGTCCGGTATCCATCATTTCCTGCACCACGGAATGGTCGCGTGTGAGTTGTTCGAGCTCTGTGTGTAAAAGATACGCACGGCTGTCCCCCGCGTGCGCAATATACGCAACCCCGTCCGCCACAAGTGCGCACACAACCGTTGTACCCATACCGGCAAGCTTGGCATTTGCCTGCGCGATGTCATACACGCTGATATTTGCGGCGTTAATCGCGGACACCAATAAATTTTTAATGGATTTACTGCGCATAGAACTGCGGTACGCCGATGTGACTTGCTCCGAAATGATTTTTACAGCCGTTTCGGAAGCCACATTTCCGCCTGCGGCACCGCCCATACCGTCGCAAACCACTGCCCATGCCACACCATCGGGCATTTCCCCTGTGGCATACGCATCCTGGTTGCTCTCTCGGACCTTGCCGATATCGGATTTTGCTGCAATTTTCAAGAAAGATCACCTTCTTTTAGATGCACGCAACTGCCCGCAGGAGGCGTTAATATCACTCCCGAGGGTACGCCTGACCGTAACGGTCAAACCGTTTTGCTCTAAAATTTTTGAAAACCGACGAATACGGTCTTCTTTGCTTTTTTTATAATTCTTCTCCCGAACATTGTTAACCGGAATCAGGTTGATATGACATAGCATACCGCGCAAACGGGAAGCCAATTCCATAGCGCAGGCATCCGTATCATTAAAGCCATCAATCATTGCATATTCAAAAGAAATCCGCCGCGAGGTTACTTTTGTGTAATAGCGGCACGCTTCCAGTAATTCCTCTATATTCCATTTTTGGTTGACAGGCATTGTCTGCGAGCGAATTTTATCGTTCGGTGCGTGCAGGGAAACCGACAGCGTCAGACCCAAGCGTTTTTCAGCCAAATCGTAAATCCGCGGGACAACCCCACAGGTAGAAAGCGAAATGTGACGCATACTGATATTTAAGCCTTTTTCGTCCGTCACCAGTTCCAAAAAACGCATCACATTGTCATAATTATCGAGTGGCTCGCCTGTACCCATCAAAACAATATGTGAAATGCGTACACCCAGGTCACTTTGTACCGTATAAATCTCGGAAAGCATTTCTGAGGGGGTTAAATGCCGTTGAAAGCCACCGATGGCAGATGCACAAAACGAACAACCCATTTTACAGCCGAGCTGGGAGGAAATACAAATCGTATAGCCGTATTTGTACTTCATTACGACACTTTCGATATATTCGCCGTCCTCTAATGCGAACAGATACTTCGCTGTATCGTCCACAGCAGAACACAATTTCGTGTCTATCGTACAATTCTTAATTTCAAACTCCGCATCCAGAGTATCGCGTAACGCTTTCGGCAAATTGGTCATTTCCGAAAAGGAGCGCACACCTTTTTCGTACAGCCACGCATAAATTTGCGCCGCACGGAATTTCGGCAATCCACGCGCCGTCATTTCCGCCGTCAATTCCATTAAGTTCAAAGAACGAATATCAGTTTTACTCACTGTGCTTTTCT
>JBJEPR010000190.1:0-10089 GCA_051881335.1 Candidatus Fimenecus sp. | reverse complement strand
AGCCGTTTTTAGAAACCACCTCAATCAGATTTCGTACAATTTCACCCGCCGTTTTGAATTGATTGTTTTTGGTATATCCCCAAGAGTTTTTCGCAATGGCGGTATCGTTTTGCCAAAGCTCCCGCGCGACGCCGTCAATCTGCCCGCGTTCCACATCATAAATCGCACAGCCGTCAAATACAGAGCCGCATTTATAAAATACGCAAACTTCCTTGCCCCACTCGACGCCGCGGTTATAATAATAGGCAAGGAATTTTTTCATATAGGGGCAAAATTCTTTTTTGAATACCCACCAATCAAAATACACGCCTAAAGGCTTGTTTCTGTCCACCATTTCGCAGGCAGAGGTCAGCCACTCCTCCAAATATGCTTTTGCGGGGGTGATTTCTTCGTCAGTGCGGTCAATATTACCGCTTTTCGGCATAAAGGCGGGGCCGTATAAATCGGGATAGAGATTTTTTGAAACCTCCGACGCGGGATAATACTTTCTTGCACCGTTAAAAAACCAAAAATGCTCGGCGCGGTGGTTGCTGATTAAAAAGCCCATATCGGCTTTGTCGCACGCTTCGTGGAGTTCTTCCATATAATCGCGGCCGTTCAAATCCGCCATATTCCAGCGATTTAGGTCGCTTTTATACATTTTCACGCCGTCGTGGTGCTCGCCCACGGGCATAATGTATTTTGCGCCGCTTTGCTTGAAAAGCGAAATCCACTCGTCTGCATTAAATTTTTCGGGCTTGAATTTGTCAATCAAGTTGCGGTATTCAAAATCCATTCCGTAGGTTTTACCGTGATATAGATTGCTTTTGGTGCCCTTTTTATACATCTGCCGCGGATACCATTCCGATTCGGTTGCGGGCACGGAATACACGCCCCAATGAATAAACAGCCCAAACCGTTTTTCGCGATACCACGAGGGCACTTGAAACGCCGAAAGACTTTCCCAAGTGTCCTTGAAAGGTCCTTTTTCAATCACCTCGTCAATTTTTTGCAAATAGCTTTCCACCGTAACCATATGTATTCCCCTTTCGTTTTCTGTCAAAGCAATTGTGCAAATTGAGATATTCTTGACAATATTCCAATCTGATTATACAATAATTCTATATAAGTTTTTTGCGAAAATCAACCTGAAAGTTTAGAAATCCTATCATAAAGGTGCTGTGCATATGAAACCGAACGAAACAGGGGTACTGGATATTTCAGAGGTCTATTTTTCCTCGCCGTCGCAAACGGCGAAACGGTTGTACTTTTACCCTATCTGTGCGGGGCACTTTTTTTGCGAAAAAAGCTATCATTTGGTGCGAGAAAACTACAACAGCCTTTTAATTACGCATATTTTGGACGGCTCGTTTACATTTGTGAAAGACAAAAAACACATCACCGCGCATAAAGGTGACACGGTGATTTTAAACTGCTACGCGCCGCACGAATATTATACCGACGACAGTTTCCAATCCGTTTGGGTGCATATTGCGGGTGCGAATTCCTTTGATTTGTTTGAAGAAATCGAAAGGAGCGACGGCAATCTCATCAAATGCAAGGACACCGAGCATATGAAAAAACTGCTGTTTCGCATTTTTAACGGATTGAAAAGCGAAAATCCCCCGACGGAACTGCAAATGTCTATGGATATTTACAAGCTGTTTTCGGAGTTGTTAAACCCCCAACGCACCAAAAGCAAGAGCGAAGGCAGTTATGAGGACAGTATTCAGGATATAAAAGAATTCATTGCCGAAAACCTAAACGAGACTTTGAGCGTACAAAACCTTTCGGACCGCGTACATATGAGTACCTCGCATTTTTCGCGGGTATTTAAGCAACAAACGGGGTTTTCACCTTATGACTATATTTTAATTTCCCGCTTGAACCGCGCAAAGTATTTACTGCAAAAAACGGATATGACCGTTGCCGCCGTTGCCTATGAAATCGGCTTTAACAGCGAATCGAATTTCATTTACTTTTTCACGGAAAATGAGGGTATTTCGCCGGGGAAATTCCGAAAACTGAAATTTTAGTCCACACAAAAACGCCTTGACGAGGTTTTCGCCAAGGCGTTTGTTTTTATAAAGTTCTGCGAATATTTAACGCATCGGCAATGTGCATTAGATTTTCCACATCGCCTGCAACGAGCCTGCCGTTTTTGTCAGGCGGCAGATTGATAACCATCACATTATTTATTCTTTCAAGAATACGGTAGTTTTTGATGATTTCGTCCGCGTCCATTAAGGGCTTGCTCTCATATGTATCGGAATAGAACCAACTGAATTCCTTGCGGGAGCAGATGGTCTGCTCAAACGGCAGATAATATTCTTTTCCGTTAAAGGTATAGATTTTCGGGTCGTCGTCACGGCACATATATGGGTCCCACAACCTAAAATCAGAGGGAAACATCTGTATCGGGTCGCGGTCGCGGTAATTTTGCGGTTGATACCGTTTTTTAGGCGTACCCTTTTTCTCGCTGAATTTGCCGACAGTCTGATTTACGCCGATTTGGCAGTTGGGCTGTAAGGATTTGACAAGGCTGTAAAGACGGTCTAACTGCCACGCACGGCATGGCTTATCCCACTCGCCGTCAAACCAAAGTTCAACCACCTCGCCGTATCTGCCGTCCATAAGTTCCGTTAAGTGTTTTTCCATATACTGCACATAGGCTTCGTCGTCTTTGTAGCATTTTTCGTGTCTGTCCCAAAGGGAATAATAAAGCCCTAATTTTACGCCGTATTTTTTGCAGGCTTCGGAAACCTCTGCGACTACATCGGTTTTATTGGGCGAGTGTTTCACGGAATATTCGGTAGTGTCTGTATCCCAAAGGCAGAAACCGTCGTGGTGCTTGGTAATGAGTATAACATAGTTCATTCCCGCCTCATACGCAGTTTTCACCCAACTTTCGGCGTCAATCGAAGTAGGCTGATAGCTCGAAACGGGCAAAGTGCCGTCCGACCATTCCGTGTTGTTAAAGGTATTGATGCCGAAGTGCAGAAACATACCGAATTTGCGGTCAATCTGTGCCTGTTGCCCTGCGGTGGGCGTTAAAGACGGCTGTTGCATAATCGGGTATTCTTGAAAGGGGTACGGCGGATATTTCTTTTTAAAAAACATACTTAATCCTCCATTGTAGGCTGATTTTTGAGTTTGATTTTTATAATGGTATCGGGTGCACTCGGCTTTCTGCCGAATACGGTAATATACAGTTTGCCGTCTTTGGCTTTCACCTTGACTTTTTCCCCGGTTAAACAAGTGCAGGATTTCAAGGTATTGTTTTGGAACGGTAAAGGAAAGTGCTGTACGGGCAAACTATTCAGAATATGCAAATACACCGTGTCGCCTTTAAAACAGGCGGCGTATTTTTTGGTCGGTTTCCAGGTGCCGCCGTGGGTTTTGTAAACGCTTTCGCCGTATTTTTGAAGCCACGCACCAACCTCTCTCATTCGCTGTGCCTCGTTTTCCGCAATACTGCCGTCGGGCATACAGCCGATGCTCAAAAGATAGTTGCCGTCGCCGCCCGTGCAGTTGATAAGCTGTGCGATGACTTGCTTTTCACTCTTGATTTTACCTTTTGCATGTGCCCAAGCCTTGCCAAGCGGCATACAGGTTTCCCACATTCTTGTATTTTGAAAAAAGCCCGTGTGTCCTTCGGGTGTGTCATAATCTCCGGGTAAGCCCGCGCGGTTATTGATAATGATATGGGGTTGCAGTTCGCGCACCATTTTTTCAAGTTCCTCGGAGTTCCACATTTCCTTTGTGAACATACCGCCGTTGTATTCCGCGTCCCACCACAAAAGGTCGATTCTGCCGTAATTCGTCATCAGTTCGCGGACGGTATTGAACATATATGCCTGATACCGCTTGTGCTTTTCTGTCAGATACCATTCCTTGCCGTCTTTCATCTTGAAAAACGGCGCGGACTTGGTTGCCACGGCATCTTTGGCGGGCACAGGCTCATAATCCGGGTGCGTCCAATCTCGCTTGGAGTAATACACGCCGATTTTGAGTCCTGCTTCGCGGAAAGCGTCAATCAATTCCTTTAAATAATCCCTGCCGAACGGTGAATTTGTAATTTTATAGTCGGAATAGGCAGTATCCCACATATGAAAACCGTCATGGTGCTTTGCGATAATCACGACATATTGAAAACCGCTTTGCTTCGCAACAGATGCCCATTCCTTTGCATTGAATTTCGGGAATGCAAGTTGTTTTGCCCAACCGTCATATGTTTCGTCGGGAATACCGCCGCCCCAATAGGGTGGGTCGGGCAATTTGTGCGTGCTTCGCGGCCAACTGATTTCCGCCATGCCCACAGCGGAAATCCCCACATGGAGAAACAGCCCGTATTTTGCCTCACGGAACCATTTGGTGTCCTCGTTACTTGCAAAGGGATAGCTGTTCCAATCCTCTTCACGGAAATATGTAAATTCTCCCCCTTGCTTTGCTTTATCAAAATCACTTTGTTTTAAGGAATATCCCATGTTTATTTACCCCTTGTTTTTCTGCACGCCAATCCACGCACAGTTATTTTTTGTTAAATAAACCGTCACTTTGCTGTTTTTGACCGTCAGCGGTTTGTTTTCATACAAATCCGTGACTGCCGTGCCGTTCGGCACACGGATTTCATATTTTTTGAAATGTGCGTTTCGGTTGAAAATAAAGTATTCCGTACCCTTTTCGGTTTCTTTTTTGCCGATTTCCAAGGCATCGTCAAACTGTGCAGGCACATAATCCGTATCTAAAATTCTATGCAGTCTGTCCACTTCCGCTTTGGAATATTTATGAACATAGTCGCCCGACAGCACCATACCGCCGCTTGCGCGGATATACACATTGTTCAGTTTATAGAATTTCTTTTTGGCAGGCGTTTTGTGCGCGATGCCCGCAGGGTCAACCACCGAAGACACGGTATCCGTCATTATGAGACAATCGGGGTCATTTACCCAAAGCGTATTGTGCATCCAATTCCGGTGGAAACATTGCTCGGAAAGATTTGCCATATGATTGACATATCTGAGCACATCATTGGTAACACGCATACCCGTAACGAGCCCAAGTGACGGCCACATGGGCGCATTACAGCCGAGGATAAACGCCTTGTTGTCGGTTGCGTCAAAAATCGCTTCCATGCCTCTGCGGTAGGCTTCCACCGAGGTCGCATTTTTATCGTACCGCACGCCGAAGGGTAAAGCACCCCACACATTGGCGTCCAATTTATAATAACGCACGCCCCAATTTTCGTAAATTTCGCGGACAACATCATAAATATACTGCCGCGCGGCGGGGTTTGTGCCGTCCAGCATATACCAAGGCGCATCACGCCAACCCTGAAATGTAACGCCCGCACAGCAAAGGGGTTTGCCGTTTTCGTCCTGCACAAAATAGTCGGGATGCTCGCGCAACAGACTGCTTTTTTCGGAGGCGATAAACGGCGCAAGCCAAATGGCAGGCTCAAAGCCCGCCTTTTTAATGTCTTGGCAGATGTCTTTCATCGGGCGGTTGAATTTGTCGCTCGTTTCCAGCCAATCCCCCATAAAGGGCTGAAATCCGTCATCAATTTGTATGTATTTAAGTTCGGGTGTTTTCTCTTTAATCACCTTTAAGTTTTTAAAAATATCCTTTTCGGAAATATTCGGTCCGATACAGTACCACGAGCACCAACCCACCGGCGTTTCACAATAGGTTTTCGGCGGATGATTTTTGCAAAGGATTTCCGAAAATTCCTGCAAAATCGCGTTTTTCTCGCCCTGCAAAATCACCATATCTTCGAGGCAGATTTCTTCCTGTTCGCCGAATTCTAAATTTTCAAGGCATTGCACCACCTGCATTTGCGTTCCGTTCACACGGATTTCCGTGCGGAAACGGTTACAACTCGCCGCGCCGATTAACACCGTGTTTTCGCCCGTGCCGATAAGCGCATAGTTACAAACGGTTTGAAACCCCTCGGTCTGCGGCAGTTTGTAATGGTCCTTGTCGGTGTAGCCTGTAAAGGTATCGCATTTTTTGAGCGTGCCTTTGTATTGCGTCAGTTTTTGATAGCCGTCGCCGTAAAACGGTGTGTCCGCGGGGAAACCGTGTTCGCCGCTAAAAAGCACCGCTTCTTTCACCCGCGCTGTTTGTAAAACTTTGACGCGGATATGAACCACCTGATTTGTTTTTTCGATGGTACAGTCGCACGGAACAATCGCGTTTGCATCATTGTGTAAAATCACTTTCGTTAAATTCATAAAATCATTCACCTCTCGATTTTTTCTATCACGCGGGCATTGGTTAACATCAATTTGTCCGAATGAAGCGGTACGGGGATTTCGTTATACACATTGGAAATACCGAATTTGGTTTTGGGGGCGGTGCGGATAATCAGCGTACCGTTCTTTTCGATATACGGCTTAAAATCGCGCAGGTGCATTTGAAATTTGCGGTCAATGTTAAAGTAATCGTTGATTAGCGTGTTGCCGCTGAACACCTGCAAATTGAGTCCGTCAAAGTCGAATTTCAAAACAATATCGAAACGGTTTTTGAGAATATTCTTCGGCAGTTTTAATTCGTAATAGGTGCGTTTGCCCGTGGAATACAAATAGTAATTGTACGGCAGTTTTTGCTTTTTGCATTTCGTGAGCGTAATTTCCTGTTTCAGGTCGGTATCGGTTACTTGCTCACAGTAGATTTTGCCGTTGTCACGGTAAACCGTACCGTCAAGAAAATAGGCTTTGCCGTTTATAAAATGGAATTGCTTTGCTTTTTCGTAAGGGATAACGATGATTTTAACATCGTCAATATCCGTGCCGCTTTCGGAAAAATCAAGGGGAATTTCTTTTCCGTTGACAGCACATTTCGGCGCTATCCCCTCACATTCGGCAAAGTAGCAGACGATTTTACCGTCCGTTTCAGTCTTTGCAACAGGCTGTGCAAGGATATAATCAAACCGCACCGAGCCGAGTTTTATATTAAAAGGATAGAAAAACATCGTGCCTGCTTTTATATCTATACTCGGGAGATTTATAGTTCTGTTATTGATTGTAAACTCCACATTTACATCTTTAAAATCCTGATATTGCAAGCCTTTTTCGTAAGTAGATACGAAGAAATACCCACACCCCGTTTCGTCCGCTCTGACCGAACATTTTATGAAAGAAATATCGTTGGGATTGTTGCTTTTCCACTTTGGAAAATACGCTTGCTTGGTACAGATTTCGCGGTCAAATTCGTTGATAAACAAGTGCATCAGCCGCAGTCTGTCACCGTTAGGGCGGCAGACGCCGTAACGGCTGATAGGCGCCTGAAAATCGTAGTCGATAATCGGGTAATTGTTGGGGTAGCCCGTTAAGCGGTTTTCCTGCATCAGGCGGTCATTGGGGTTAGCGCCGCCGCAAAACATATAATAGCCGAGCCAATTTGCGCCGCTTGCAAATTTCGCAAAGCCCACACCATAGCCGTCCTTTTCACTGATATACGGTCGGCGGTGCTGGGTGACCTGATTACCGGGACCTGTTTCGCAAAACGCATAGGGTACATCGTCATACGCGCCCTTTTGCTCTGCGTTACTTTTGAATAAATCCCCACCGATTTCGCCCTCGGTTTTAGCAGGCGTTATGGCAAAGCGGTTATTGGGTTTGAGCGCGGTTTTACCGTATGTCCACGGCGCGTCGGGGTAACCGCCCATAGTGGGCAGAAAATCGTTGTCGGGCACGCCCGCAGGCCACGCCGTCATCGTGAAAAACGGGGTTTTAAAGCCGATTTCTTCTGCGATTTTGCGCAAAGTTCGGATATGCTCGGTTGAGCCTGTATATTCATTTTCAAGTTGTATGCCGATAACCGTTTCACCGTCTAAAAACGGCTTGACCTCTTTGTATAGTCCTGTCCAAAAATCCCGCACTTCGGCAAGATACTGCGGATAATCGGAACGCTTTTTTGCCATTTTGTTAATGCGTTTCGGGAAGCCGCCGCGGATTACCTCACCGTGGCACCACGGACCGATACGCAAAATACAAGGCATATTTATTTCTTTGCAGATTGCAAGAAATGCGGCAATATCCTTATTCCCCGAAAAATCAAACTGTCCCTTGATTTCTTCGTGATAATTCCAAAAAACATAGGTGGAAACGGTGTTGAGCCCGCATTCCCGCATTTTGAAAAGCGTTTCTTTCCACCGTTCTTTCGGCAGTCTTGAAAAGTGCAATTCGCCCGCAATCACCGTGTAAGGCTTGCCGTTTTTTGTGAAATACTGCGTATTAGCGCCGTAAGGACTTTCGATATTTCCGTAGTTAAAATTGCCCGTTTGTATCGGTTGCGGTTTTGCGACAATCTGTATGTTCATATATGGAACTCCGTTACCCTATCACAATCTGTTCAATGTTGACTGTTTGATTTTCCGCATTGCCGTTTATTGTAATCAGCGTACCGCCGGTTTCCTCTGCAAAATTCCACGGCACGGGTGACGGTCCTGTTTTTAAGCCATAGGTATATGTAATGCCGTCATAGGTAATGCTTGCATTGTTTTCGTGGTCATGCCCGCAGAATACATATTTGGTAGAGCCGAGTTCTTTTGCCGTGTCAATAAACCCTGAATTAACGGGCGCCGCACAGGGAAGATAGTCGCATTTTCCGAAGCCGTATTCTTCGGGTATCGTGTAACTGCCGTCTGCATTTTGCACGCCGAGTTTTTCCACCGCTTCGCAAAATTCCGGCTGTGCAAAATGGGAAAAGGTCATAGAGGGCACAGTTCTGCCCGCCGCAGTGGCAATGCCTTTCACATTCCATTCGTACCAAGCAATCTGCTCGTAACCCATATAGACTTCTTTTTTCTCGCCGTTATCGTACTTTATGTATTCGCCGTTGTCAAACAGAAACAGGGAATACACAGGCGCGCCGTTTTCGGTGATATTCAAAACATAATTGCCGCAACCGTACAAATTAGACGGCCCTTTTTCCATCAAACAGTATTCTGACTGCATATATTTATCCGCCTGCCAATTTCGGCTTGTAGTGGGGATTTCGCTGTCGTGATTGCCGAACACAGGCGCCCACGGGATCTGATAGCTGTCCATATGCTTTATAAAATTGTTTATGGAAAAACGGCTTGCAAAAGCGGAAAGATTGTCGCCCGGCAGAACAATTAAATCGGGCTTCGTCTGTTCGACAAGCGCGTCCATTTGTTCGTAACATTTTTTGTTTTCCGTTAGGTCTGACCACAGCTGTGTATCGGTAAACAGCAAAATTTTGAAATCCGCGCGCGTTTTTTCGACCGTTTGTATTGCGGAAATATCAAAATCGTCCCCCGCGCTCCAAATCTGCGTATGCTTTTTGCCTGTTAACGGGAACAACAGCACACCCGCAGTCAGTAAAACGGCAATACAAACCATGCACACCGTTATTTTCAAACCTTTTATGATTTTTGTTTTATTCTTCATGGCACAGTCCCCCATTAAACTTATTAAATTTATTATACTACATAGCAGTCCGAAAAAGTTCAGAAAATATGCTCTTTTTTTTAGAAAATCTGCTTTGTTTCTATACGCGATATATTTATGATTGTTTTTCTAAATTTTCAGGCAGGATTTTGAAAGGAAAGCGTATTTTCGGGTGTTATACTCAAAGAAGATTTTATAAAGGAGAAAATCCGTATGGAACAACACTTTACATACAATTACGATTATTCTCGCTGTATGGTGATGAAATTGGGGCTGGCGCATCCCGATAAAAAAGAGACAGGTAAAAGCCGCGTGCTTATGACATTTGCCGACGCGCTCGAATATATAAAAAAGATTGATAACATTACGCAGGGCATTACAAAGATTTATTATCTTGTCGGATGGCAATATCTCGGGCACGACGACAAATACCCCGACTTTTTTGAGGTAAACCGTGCGCTCAAACGCCCCGAGGACAAAACGGCGTATGACAGTTTCAAGTGGTTAAGCGAGGAAGCGAAAAAATATCATTCTGTGATAAGCGTACACATCAATTTTAACGACGCTTATGACAATGCGCCGTCCTTTCAAGATTTTGTAAAAGCAGGGGCACTGATACGAAAGAAAAACGGCGAGCCCCACGCCATTGAAAATTATAACGGTCGGAAATGCTACAAAACCTGCCATAAGGCAT
>JBJEPR010000189.1:0-2262 GCA_051881335.1 Candidatus Fimenecus sp. | reverse complement strand
GCCGTCGAGCGCGTAACGGTCATTTAAGAAGATTGCCTGAAAGCTCACGCGAAATCCCTCACCGACTTTGGATGTGTTGCAGGACAGCTCTGCACCGTACAACAGCTCTAAGCGTTCATTCAACAAATTGAGTGACGGAAATTTTTCCGTACAATGCGTCAAGTATGACGCGAGCACTGTATATTCCGCCGTGTGCACGCCGAGCGGCATCAGCAAATCCACCGAAACACAGGTGGTTTTTGCAGGACCTGTCCGCACGCGCAACAGACGGATTTTATCGCCGATTTCAAGCATTTCGGGCTGCACCGACATAAAAACAACTCCTTTTTTCGGGAAAAGTGTACTATAAATGTATAGTTTACCATAACTATTTTAAAAATTCCATATTTTCACAGGAAATTTACATTTTTGCAATCTACCTCTACACACGAAATGCATTGTATAGGGTGGGTAGGGGACGGCAAAAATATGCCGTGTGCATAATCTTGCCGCTTCGGGGAACTGTTAAAAAAACTGTCTAATCAACATTCTGCGAAAATTCGCATACCAATTGTTTACAAAAAGTTTAACTCGTGGTATCATAATGTGCGACAAAAAGAAAAGAGGAACCGGATATGGCAAAGTCCTACAAGGTACAGCGTGCGGCAATCGAGGTCGCCTTGGACCAAACGCTGAAATACATTTATAAAAATCCGCAGGAAAATCTTGTAAAACTGGCCGACCGCGTCGGCGGGATTTTCGGCGGGCTGTTCCCCAAAGAGAATTTTGAAAAAATTAAAGCCGCGGCAAAAGACCCCGAAAATATTTGGACGCAGTTTGCTCTGTCGATTTTGCGCGATGTGCACCCGAATGTGGTGAAACAAATGCTGATGTCTTTGGGCGTGGACGCAGGGCTGTACGGCACAAAAACCGTGCGCGCACTGCGCGAGGAACTGCACTGCAATGTACCGTTTATCATTTTGTTTGACCCGACAAGCGCCTGCAACTTAAAATGCAAGGGCTGTTGGGCGGCGGAATACGGCCACAAGCAGAGCCTCACGAACGAAGAAATGCAGTCGATTGTGTCGCAGGGCAAGGAAATGGGTACGCATTTCTATATGCTGACGGGCGGCGAACCGCTCATTCGCAAAGATGACATTATTACGCTCGCGCGCAACAATTCGGACTGTGCCTTTGTCATTTACACCAATGCCACGCTCGTAGACCAAAAATTCTGCGACGAGATGAACGAGGTCGGCAACATCGGGCTGGCTTTAAGCTTGGAGGGCACGGAGGCGTCCAATGACTGGCGGCGCGGCGACGGCGCATATCAAAAAACGCTTGCGGCAATGGATTTGTTGCAAAAAAACAAGTGCCTATACGGCGTTTCCGTGTGCTACACACGCAAAAATTTGGAAACCGTCACCGGCGACGAATTCCTCGATATGATTATCGAAAAGGGCGCAAAATATGCGCTTTGCTTCAACTATATGCCTGTCGGGCACGACGCGGACAAGGATTTGATTCCCACTCCCGAACAGCGCGAATTTATGTATAAATGGCTTAAGAAAGTCCGCAATTCCAAAACCGGTAAACCGATTTTCGTGATGGACTTCCAAAACGACGCGGAATATGTCGGCGGGTGCATTGCCGGCGGCAGAAACTATTTCCACATCAATTCCGCAGGCGACATTGAGCCGTGCGTATTCATTCACTATTCCGACACAAATATCCGCACACACACTTTGAAAGAGGCACTGCAATCCCCGCTGTTTATGCAGTATTATCACAACCAGCCGTTCAATGACAACCATCTGCGTCCTTGCCCAATGCTGGAAAATCCTGAATACTTACGCAAAATGGTGAAAGAAAGCGGCGCACATTCTTCGGATTTATTGCACGCGGAGGATGTTGACACGCTTTGCAACAAATGTACGGATTTTGCCGCGGCTTGGGCGCCCGAAGCGGAGCGCATTTGGACTTCTACCGCGCACCGCGACACGCACACGCAGTATTACCGCGACACCGAGGAAGCCAAAGCGGCAGGCTGCCCCGGCGGATGCGTCGGTTGCGCCGCCGCCAAAAGCGAAACGCAAAAGCAGGCGTGAAATTATATTTATATCCCAACTATATTTATATATCCCCTCTATATTTGTATTCCCCATCGGGCGGTCGACCTCGGCCGCCCGTTTGTCATTCTGTGGCGACAGGCGAAGAATCTCGTTGCCTGCAAGGTTTACTTTTTGCTATTGGCGATCCTTCGCTTCGCTCAGGATGACAAAT
>JBJEPR010000188.1:0-2271 GCA_051881335.1 Candidatus Fimenecus sp. | reverse complement strand
ATTGAAATTCGCAAGGCGCTGCTCCCCTATACAAAACAGTTGTTTAAGGAGGCGCACGAGCAGGGCGACCCGATTATCCGCACGCTGTTTTATGAGTTCCCCGAAGACGAAAGGTGCCAAGATATTTGCGACGAATATTTATACGGCGGCGATATGCTGGTTGCACCGATTTTCAAAAGATTTGCACGCAAAAGAGCGGTCTATTTGCCGAAAGGCGCAAAGTGGCAAAGTGCCATCGACGGAAAAATGTACGAGGGTGGGCAAACCGTTACCGTAAAAGCAAAGCTCGACCAAATCCCCGTGTTTGCGCGAAACGGAAAGCACTATGAATTGGTTTGCCGCATCGGCAAAAAATAACCGCGGACGAAAAATGCCCGCGGCTTTAAAAAACAAAATACTATCGCTTACTGCGCCGTCACATCGGCGCAGTTTTCTGTTTGCAAATACTTTTTCGTGCGGAAACGGTTTTTCTGTATCAAAATCCCGTCGGTGGATTTCGCTTTGATGCAAACACCTGTATACTTCCCGAAGGTATTGCCGAGAATTTTGATGTTTTTATGCACCGCGCCTGCGTGGCGGCGGTTCTCGGGAAGAATTAAAATCGGTGTTCCGCCGCTGTAATCAAAGGTGTTTTGCTGTATGGTCACATCGCAGCACATTCCGCTTTCATACCAGCTTTTCGCGTCGTCCGACAGCAAAATCCCACTCATGGTGGTGCTGACAAAATGATTGTTGGCAATGTGCACCTTGCCGCGGGTGGTAATTAACAAGCCGCGTGTAATAATGCGCGTCATCGTGTTGTTTTTAAAATCCAAATCGGGGCACGCGCTGACATCTTCCACGGCGGCACCGACTTCGGCTTTTTGGGCATTTTCCACCTGCAAACGGATTTCGTATTCATCGAGCAATTCGGACTGCGTAATCACGGTTTTCCCCGCCTCCAAAAGCGTATCGGGGTCGATAAACGCAACTGTATCCCCAACGCGCAACGGATTAAAGCCGTGCGACTGCGGGTGCATAAAGCGAACGGTCAGGGTGTTCCCCTCTTTTTTTGTGATTTTAAAGTGTATACCGTGCACATTTAAGCAGTCGTCGCCCGCACCGTCAAAAACACTGTCCGTCACGCGCACCTTGCCGCGGCACATACAAATCTGCATAAAATCGGCAACAGAAGCGAGCTTGCGCGCGCTCCCCTGCTCGGGGGCGAATTCCACGCGGTCTACGGTGATATTTTCGCTGTCCTGTACGACGAGTGCAAGCGAATAATTAAATCGCTGTTTGATGTTTTGTAGGGTAATATTTTCCGTGCGGTTGACAAAAATCCCCGCAAACTGTCGGCGGACATCATACACATAAAAGCAGTCTCCCGGTTTAAAGCGCGAGGTGTTCAAAAAGTGGGCACGCACCTTGCCGTTCCCCAAATCCTCGATTTTGCGTACGCCGAACAGCGGGTGATGCACGCGCTTGACTTTGTCGGGCGTCGCTTTGCGGATAAGTCCAATCCACCAAGCATTTACGGCATTTTTGTCTGCGCGGACGCGGTAATCCTGCCCATAAAAATACAGCTTACCGTTTTCCACCGTGTACTGCGTGTCGCGGTCCAGGGCAAAATCAATATGGAACAGCCCGCGGCGCAAAACCTGCAATTCGTGCATATCGGGGTGGCTGTGGCGGATTTCCATATTTTTCAGCGTGATGTTTTTGCAGTCTTCCACAGCGATATTCGTCACCTTGCCGTCGATGACAAATACCGCGTCACCGCCGTCCACGGTGAGGTCCGAAATCCCCTCCAAATAAAACGGCACGGCATTTTTATGCGGTATTTCGCCGTCTGCAAACTCCGCGTCGCCGACGGTGTTCGTCATATACAGCATTTTTTGTTCGCATTTTGCGCTGTCTATATAATAAGTGCCCGCGTCAAATAAAACGGTCTTTTCGCCGTCCGTCATTTTCGCGTGGGCAAACAGTTTTATAAGCTTTTCGGTAATCTCCGTGTTCGGCGCGATGCCGAAATCGGCCGCGTGTATCATTTGCATAAGGTTCCTCCCGCGTGGTTTCAAGTTTTGGGGTATAGGAATAGCAAACCATATTTTGGAGGTTCTGTCAATGCTAAAAACAAAAACAGACAATCATTTTTGACAACTCTTCGCAGGTGCAAAGTCCTTTTATTCGTATAGTGCAATACACTTAAAATGAAACACCTCGAGAAATTGGGGTTTGTAGGGGTAAATTGTCATCCTGAGCGAAGCGAAGGATCTCAAACAGCATCAA
>JBJEPR010000187.1:0-2287 GCA_051881335.1 Candidatus Fimenecus sp. | reverse complement strand
AAAAGCAGCTGCACATAATCGGGATTGAGCAAGCCCTGCTTTTCCAAAACGGCCGGGTCTAAAACTGCCGTAAGCTCCTCGCGCAATTCATGTTTAAGCCAATCCGCCATCGGCACGGAAAACCCTTTTTTGGGTGCCGTCAACAGTTTTTCGGGGATTAAATCCGAGAATGTATCCTTTAAAATAATCTTTTTATTTCCTGCTTTGATTTTAAAATTCGCAGGAATTTTTGCCGCCAATTCCACAACATCCGGATACAATACAGGCACTCTGGTTTCCAAAGATGCCAGCATACTGGCTCTATCCACTTTGAAAAGCATATCCCCTTCCAGAACCACCTTCAAATCGGTGTAAAGCGTTCTATCCACCTCACAGGCAGAATCGGCATACCGATCGTAATACGCTTGAATAAACTCCAAAGCGTCACTGCTGTCATACCGCAAAAGTCGGTTTATGGTATCGTATTTTGCCCCGAGGCACATTAAATTTCTGCGTTGCGTAAAAATATCCGCACGGCTGTTTTCAATCACCTTATTTGCTTTGCGCGCCAACGCATGGTTGGCAGGCAGGAGACGCACCGCCGGCTCAATCAACCCTTTGCGCATAAGCCGCGGCAATTTATTGTATAAGTCACTGTAATAGCCGATTAAATATTTTTCATATCCCGCAAACAGTTCATCGCCCGCGTCACCGGTTAAAACGACTTTAACCTCCTGCCGCGCAAGTTGTGACACCGTGTAGGTCGGAATCAGCGAAGAGTCGGCAAACGGCTCGTCCATATTGGCAAGCAACCGGTCAATATTATCCAGCATATTTTTATAGTCAATATAATAGACATGGTGATTGGTACGGTGCTGTTTTGCCGTCAACGCAGCACGGTCGCTTTCATCGTAATCTTTATCCCGAAAGCCAATTGTAAATGTGTTTACCGGCGCATCGGAAATCGAAGACATAATACCGGTAATGATTGTAGAGTCAATCCCTCCGCTTAGAAATGCGCCTATCGGCACATCGGAAACCATACAATGCTCTACCGCATCAAATAAAGACTTGCGAAGCATCCTCTTGCACTCGTCATAATCGGTGATTTTATCTTTTTCATTGTAAACGACATCCCAATACTGCGCTGTTTCAATTTCACCCGTTGCTAAAACAGTCATATAATGTGCCGCAGGCAATTTGTAAACATTTTCCAATATTGTCAGCGGTGCAGGAATGTATGTCAGCATTAAATACTGTGCAAATGCAGTTTTGTTAATCTGTTTTTCAATTAGGTCGGTCGCAAGTATACTCTTTAATTCCGACGCAAAGATAAATGCATTTTCGGCTTTTGTATAATATAGAGGCTTTTCACCGATTCTGTCACGAGCAAGAAACAACGAACCGTCCACTAAATTATAAATGGCAAATGCGAACATACCTTTCAGTACCTTTGTGCAATCCTTGCCGTATTCCTCAAAAGCGTGTAAAACAACCTCGGTATCGGATTCGGTCTGAAAAATATGCCCTTTTTCCAAAAGTGTTTTGCGAATATCACGGTAGTTATAGATTTCGCCGTTAAATACGATTTTGAGCGTGCCGTCTTCATTGGTAATCGGCTGTTTACCCGTGGAAAGGTCAATAATGGACAGTCTGGTCATACCGATTGCCGTGTGCGAATCCGCATAATTTCCGTTATCATCGGGACCGCGATGGTAAATACACCCGTTCATTTCGTTGATTAACTTTTCATTTCGGTCTTTTTCGCTGTTTTGAAAAAATGCGAAACCGTTAATACCACACATAGAACTACTCCTGATTTTTGCATTTCCTGCTTGTAAACCATACGCAAATACTTATGAACGAAAAACATACGATATATAACGGACACACGCTTGCGTTACAAATTCTCCTTATACCATTCAATCGCAAGTTTAATGCCGTCCTCAAAACTGTATTCGGGGTTATACCCCAAAAGTCGTTTCGCCTTGGAAATATCCGCGTTGGAGTGTTTGATATCCCCCTTACGGTCGGGACCGAAATTCGGCTCGATATCAACGCCCAAAGCTTTTGTAAGTCCATAGTAAATGTCAATGAGGTACTCTCTGCCGCCGTAGGCGATATTGAACGCCTCGCCTGCCGCCTCGTGAGGGGCAAGACAAGCTTTCAAGTTGGCTTCAATAACATTATCGATGTAAGTGAAATCGCGGCTTTGCTTGCCGTCGCCGTTGATGGTAGGCGTTTCGCCGTGCATTAACTGCTTTAAAAACTTCGGAATAACCGCCGCATATGCGCCGTCGGGATCCTG
>JBJEPR010000186.1:0-10376 GCA_051881335.1 Candidatus Fimenecus sp. | reverse complement strand
ACGCCGAGCAAAATCGTAACGATATTGCAAAGTGCGTTTTGCGCGGTATCACTCAAACGGTCAGTAACGCCGCTTTCTTTAAACAGGTTGCCGAGCATCAGCATACCGAGAAGGGGAGCGACCGACGGCAAAATTAAAACGCAAAGTACGGTAACCACAATCGGGAAAATGATTTTTTCCGCTTTGCTGACCGTGCGCAACTGGCTCATTTTGATTTCGCGCTCTTTTTTGGTGGTCAGCGCACGCATAATCGGCGGTTGAATTAAAGGAATTAACGCCATATAAGAATATGCCGCAACGGCAATCGGACCTAATAACTGCGGCGCTAACTGTGAAGTCAGCCAAATCGCCGTAGGACCGTCCGCACCGCCGATGATGGCAATAGAAGCCGCTTCTTGGGGGGTAAAGCCCTCAAAACCGGGAATATTGCCGCTGAGAATGGCAATCATAAAAGCAACATAAATACCAAGCTGTGCCGCCGCGCCGAGTAAAAGGCTGATGGGGTTGGCAAGCAACGGCCCGAAATCCGTCATCGCGCCGATGGCAAGGAAGATTAAGCAGGGGAATATGCTGGATTTTACGCCGCTGTATATAAGCCTTAGTACGCCTGTATCGTACCAATGCGCGCCTGCGACAACTTCGCCCTCATACGAGGACAACATCAGCGGGTCATACATAATCGCAGGGTAAATGTTGACGAGCAACATACCGAACGCAATCGGCAAAAGCAGCAACGGCTCATATTTTTTTACAATGGCAAAATATAAAAGGAGAAAGGAAACCGCAATCATTACCCAGTTTTGCCATTCCAAGGAAAGAAAGCCGGATTCCTGAAAAATTTCTACAAGTGCATTTACAACTGACATTTTTCTGCCTCCTTAACCGACGAAGGCGAGAACAGCGTCAGTTGCAACGGTACTGCCCTTGCTTGCCGCCACCTTGGTTACGGTGCCGCTGACGGGTGCTACAATTTCATTTTCCATTTTCATCGCTTCCAGCACAAAGAGCACATCGCCCGCAGAAACGGATTGTCCTTCTGAAACATTGACGCTTAAAATTGTGCCGGGCATCGGTGCTACAACCGGTGTGCCTGTGCCGGTGACGGCAGGAGCCGCCGGGGCTGGGGCTACGGGCGCTGCTGCAGGAGCGGGTGCGGCCGCAGGGACGGGGGCAGCAGGTGCTGCGGTGGGTGTAACATTGGTTACAATGGCTTCGCTTAATTCGTCAACTTCGACTTCATAATCTTTGCCGTTTAAACTCACTATATATTTCATTTTGATTACCCCTTACTTTTCAATAGCTTTAATGGATTTGAATTGCAGACGGTTTAGCGGTATGCCGCTTTCGTGGCTGACAATCGCCATAATGACTGCGGCGGTTTTTTCGTCTACATCGTATAAGTCTAACTGCCCTGCAGAACAAGTCTCCGGCAGAGGCGTGCCTGTCGGTGCGGCAGATGCTTTTGTAGGCTCGCTTTCCGTTTTTGCCGATTTCGGCGCAGGGCTTGCTTTCTTTTTGGTTTTGCTTTCCACAGCACGAACTGCTTTGGAAAGCAGTAATACCAAAACGGCAAGCAACGCAAGAATCAGCAACACGACTACAAAGCCCGTGACAGATACATTCAGCGCTTCACCGATTGTAATGCCGTCTTCGTATTTCAGTTGTTGCAGAATATCCATATCCGTCTACTCCTTAATCAATTTTTTGAATGGCATAGGTGAAGGTGTTTTTCTTTTGTTCATCGCGCTTGTCAAAGAACGCCTCCGCTTGCGTCGGGAATGCAATATAGGAAAGCACATCTTCGTCGCTGAGCGCTTTCTCGCCGATTTCAGCCTTTGCCTTTTCAAAGCCGGGCTCTAAAGTATCCGCAAAACGGCAGGTGATGGGCTGTTCATCGCCGAGCACCTTTTTCTGCAAATCCTTGTCGATTTCGCCGGGGGCTTTGCCGTATTCGCCGCGGATATACGCCTTTACTTCTTTGGAAATGTTTTTATAGCGTTCACCTGCCAGCACATTCGCCGTAGCCTGCACGCCAACCATCTGGCTCATAGGCGTAACCAACGGCGGGTAACCGAGGTCTTTACGCACTCTCGGAGTTTCAGCAAGTACTTCGGGGAACTTGTCCATTTTATTTTGTGCGGTTAACTGCGCCACAAGATTGGAAAGCATACCGCCGGGGACTTGATAATTGAGTGCGTCGGTATCTGTGGAGAGGACAACCGGATTTAACTGCCCACTCTTTAAGAATTCGTCTTTAATCGGCTTAAAGAAATCGTTGATTTCTTTAAGAACATCCATATCCAAATCAACTTCATAACCCTCTTGTTTCAGGGCGTATGCCATAGTTTCTGTCGGTGCTTGTGAAGTGCCGCCGGAGAAGGAGGAGATTGCAGTATCAATAATGTCGCAACCGGCTTCGACTGCCTTTTGCAAGGTCAGCATACCAAGCCCGGTAGTGGAATGCGTGTGGAGGATAATCGGCACCTTCACATTTTCTTTCAGCGCTTTGATGGTGTCATATGCTTCCTGCGGACCCATAATACCTGCCATATCTTTAATGCAGATGGACTGACAACCCATATTCTCCATATCCTTGGCAAGCTTTACATAAGAGTCCAGATTGTGAATGGGGCTTTTTGTGTAACTGATGGCACCGGAAGCGATTGCACCGTTTTTAATGGTTTCATCAACAGCAACTTCAATGTTGCGCACATCGTTGAGCGCGTCAAAAATACGAATAATGTCAATACCGTTTTCGACGGACTTTTTGACGAACATTCTGACAACATCATCGGGGTAATGCTTGTAGCCGAGCAAATTTTGCCCGCGTAAAAGCATTTGCAGTTTGGTATCAGGGCATTTTGCGCGAATTTTACGCAAACGCTCCCAAGGGTCTTCGTTTAAATACCGCAGGCAGGAGTCAAAGGTAGCGCCGCCCCAGCACTCCAACGAATAATAACCTGCTTTGTTCATAGTTTCTAAGATGCCTTCAAAGCGCTCGTAAGGCAGACGCGTAGCAATCAGAGATTGGTTTGCGTCACGCAAAGCAGTTTCGGTAAATTGGACTTTCATAGTCAGTTCCTCCAAACATTTTGAATTGGGTAAAATATAAAACCCAAATTTTCTCCAGTTTAATATGAATTATACAATATATAGTTTTTTAATTCAATACAAAAAACATAAGTTGTGAATTTTTGGAAAAAAGACAAAAAAATCGGCAAATCGTGCAACTCTTTTTGTTAAGAATTTAACGATTTGCCGATTTTATAAAAGAAACCTGTTTTTTATTCTCCCGAAACTCGCGGTAAATCCAAACGGAACTCAAAATCCAAGCCAAAAATACTGCCACAAAAAAGTCAATTCGACCGAGTGGGAAATACGAGACGATACGGAAAAATCGAGGGGCGTAAGCATCTGTATATAAGAGTATCCATTCTGCAACGATAATACTGCGTGCAAAGGGGAGCGCGGCGACAACGCTGTAACATAAACAGGCAATTTGCGGCGCCCAATGCTTCGGCGGGCGCAACATACCGAATTTACCGACTGTCGGGTCGTCATAAGTAATATCCGAAAGATAGCGTTTCATACTTTCGGTTTCTAATGACAGCCGCGGTTGGTATCGATAAAACGCATACCAAGCCATTAAAATATAGAAAACCAGAGTTAAAACATTCACAGTGAGCAGTGCGCCCCAGCCGAGGGAATACTCCGTAACCAACGGATTGCCCTCCATTTTCAAATCCGGTGTGGCAAGGTAAGTCAATCCCAAATCAGCGACTGTCATTTCGCAATAAAATATTGTGAAAAACCAAAATCGTATTCTGTTTTTATCCTGTTGCCCCATTATTCCAAATCCCGTGCGATGCGATACCCTTGGGCAGTTGCATCCGCAATTCTACCGGTTTTTCCCGCATCGCCGATGCAATAAATCCGTTTATAACGGCTCTTCATAAGCGTATACAAAGCATTATCCGAGCGAACGCCCAAAGAAAGTACTACAAAGCTGGTATCTAATTTTTTCGTTTGCTGTGTTTTTGTGTCTTGCAATTCTATGCAATCGTCGTGAATTGCACATAATTTGTGCGCAGGCAAGAATTCCGTGCCCGCCGCCTGAAGACGCGGCATACAGTCATCAATATGCTGCATCCAAGTGCCGGGTGCTATGGTATCTGCCATTTCCACAACAGTGACACGGTTGACTTGCTCGCAAAGCAGTTCGGCGGTTTCCAGTCCTGTCATACCGGAGCCGATAACAGCAACCTTCCGTTTTGTAAGATGGATTGTGCCATCTAAAATTTCAGTGGTTGTGCAAACATTCGGTAAATCAACACCCGGAATAGAGCGAGGTTTCACAGACGAAGCACCTGTGGCAATGATTACGGCATACGGGGAAAGAGAAGCAATCAATTCGGGTGTAGCCTCAGTATTATACCGAATTTCAGCGCCGTTATGCACGGCGGCTGTTACCAAATCTTCAATGCACCAGTTGATTTTATCTTTTAACGGTGGTTTATTGGCAAGCTGTAGTTGCCCGCCGGCTTCGGATTGTTTTTCCAAAACAATCGGTTTAAAGCCGCGCTTACCTAAGGTTTCCGCCGCAGAAAGCCCGGCAGGACCTGCGCCGACAATGACAACGGTTCGCCCTTTGCCGTCACGGGACAATAATTCTTTTTCGTGCCCTAACTTTGGGTTTACGGAGCAATTTGCGTGTTCACCTGCATATGCATTGTGTTGCATACTCTCCATACAATATAGACAGCAAATACAGCGCTTGATTTCATTTGCTTTTCCGGCTTTTGCTTTGTTTGCCCAATGCGGGTCTGCAATATGCGGCCTGCCGAGGCAAATAAAGTCCTGAATGCCTTCCGCAAGCTGTTCTTCTGCCTGCTCGGGGGAACGGATTAAGTTTGCGGCAAGCACAGGAATGGAAACTGCTTTTTTGACTGCCGCCGCCATATATTTGCGCCAACCCGGCTCGAACGAGGTCGGCTCCAACCAGTAATTGTATGTATCGTAGCCTGCTGAAGAAACATCAATGGCGTCTGCGCCCAGCCTTTCAATTTCTTTTGCCATTTTTACGCCATCCTCAAGCGTATAGCCGACACCGGGTTTGCCGATTTCTTTGTAGCATTCGTCAACAGACAGGCGTACAATGACAGGGAAATCTTTGCCGCAGGCAGACTTAATACCTGTGAGAATTTCGGAAAGAAAACGCATACGGTTTTCAAAGCTGCCGCCGTAGCAATCGGTGCGACGGTTCGTATAGGGACTTAAAAACTGTTGAATTAAATACCCATGCGCAGCGTGCAGTTCTACACCGTCCGCACCGGCTTTTTTGGCACGAACAGCACCGTCAATAAACTGTTGAATGATTTTACGCACTTCCTTGATGGACATTTCACGGTTTAAGCTTTCCGCAGAATAGGCGCGTTCACAGGCAGAGGGGGAGGAGGTTTTTAACACCCAATCCTTTTCCATCAGCTTTTTGCCCATAGGTGCCACTTTATAAAACAGATTGTCATAGCAGTTTCCAATCAAACGGTGCATAGCAATCGACACAGGTACAGTGCCCATAATCAGCCCGAGATTTTGCCGCCCCGGGTGTTGGAGCTGAATAAAGATTTTTGTACCGTGACGGTGTACGCGGTCAGTCATTTCTTTTAAGGGGGCGATGTGGTAATCGTGGCTGATAGCTAGCTGTGCAAACGCCGACGCGCCGCTGAAGTCGTTGACACGGGTAATTTCCGTTACAATCAAGCCCGCACCGCCGATGGCGCGTTCCTCGTAATAATTCATCATAGTTTCCGTGGGCGTACCGTCAAATTGCCCGAAGCCGAGCATCATAGGGGGCATCACCACACGGTTTTTGATTTCCACATTGCCGATTTTGCCCGGTGTAAACAGTTTTTCGTAAGCCATTTTCTTTTCTCCTTTATCTTTCAGAAACAGTAATCGGGGAAACCGACAGTTTGGTAATACGCGGTGCAAAAGCAGTTTTCCCGTTAAATGTATAACTACCGTCATTTGAGAAAGTGATCGTGTTTTCACCTGCTTCGAGATATACGGTAATGACCTTGGTTTTCCAGGTTTCCCAACTGTAGGTATTGCGGAAGTAATAGTTCCCGCGGTGTTCACCGTTAACGGTTAGGGTGATATAACGCTCCACCAAATCCACATTATAGTCGTGCGCGCCGCCTTCTTCGTTGTTGGCGTAAGTGAATGTGAATTGATAATATCCTGCCTGCGGCGCAGTGTAGGTTACGGTTGCGGCACCGTCTGTGTCGGAGCTGACGCCGTCAATATAGACGTTTATCTGTGAACTGAGCATTGCGGTCATCGTTTTCACGGCAAGGTCTTCCAATTTTGCACTGCCGGAAAGGGTAAAATCTTCTGAAAAATAATCCGCTGTATTGTCATTTTGACCCGCATCATACCAAGTGACATTTGTGACAGCCGCGTTGCCGACATTTACGGAAAGACTGTTTAGCCCGTGCCGCAAATAGAGTATACAGCGATAGGTGCCGGTATCTATGGAAGTAAAAGATACGGTATCTATCCGTATACCGTTCACCGTAAGTGCAGTGGGTGCAGTTTTGCTTATAATCTGTACAGCATAGTACCCATTTGCATCCGGCAAAGCCCAAAAAGCCGTGTTGTTTTCGTCGGATTTTGCAACATTTTGCACACAGTAGGGGGTAAAGCCTAAATAGGCAGTATTTCTGTCCGTATCGGTTTGCGGTGTCACATCTAAAAAGTCGAACGAAACCGTTTGTTGGAATTCCTTATTTTCCGGTAAGGTGAACCGAATGGTGTGCTTGCCTTGTTTTAAATCTACTGTATAGTTGATAACATTGGTGAAATCATCTTTTAATGTGGAGGAAAGGGGCAAATAGTTTTCTGTCTCTTCACCGTCCACCGATACGAGCAATTCTATATCGGTGCGCTCGCCCTTATCAGCCTGTGCACCGTCTTCGTTATACTGTATATTATTCGCACCGTTACCGTATACCAAATCCAGCGAATATCCGCCGTCTTTCGGTACTTCAACGGTAAACTCCACACCGCTCGCCTCGGCACTGTTAGCTTTTACCAAGGTGTATTCCGATGCGGCATATGCAACATTGCTGTCTGCTTTTGCCGTCCCGAACAGTTTGGCTTTCTCCGCTTCATAGCGGCACATCGGGACTTCAGCTTCGGGAATTTTCTCCAAGACAACAGACATACTTTCCGAATACGGTGTTACGGTAATATGATAGCACTGCGTATATAAAATATCCTCTAAATCCATACGAACCTTGCCGTCTGTTATGTTATATACCTTTGCAAACTTGATTTTCGGCGCGGACACTTCGCCTGAAAGCCCTTTGTAATCCACATATTCTGCGGTTACATACACTTTTTCGGCATTTTTAAAGCTGTCGGTTTTATCTAAGTTTTCCAAAATAATCGTAGAATCTCGGTTACTGCCGCCGGCAAGAATTTGAATTTCGCCTTTTTCTTCATCAATGGTCGAAAGTCCCGTAAATCCTTTATATTTTAATGTTTTCGACTGGCGGGTTAAAAACTTGCCCATATTGCTTTGGAAAAGGTCTTCTGCGGTGCTTTGCACGGTTTCACCGGACATTGTGTTGTACCAAAAATACGCCCACCAGTTGCTGTTCGGTGTGGTATCATCCGCCGCCACATCCGAAAGGTTGTTCGCAAGCCGCCAATAGGCAACACAGCCCTCGCATTTGACGCTCTCAATCCTGGAAATCCACTTGACGGACTCCCCGGGAATGCCGTTGGTTGACATCAACCCGTATTCTGTAATGCATACGGGCATTTTTTCGATACCCAGTTCTTGGCAAAGCGCATCATAATCCGCAAAATGCTCTTCCCACATATATAGGGAGCTTGTGCCCAACTCGTGCCAAATCATCGTATCCGGCAGACAATTTTCTGCTTTGCAATATTCCAAAAATTCTTTTATGTATTCCGACTTGTAGTTGCAGTATCCCGGACCGCCGATTTTGGCGTCGGCATCAATGGAACGCACAAGTGTATAGGTTGCTTTCCAGACCGCATAGGTTTTCAAACGGTTTTCGTATTCTTTAAAATCACCGTACCACTGCCCGTTGTCCATTTCATTGTATATGCAGTATACAACCTTATCGGCATACGCTTTTTGTGCGGTTTCGGTCACGGTTTGTTTTACACGCTCGTGATACTGTTCTAAGGAGTCAAATTGGTAATACCAAGTGTCATACATATCTTGTGTGTAGACAATGATTTCTTTACCACCGGCCGCAAAGAAGGTGTCTGCGACTTGGTCAACATCACCGATTGGATGCTGTAATCCGCCGAGTGCTTTAGTAGAGAGGGTGGAAACGCCTATGCTTTCCGCCATTTCCTTTGTTGGAATGTCCGGTTCTGCAAAACCATATAAAAAGCCGGAAGCACCGTTTGAGATTTCTCCGGTCTTTTGTGAAAAATCAAAGGTGGTTTTCGGTCGGTTAAACGCATACAAGCCGCCGACAGTCGCACCGATACCGGCGGCAATGCCGACAGCGGCAATAAACACGGCGGTTAATCGTGTTTTCGTCCGTTTGTCCATCGAAGAATCCCCCAAAGGCAGTTAAACTGCATTTTTATTTATTTTAGCATAAACCCACGGACAAAACAACAGAAATTATACTTTTTTCTCTTTGGAAAACAGAGTGTATGTCCCCACAGCAAGCAAAAATCCCGCAAACAGTATAGAAATATATTTTGTATCTAAATTTTTGAGTAATATAGTACCGACCGCGACGCCGATACTGCCGCCGAGTACCAAAGGCAATACAAGCTTCCACAGTATCATTTTTTGTTTGGCATAAATCAGAACAGCCGTCACGGCACAGGGGATAAAAAAGAGCAAATTTATGCCTTGCGAAACAAGTTGCGGAAGATGGCGTACCATCGTTAAATACAAGATTAGCACACTGCCGCCGCCGAGCCCCATTGCACCGACCACAGCGGATACAATCAGTGCAACCGCATCTAAAAAATTTACAGATTCCACAGCATTCGCGCTCCCGCCCAAATCATAAACACCGCAAAAACTTTGCGCAATGTGTTTGATGACAGTTTTTTAAACACCAAAGTGCCGAGTACCGCACCGACAGCGGCAAAGGGGATTATCCAAATTCGTTGAAAAAAATTGACATAATCCTGCTTTGCGTATATAATAAAACTAAATATCGTTAGGGGTAAAATGACGGCTACAGCGTTTGCCTGCGCCTGCTTTTGGTCACATCCGCATTTTTTCAAAATCGGCACGGCAAGTATGCCGCCGCCCGCGCCCAAAAGTATGTTGATGATGCCAACCAACACACCCAAAAGCGTTAAACTGGTTTTTTTCATTTTCTTCACCGTGGTTATGGTTTGAAAAACGGGAGCTGATTATTCTATGCAGACAAAATTTAAATCCGGTGTCAACTTGTTTCTAGTGATTTTTTTGGTTGTGTTTCATATTGTTATTTTGCTTTTGTTGACCTCACCGATTTTTGCAGACACGAAGGTCGGCTTGCGTTTCGGCATCTTTTTGCTGATTGTGGACGCCGCACTGATTTTACCGATGCCGTTTGCAACCTGTTATGAGGTGCGGGAGGAATACTTATATATCCGTGACTGGCCGTTTCGAGTATTTAAAATCCCGTATGGGGATATTATTTCCGTAGAGGACGGAGATTTTGAAGCCAAACATAAAAAAATCGTTGCGCTCTCGATGAACCGCATTGCAGTTGGCTATCAAAAGCAAATTAAGCACCGAAAGCAGGACACGGAAACAATTGAGGAGTATATTTATATTTCTCCGGCAGATATCAGTTCATTTTTGCTGCGTTTAAGCGGAAAAATGCAAATCGGTGAGGAACAGGCGAAAGAAAAAGCGGCGGAAATCGCCTTAAAGCAAGCAGAACACAACCGCAAAAAGAAGGAAGCACAGCTTGCACGAAAAAAGAAAAAGGAAGAAGAACAACCGGAGATTATCGTAATGTCCGGAAATGTGAAAACCGGCAGTGTAGAATTGCAAGAGGAACAAACGCCTTCCGTGGAGAAAAAAAATGATTCGGATAGTTGATTTCGTCTGTGGAGTAGGTACCTGTTGTCGCACATAAAAGTCAAAATTGGGTCGTTCTTTTTGAACAGCCCAATTTTTTTGAGGAGAGAAGCCCCTGTATGAACTATATCGTGATGGATATGGAATGGAATACCGCGTACTGTAAAAAGCTCGGCGGATTTATGAATGAAATTATAGAAATCGGCGCTGTGAAGTTGGATAAGGCTCTGCAAGAAATTGATTGTTTTTCCGTAATTATTAAATCGCAAATCGGCAAACGCTTACAAAGCCG
>JBJEPR010000185.1:0-2307 GCA_051881335.1 Candidatus Fimenecus sp. | reverse complement strand
TGTCATATTCCACGCCTGAGGGTTTAATCACCATTAAGCCCTGTTCGCGGTCTATACCCGACACATTGCCCCAAGTGAATGTCACTAAATTGTGCTTCGGCAACAGCAAATTTGCTTCAAACACTACCTGTTTTAATGCTTCTAACATTCGGTTTTCCTCATTTCAGTTTCCACGCAAGATCGGCTAAGAACAAATCTTTTTCAAGACTTTCCACCGTGGTGTCTTTTCCGATATGGACATACTCAATATCCATCATACGCGCCCAGTCGCGCATCTGCTCGGCGGTGACATCGTAACTGAGCACCGTATGGTGCGCGCCACCGGCGGTAATCCAGCATTCAAGCCCCGTTTCAAGGCTCGGGAGTGCTTTCCACATCACTCTTGCCACAGGGAGATTTGGCATATCCATAATGGGCTTTACACACTCAATATCCTGACAAATCAGGCGCAGTCTGCCGCCCATATCCACAAGGCTTACCACAATTGCACTGCCTGCTTTCCCCTCAAACACAAGTCTTGCGGGGTCTTTTTCGTTCATACCGATGCCGAGGTGATGGGTTTCAATGCGGGGTTTGCCTGCCGCAAATGTGGGGCAAACCTCCAACATATGCGCGCCGAGACTGTATTTTTCACCCTCAACAAGGTGATAGGTATAATCCTCCATAAAGCCCGTGCCGCCGTTTTGCCCTTCGCTCATGGCTTTGAGGATAGCGGTCATCGCGGCGACTTTCCAGTCGCCCTCGCCGCCGTAACCGTAGCCCTCTGCCATTAAGTGCTGGCTTGCAAGCCCGGGGAGTTGCTCCATACCGTACAGGTCTTGGAAGGTGTTGGAAAACGCTTTACAGCCCTCTCTGTCCATCATTTTGCGAATGGCGATTTCTTCCTTTGCCTGATAGCGAATGGCGTCGATATTGTCGGTTGCAACCTCATAATTTTCAGTATAAACCGCCATCAATTCGTCAATTTCGGTTTCTGTGACCTTTTCCATTTCTTTCACAAGGTCACCGACTGCCCAGGTATTGACCTGCCAGCCCAATTTTGCCTGCACCTCGACCTTGTCGCCCTCGGTGACGGCAACCTCACGCATATTGTCACCAAAGCGCATTACTTTCAGTTCGCGGCTGACGGCAACGCCCACCGCCGCGCGCATCCAACTGCCTAAGCGTTCACGGACGCTTTCCTCCTGCCAATGGCCTGCAATCACCTTGCGGGGCATACGAAGTCTTGCCGCAATAAAGCCGTGCTCACGGTCGCCGTGCGCCGCCTGATTGAGGTTCATAAAGTCCATATCAATTTCATCGTTGGGAATTTCGCGGTTGTACTGTGTAGCAAGGTGGCAATAGGGCTTTTGCAAATCCACAAAGCCGTTAATCCACATTTTCGAGGGGCTGAAAGTATGACACCAGGTGATGATACCTGCGCATTTTTTGTCATAATTCGCCTCTCTTACAACATCGGTAATCTCTTGATTGGTTTTTGCGGTGACCTTATACACGATTTTGCAGGGAAGTAACGGGGATTTGTTCAATTCATCCGCCATTTCCTGCGCACGCTGTGCAACGGTTTCGAGCACTTCGAGGCCATAGAGAAACTGACTACCCACCACAAACCAAAATTCATAGTCTTTTAACTGCATATTTTACACCTCGTTGTAAATTGAAATTCTTCGCTACGCGCAGAATGACAAAGTTCTTTTTAAAAATTTTCGACGGCGGCTTGTTCGATGGCAAGACCCGCCTTGTAGCGTGCTAAAAAGTGATTAAAGCGTGTCACTTCTGCCGCAATCGGCTCCTCACATTGCCCGCGTGCGCCTGCAAAAACCTTGTTCTCCAAAAACGCTTCGAGTGTTTCGTCGGTATTTGTGTGCATATACTGCGCCAAAAGCGCCGCGCCCCACGCACCGCCCTCGCCCGCGGTTTCCATCACCGCAACCGGAGTATGCAATGCCGCCGCCGTCAGGCGCTGACCGACTTTGGGTGTTTTGTAAAGCCCGCCGTGTCCGTATAGCTTGGAAAGCGTTAGGTGCTCTTTTTCAAACAGAATATCCATACCGATGCGCAAGGTAGCAAGCGTACTGCAAAGCAAGCTACACATAAAGTTCGGAAGCGTAAATGCACTGTCCGCCGCACGGACAAACAGCGGTCTGCCGTCTTGTAAACCGGTTACAGGCTCGCCCGCGTAATAGTTATAGGACAAAAGATTACCGCAATTTTCATCTGCCGACAATGCCGCTTCATAGAGCATATCGTACAGCGCAGGCTTCGAAATTTCTGCGCCTGCACCTTTTAACACTGCGGCAAAGAGGT
>JBJEPR010000184.1:0-2333 GCA_051881335.1 Candidatus Fimenecus sp. | reverse complement strand
AATAGGTCTTTTCGATTTTGCCCGCCAATCGGCAGGCGGCATATTTATTTTTTGCACACACTACAAGCCCCGAGGTGCCTTTGTCGAGCCGCCCGACCGCGCGAAAGACTGCCGTCTCGCCGCGCGTTTCCAAATAATATGCAACCGCGTTTGACAGTGCGTCGCCTTGGTGGTTGTGCGTTTCGTGCATCGCAAGCCCTGCGGGCTTTTTGAGCACCAAAATGTCCGCGTCCTCGTATACGATTTGAAGCGGCATTTTTGTGGGCGTGCTGACGCTCGTTTGCTCGTCGTCGGGCAACTGTAAAACAAGCAAATCGCCTGTGTGTAAGCTGTCAATCGCCCGTGCGTGTGTGCCGTTTCGGGTAATGCCTTCAGGCTCGCGTTTCAAAATACACAGCATACGGTGCGAAATGCCGACCTCGTGCTTTAAGAAATCTTTGATTTTTTTGCCGTCCGAACGGCTTTCAATCTTGTATTCCAAACGCCTTGCCACGAAAACACCGCCTTTCTTTTTCGGGTATATTGCATTTTTTCGTGATTTGTGTAAAATAATAGCATAAACTTCTTTCGGAGGCAAGGTATGGAGCTTTTAATTTTGATTATACACGATGCACAGCAAATGGATGAAATCCTCGTCAAAATGATGGAGGCGGGCATTCGCGGCGGCACATTGCTGGATTGCAAAGGCGTTTTACAGGCGGTTGCGGGCAGTGAATTGGAAAAACCCCCTGTGTTCAGTTCTTTGCGCCAATATTTAAACCCCGATGCGGATACCAATAAATTGCTCCTTGCGGCAATGTCTGCGGAAAATATTGAAAAAACGCATAACATTGTAACAGATGTCACCGGCGGACTGCAAAAGGCAAATACCGGCGTGTTTTTGACGCTTCCCTTAGGCTATACAGACGGCGTACGCGGCTGATTGTGCGGTTTTTCGCTTTTTTTCACCAAAAGAATCCAACACAGAAACCTTAGTTTGTTCAAAACAGAGGTTTCTGTTTTTTTGTTTGCAAAACAAAAAATAGGGGCGTATAATAGCGTGCGGAAATGAAAAAGGGGAAGCGAATTTTCTGTATGCAAGCCTATACCATATTCAAATCACTGTGTATCATTATTGTGGCGGCAAAGCTGTTCGGTATTGCCGCGCGCAAGCTCAAAGCACCGCAGGTGGTCGGCGAAATTATCGCGGGCGTTGTCATCGGACCGAGCGTTTTAGGTCTTGTGGACCAAAGCGATTTCCTGGCACAGCTTGCGGAAATCGGCGTGGTGTTGTTGATGTTTTCGGCAGGACTGCAAACCGATTTGCACGATTTATTGCGTACGGGCTTAAAAGCCTTTGCCATAGCCTGTGCGGGCGTGTTTATCCCGCTTGTCGGCGGTACGCTTTTATATATGGTGATTTACGGCTTTTCGCCGTTCGGCTCGCCCGAGTTTTACCGTGCGGTGTTTATCGGTGTGATTATGACCGCAACTTCGGTAAGCATTACCGTGCAAACCTTGAAGGAACTCGGAAAACTCTCGACTGAAGTCGGTACCACGATTTTGAGCGCCGCAATTATCGACGATGTCATCGGCATTATCGTTTTGACCTTTGTGGTCGGCTTAAACGGCGGCGATGTGAAACCCGCTACGGTGCTTTTAAAAACAGGGTTATTTTTCCTATTTGCTTTGGGATTCGGTTTTGTTTGCTACTTTGTATTTCGCTGGTGCGACAAGCGCTGGCCGCATACACGCCGTATTCCGATTGCGGGGTTGGCGCTTTGCTTCGGTATGGCGTTTGTCGCGGAACGCTTTTTCGGTATTGCCGACATTACGGGTGCGTATGTTGCGGGGATTATCCTTTGCAGTATTCACGATTCCGACTACATTGCCGAAAAAATGGACATCAGCTCCTATATGCTGTTCGGGCCTGTGTTTTTTGCGAGTATCGGCTTAAAAACCACGCTCGACAAAATCTCGGGCGAAATTATATTGTTTGCCGTCGGCTTCGTATTGGTTGCGCTGCTGTGTAAAATTATCGGCTGTTCGCTTATGGCAAAGGCGTGCCGCTTCAAATGGAACGATTCTCTCAAAATCGGCGTCGGTATGATGACGCGTGGCGAGGTTGCGCTGATTGTCGCGCAAAAAGGGCTTTCCTGTGGGATTATTTCGTCGGCATATTTTACGCCCGTCATTTTGCTCATTTTGATTTCGTCGATTATTACGCCGATTATTTTGAAGCTTTTGTATGCGCACGATGACAAAAAGGCGGCAACGCCTGTCACAGCGGTCAAAGCCTGATTGGAATACAAATGTATCGAACGGTACTGCATTTTGCAGTGCCGTTTTTCTTG
>JBJEPR010000183.1:0-41873 GCA_051881335.1 Candidatus Fimenecus sp. | reverse complement strand
CAATGACACGGGGATTTTCAGTCCCCTGCTCTACCAACTGAGCTACAGAGGCAAATGTGGCGACCCGGAACGGGATCGAACCGTCGACCTCTAGCGTGACAGGCTAGCGTTCTAACCAGCTGAACTACCGGGCCATTGGTGGGAACAACAGGGCTCGAACCTGTGACCCTCTGCTTGTAAGGCAGATGCTCTCCCAGCTGAGCTATGCTCCCGAACTGCCGCCGTGATTTTGACGGCTGAATTAGAATATCACAAAACCGCCGCCGTGTCAACCGAAAAATGAAAAAAATTCAGAATTTTTTTCAGAAAAATTTCTGTTTCTATGTAAAATACTATATCTTGTGTTTTCCTAAAATTCCACCCACATTTTCGCGTTTTTGGCTGTTTACTTTTCAAGTTTAGTGTGCTAAAATGTGAAAAAAGGAATATCCAATTTCGCTTTGTGCGGGAGGTTTCAAGCAAAATGGCAAACAGCAAAATTAAAAGTGACAATATGGATTTTTTGTTCGACTGTATTCTTTCTCTGCAATCGATGGACGAATGCTATGATTTTTTTGAGGATTTGTGCACCGTCAACGAATTGCAGGCGATTTCTCAGCGCATTGTCGTGGCGAAAATGCTTTCGGAAAAACGCGTATACTCCGACATCGTAAAGGAAACGGGTGCGTCCACCGCGACCATCAGCCGCGTCAACCGCTCTTTACAGTTTGGGTGCAACGGCTATGAAAAGCTGTTTGACCGCGTCGCGGCGCGCAAAAAGGACGCGCAATGAGTTACGAAGTCTTTGCCGATTTTTACGATATATTGACCGACAATGTCGATTATACCGCGATGTCAAAATCCATTTGCTCTCTGTTGAAGTGTTACGGGCTTGACAGAGGGCTTTTGCTTGATTTGGGCTGTGGTACCGGCACACTGTCGGTGCGGCTCTCCGAAGCGGGATTTGAGGTCATCGGTGCGGATATCTCGCCCGATATGCTCGCTGTTGCACAGGAAAAAGCCTTCGCGGCGAGGCAAAACATTTTATTTTTATGTCAGGATATGACGCGGTTGGATTTGTACGGCACGGTAGACGCGGCGGTCTGCACGCTCGACGCACTCAACCATTTGCCGTCGCGCGCCGCGGTGGAAGAAACGCTTCGGCGCGTAGCATTGTTTTTAAATCCGGGCGGGATATTGCTTTTTGACACGAATACCCTTTACAAGCACCGCGAGATTTTGGGGAACAATACTTTTGTATATGATACCGACGCGGTCTACTGCGTGTGGCAAAATGAATTGCAACCCGACGAAAAAACCGTGGATATTTCGCTCGACTTTTTTATCCCTGCAAGCGACGACGAGCCGATTTATGAACGCGAAAGCGAGCAATTCTCGGAATGTGCTTATTCAGGTGCAGAATGGGAGGAAATGCTCAAAAATGCAGGCTTTACGGTGCTCGGCGTGTTTGACGGGTACACGGAAAATCCGCTGACCGACACGAGTGAACGCGCCGTATATGCGGTAAGAAAGGAGTGACAATTATGCCGAATTTGGTTAGAATGATGGATACGGACGGTACGCTTTGCGTGATTTGCGCAGACACCACCGAGACCGTGCGCGAAATGCAACGCTTGCACGGCACGAAAAAGGTTGTTTCGGCGGCATTGGGCAGGCTGTTGACCGCCGCTTCGCTGATGGGCAGTATGCTCAAGGGGGAACGAGACAGCTTAACTTTAAAAATCAGCGCGGACGGTCCTGTTTCGCCTTTAACGGTGGTTTCCGACAGCTGCGGCAATGTGCGCGGCTGCGCGGGGCGAAATGATGTAGAACTGCCGTTAAACGCATTGGGGAAATTAGATGTTTCGGGCGCGGTCGGCAAAAACGGCACGCTGACGGTGATGAAGGATTTGGGGCTTCGTGAGCCGTATATCGGGCAAGTGCCGCTTGCCACGGGCGAAATCGCCGAGGATATTACCGCGTATTACGCCGCCAGCGAACAAACGCCGTCGGTGTGCGGTTTGGGCGTGCTGTGTGATAAAGAAACCGAGGGCATTTTAAATGCAGGCGGATTTTTAATCCAACTTTTGCCCACGGCGACCGACGAAACGATTGACAAAATCGAACGCGGGTTGGAAAACATTAAGCCCGTTACAACGATGCTGTTTGAAGGGTTGACCCCCGAAGCGATTTGTCGTGCGGTTTTGCCGGAATTCACCTTAGAGGTGCTCGACACAGCCCAAGTCTGCTACCGCTGCACCTGCTCACGCGAGCGAATGGAGCGCGCGCTTTTGTCCACGGGCAAACAGGCGCTTTCGGAAATGGCAGAAGACCCTGAAACCGAGGTCATTTGCAATTTCTGTAATCATAAATATGTATTTTCACAAAGCGAAATGCAAAATTTGGTGAACAACGCGACACACGAATAATCGTGCATATATATAAGTGCTATATAAAGAAAAACGCTCCCTCCCCACAAAACGGGGAGGGATTTTTGTGGTATACGCAAGGGTGATAAAAGAAATGCATAATGAATAACGGATGTAAAAGGGAAAGGCTTGTAAAGACAGGTGCTCTCACCCGTCCGCGGGCGGATAAAGTTACGGCTACGCCATTACCCCTTTGTCACTACGCGACATTTCCCCTAACAGGGAAATCTCATCCGCCCCTACGCACAAAATGTACTGCGCGCGTAGGGAACGGTCTTGACCGTTCCGTAAAATCATATCAACTTATGCGGGCGAACACAGGTCACCCTACGATTCGTAGGGAACAACCTTCGTGTTGTTCCGCAAAAACACATCAAACTTACGGGCGGGCGCGGAGAACCGCCCCTACAATCGTTTCAACTTTATTGCTTTCCCAATCGTAACAACCGGAAATGTACTGTATGGCTTACGCTTCGGTGTCGTCTGCGGGGACATCGGCTTTTTCAAACACAAACTGCTTAAATGCCGTGCGGTTTTTGTCCATATCCGGAAGCAAAACGGATTGCCCGCGGCGCGTCGCGCTTTTATAGCCGTCCTCTAAAGGCACTTGCATTTGCGCAATATCGTATCTTAAATAAGAAAGCGCGTGCAGTCCCAAATCCATCATTTCGTCCTCGGTCAAATCGGTTTTCACCATCGGCATTATCCGTTCGACCATATCCAGAAGCTCGAGCGGCGACTGCCCGACCGCTTGCTTCACAATCGCGGTAATCACCTTTCTTTGGCGTCCCGTACGCATAAAATCGCTGTCGAGATAGCGCATACGGCTGTACCAAAGCGCCTGCGCGCCCGTGAAATGCTGCATTCCGCCGGAAAGCTCTTCCGGGAACGCAAAGCCGTCGTCGCGCGACATATGGTCTTTGCTGTTGATGTACTTCGCCTCTTTGTCGGTGATTTCCACATCGATGCCGCCGAGTTCGTCGATAATCGCCGTAAACATATCAAAGCTGACAAGCATATAGTTGTCAATTTTAATTTTAAAATTGTATTCCAGCGTGTCTACGAGCAGCTGCGTGCCACCGTGGCTTTGCGCGGCGTTGAGCTTGTCCTCGCGGTAGCCGGGGATTTCCAAATACATATCCCGCAAAAATGAGGTCAGTTTAATCTGTTTGTTGCGCGTGTCAATCGTCACAAGCATCATCGTGTCGGAACGGGTGTTTTCCGCTTCCTCACCCTCACGCGCGTCCACGCCGATGAGCAAAATGTTCTTGATGTAGTCCGCAGACGCCAATTCGCTGTCCGCGATGTATTGATTTTGCGAAAGCGGCTGATAATCGACCGCCGCAAGGATTTTTTGCACCCGTAAATAGCCGTATACACCTGCACCGCCGACAAACAACAGCACCAGCACCAAAAGCACGCAAAAAATTCTGCGCCCCCAATGGGTTTTCTTTTTGCGCGGGCGGTCTTTTTGTTCCGCACCGGAATAAATTTCATCGCCGTTGCGCGCACGCGTGCGCGCAGGGGCATTTTCATTATAGCGGTAAGGCATTTTTTCAGGCGTTGTATTCACTGCCGTGCGATACCGCGTATCTTCGGGTACATCATCCGCCACAGGCGGCGTGTCAAAAAAGCCCGCATACGGGTCATCTGCATCTGCAGCGGGTTCTTCGTCTCTGCCGCTGGAAATGTCCTCATATTCGTCGGCTGTATCTGCCGTATCGTCTTCGCCGCTGTCACTGAAAATATCTTCAAAATCGTCCGCGCCCGACGAGCTGAAAATATCCTCAAAATCATCGTCGGAAAAGGCGTTATTTCTCTTTTGGTCGTCCATTTCGACACCTCCGCAGAAAATGTGCCTTTTATTTTACACGAAAATAGCAATTTATACAATGATTTTTTGAAAATTAGTGTGGAAATTCCCGTGCAGGTATGCTATAATTCTTAATTGTATTCTTAGAATGTATTCGTATGCCCGAAACACAGCAGGGCATATGGGCAAATTTTACGCAAAGGAATGTAAAAAGTTATGGCATACAGAACACATACCTGCGGCGAGCTGACGCTCGAAAACTTAAATGAAACCGTCTCCCTTGCCGGCTGGGTAGATACCATTCGCGACCACGGCGGTGTAGCGTTCGTGGATTTGCGCGACCAATACGGCGTTACGCAAATTGTTTTGCACGATGACGAGATGCTGCAAAATCTGCATAAGGAGAGCGTGGTTTCCGTTACGGGTACGGTTGTCAAACGCGACGAAGAAACCGTCAATCCGAAAATTCCGACGGGCGAACTTGAAGTGCGCGTTCAAGATGTTACGGTTTTGGGTGCGTGCGAAAGCGCACTGCCGTTTGATGTAAGCGAATCCACCGAAACGCGCGAGGATGTGCGCCTGACCTACCGTTTCCTTGATTTGCGCAATCAGAAAGTGCATAACAACATTTTGTTCCGTTCGGAAGTGGTACGTTTTCTGCGCGCCAAAATGGAGTCGTTAGGCTTCCCCGAAATTAACACCCCGATTTTGACCTGCTCGTCACCCGAAGGAGCGCGCGACTATATCATTCCGTCCAGAAAGCACGAGGGCAAGTTCTATGCATTGCCGCAAGCACCCCAGCAGTTTAAACAGCTTTTGATGGTGTCGGGCTTTGACAAATACTTCCAAATTGCGCCGTGCTTCCGCGATGAGGACGCGCGCGCAGACCGTTCGCCCGGCGAATTTTATCAGCTGGACTTTGAAATGGCATTCGCGACGCAAGAAGATGTGTTTGCGGTTGCTGAAGATGTGCTGTACGATACCTTCGTCAAATTCGGCGGCGGTAAACCCGTTTCCTCTGCGCCTTTCCGCCGTATTCCGTTTGAAGAGGCAATGTTAAAATACGGCACGGACAAACCCGATTTGCGCAATCCTTTGGAAATCACCGATTTGACCGACTTCTTCCGTGATGTCGAATTCAAACCGTTCCAAGGCCGCCCCGTGCGCGGTATCGTCGCCCCCGGATGCGGAAAAATGAGCAAATCGTTCTTTGAAAAAATGCTCGAATACGCCATGTCCATCGGGATGAAAGGCCTCGGCTACTTAACCGTGCTCGAAGACGGCTCATTTAAAGGTCCGATTGCGAAATTCCTTTCGGACGAAAAGAAAGCGACCTTGACAAACGATTTGGCATTGAAAACCGACGATACGCTGTTCTTTATTTGCGACACGCCGAAGGTTGTCAACCTTTTGGCAGGGCAAATCCGCACCGCACTCGGCGAGCGTATGGATATTATTGACAAAGACCGTTTTGAGATGTGCTTTATCACCGATTTCCCGATGTACGAAAAGAACGAAGAGGGCAACCTCGACTTTACCCACAACCCGTTCTCGATGCCGCAGGGCGAAATGGACGCGCTGTTAAACCAAGACCCGCTGACGATTAAGGCGTATCAGTACGATATCGTCTGCAACGGCGTGGAGCTTTCCTCGGGCGCTGTGCGTAATCACCGCCCCGATGTGATGATTAAGGCGTTTGAGCTTGCCGGCTATTCGGCAGAGGAAGTCGAAAAGCGCTTCGGCGCGCTGTTCCGCGCGTTCCATTACGGCGCACCGCCGCACGCAGGTATGGCACCCGGCGTAGACAGAATGATTATGCTTTTGAAAAACGAAGAAAATATCCGTGAGGTTATCGCGTTCCCGATGAATTCCAACGCGCAGGATATGCTTTTGGGCGCACCGAATACCGTGTCCGAACAACAGCTTCGCGAGGTGCACATCAAATTGCGCCGTCCCGTGCCGGAGAAATAAGCGCAGATATAGATTTTTGTTTGAATGATTAAAATTGCAAACAGAAAAAATTAAAAATCTCGACTTCCCTACCCGCAAACCCACACGGTTGCAAAATTACGATTACAGCCAAAACGGGTGTTATTTTGTCACCATTTGCACCGCAAGCAAAAAGCCTTTGTTTGGCAGGTATCTTGTAGGGGCGCTTCACGAAGCGCCCGCTGTAAAAATGCCTTGCAATCGGTTTATCGCGCTAAACCGCCGCGGTGTTATCACGGAAAAAATATTATATTCGTTGCCGAAACGGTTCCCGCAAATACAAATTGAAAACGCCATCATTATGCCGAACCATATCCATTTGCTTCTGACAATAGATTGGGAGCGCGGCAAATGGGAGCGGGCGCTTCGTGAAGCGCCCCTACAACGCAGTTTGTTGGCGCAGGCAATCGGATATTTCAAGGCAAATACCAGCAAAGAACTACACAAAGCAGAGCTGAATTTGCAAGTTTGGCAACGCGGGTTTTATTAACACATCATCCGCAACGAAACGGAATTTCAGCGCGCGTGGGAATACATCGAATATAACGCGCTGAAAGAATACGCACACAACTAAAAAATCCCCCCTCGGAGGTTAAAACAATATGAAAGATATTTATGAAAGTCCCTTAAACTCGCGCTATGCGAGCAAAGAAATGAAATATATCTTTTCGCCGGACTTTAAATTCCGCACCTGGCGAAAGCTTTGGATAGCCCTTGCCGAAAGCGAAAAGGAATTGGGGCTGCCGATTACCGACGAGCAAATCGCCGAGCTCAAAGCCCACGCCGACGACATCAACTATGAAGTCGCCGAGGCACGCGAAAAAAAAGTGCGCCACGATGTGATGAGCCATGTGTATGCCTACGGCGTGCAGTGCCCCAAGGCAAAGGGCATTATCCATTTGGGCGCAACCTCGTGCTATGTCGGCGACAACACCGATGTCATTGTGATGACCGAGGGGTTAAAGCTGGTTCGCAAAAAACTCGTGAATTTAATCGATAAGCTGGCGAAATTCGCCGACGAATACAAGGATATGCCCTGCCTTGCGTTTACGCATTTCCAGCCCGCCCAGCCGACTACCGTCGGCAAGCGCGCCTCGCTGTGGCTGATGGATTTGGTGATGGATATGTCCGCGCTCGAGTTCCAGCTTTCCCAAATGCGCCTGCTTGGCTCAAAAGGTACAACGGGCACGCAAGCGAGCTTTGTGGAGCTGTTTGATGGCGACGAGGAAAAAATCAAGGCGCTCGACCGTAAAATCGCCGAAAAAATGGGCTTTCAAAAGGTGTTCCCCGTTTCGGGACAGACCTATGCGCGCAAGCTCGACACACAGGTACTCTACACCCTGGCGGGCATTGCGCAGTCGGCATATAAATTCTCGAATGACCTGCGGCTGTTACAGCATTTGAAAGAAATTGAAGAGCCGTTTGAGGAAAATCAAATCGGCTCGTCCGCAATGGCATATAAGCGCAACCCGATGCGCAGTGAACGCATCGGCTCCTTGGCGCGCTATGTAATTTGCGACACCTTAAATCCCGCCATTACCGCTTCGACGCAGTGGTTTGAGCGCACGCTCGACGACTCTGCAAACAAACGCATCAGCATTCCCGAGGGCTTCCTTGCGGTCGATGCGATTTTGGAGTTGTATATCAATGTGGTCAGCGGGCTTGTGGTGTACCCGAAAATGATTGAAAAACGCTTAAACGACGAACTGCCGTTTATGGCGACCGAAAATATTATGATGGCGGCGGTCAAAAAAGGCGGCGACCGCCAGGAGCTCCACGAAAAAATCCGTCAGCACTCCATGGCGGCAGGGCAGGTCGTGAAAGCCGAGGGCAAACCCAACGATTTGGCAGAACGCATTGCAAAGGACCCCGCATTCGGGATGACACTTGAAGAAATCCGTGCCGAAATGGTGCCGCAGAACTTCATCGGACGCGCACCGCAGCAGGTTGCGGAATTTTTGGCAAACGATGTGCAGCCGATATTAGAGAAGTACAAGGATTTGTTGGGGTTAGAGGTCGAAATCAAGGTTTAAGTTTTGTTTTGAAAAAGAAGAAGGCCATTTGAGGGGGTAAAAGGAAGGATTTTTATGCGATATACCGGAGAAACCTGCCCCGTCTGTCACAAAAAATTTGCAGACGGTGACGATGTGGTGGTCTGCCCCGACTGCGGCACGCCCCACCACAGAGACTGTTATGCACAGCAAACCAACTGCGCCAACGCCGCTTTGCACGGCACCGGTTTTGCGTGGGCGCCTACACAAACGGCGGAATCGCAAAAAAACGCTCCCGTGAGCACCTTGCTTACACAAAAGCCGACGGCTGAACAAAATCCCGCCGCAAAAGCGCCTGACGATGGGCATAACATTGTATTTTGCCCGCAGTGCGGCGCCCAAAACCCTGCTGAGGAGCCCGTTTGCACACAGTGCGGCGCACGGCTTTACAATACTATGGGAAACGGCAAGCCCATTTTGCCGCCTGTGCAGCTGCCCAACGGCGCGGCGCAAGGCTACCGCGCGGGTATGCTGGTTATCTCCCCGACCGACACCATCGACGGCAACACCGTCGGCGACACAGCGGAATTTGTGCAGAGCGCTTCGCGGCGATACATTCCGAAATTTTACGCGATGGAAAAGGCGGGCAAAAAGACCTCGTGGAACTGGGCGGCATTCTTGTTTGCGCCGTACTGGTATTTTTACCGCAAGCTGTACGGTATCGGCGCAATGTTAATGGTCTTGCTGTTGGCGATTTCGGGGTTAACCTACACACAGCGTTTTGTGGAAAGAACCAACGCGTTTTATGATACGGAAGCACAGGTCGAGGCACAGCTCGAGGACGGCAGTGTTTCTTATGCGGACGCGATGCAATCGCTTTCCGAAGCATATTTGACTTTGGCAACCACGCCTGAATTTATCATTCGCACCGTCGCCAATTTCGCCGTTGCGCTGTTTTCAGGGCTGTTTGCCAATACATTATATAAGAAAAAGGCGGCTAAGGAGATTACAAGACTGCGTGAAACCAGTCAAACACCCGAGGAATTCCGTATGCGGCTGTTTCAGCGCGGCGGTGTGTCCGTTTTTCTTTGCATTGCCGCATTTTGGATTTACGAATTGGGCGGGTATTTGCTGACGGTTGCAATTTCCCAACTTTTGATGTAAACTATTGTTACTGAAACAGTTTTCTGTTTTTCAAAAATATTTCTATGTTAAGGGGCGTTACCAATGAAAATCACAAAAGCGATTATCCCTGCCGCAGGCTTGGGCACACGCGTTCTGCCGGCGTCGAAAGCCGTGCCGAAGGAGATGCTCAATATCGTGGACAAACCGGCGATTCAGTATATCGTGGAAGAAGCGGTTGCCGCAGGCATTACCGATATTCTGATTATCACCAATCGCGGGAAGGGCGTTATTGAAGACCACTTTGACCACTCCTTTGAGTTGGAAACCAAGCTCAAGGGCAATCCCTCCAAAGCCAAGATTTTGGAAGAGGTTGAGGCTTGCGCAAATCTCGCGAATATCTATTATGTCCGCCAGAAGGAAACCAAGGGCTTAGGCCACGCGGTGCTTTGCGCCAAGAGCTTTGTCGGCAACGAGCCGTTCGCGGTAATGTACGGCGACGATGTCATCATTTCCGAGGACCCGGTCGTCGGTCAGCTTTGCCGCGCGTATGAGAAATACGGCTGCGGTGTGGTCGGCGTCAAAGAAGTGCCGCGCGCAGATGTGCCGAAATACTGCACACTCGATGTCACCCCGATTGACGACAAGACAATGAAAGTACATAACATCATCGAAAAGCCCACACCGGAGCAGATTATGTCCTGCTATTCCATTTTGGGCAGAGTGGTTATGCCGCCCGAAATCTTTGAACTGATTGAAAAGACCCCTGCCGACCCCAAGAGCGGCGAAATCTATTTCACCGACGCTATGCTTGACCTTGCCCGCCGCGGCGAGCTCAACGCGGTCGATTTCGACGGTATTCGCTACGATATGGGTAACAAGCTCGGCATTATGCAGGCAAACTGCGAGGTCGCGCTCAACCACCCCGAAATCGGTGCAGATTTCAAAGAATATCTGAAAAAATTGGCAGCAACGCTGTAATCCAAACACCCTAAATCCATTTTTGCGTGTGAAAAAAGGAAGTCCGTCAAGGTAGAACTACCTTGACGGGCTTTTTATGCCATACCCTTTGCGTAAAGGCGGATTTCCACGCCCGCAGGGGGCTGGGGCTGTGATTTTGCAGAACGGTCAAAACCGTTCCCGGCGGGCTATCCCATCGTCATTAGATGCCGGACAGCAGAATGCAGGGCGGAATTTATTGCGTAAGCACCAGTGTAACCACCGTACCGACCCCCGCCGCCGAAGCAAGCAAGCCTGCCAACCAGTAATACAAAGTCTTTGCGCGTTTCCTTTTGACTTTCGGTACCTTGTTCGCCTGCGGCAAAATGCGCTCTGCCGCCGCACGCAGTTTTTTTTCATCTGTATCGGCATATTCGGGCTTTACAAAAAAGAATGCCCGCTCAAAATACGGTGAGCCCGTTTCGCGGATTTCCAGCACCTGTCGGTTTACACCTTTTACCATAAAAATGCCTCCGAAACTGTTTTTCATAGTATCGGCACGACTGAAAAAAATATACAAAAATCCCCTTGTCATATCCTGCGGAATTTTGTCAATATGGGATTTTTAACAAACTTTTTTCGACCGCCAATATACAAAATGTATATTTTTTGTTTGTTCAAAAATGTTCAAAACCCTGTTCAAAATGTTAAAAAGTCGGGGTAAAAACGCCAAAATCGGGTGTGAAAATGGGGTTTTGAACAGATGTTTATAAACATTGTTAAATTTTTGACTAACTACTATTTGTTTTGCCCACTTTACAAAATATACAATTCGGAGTGCTTCGTAGACAGATTTTAAGTTTTTTTCTTGTGCAATCTGCCATTGTGAAATCTCCACGGAATTCTACTGTTTTTTTGTAGATTTCGCGTATTTTCGCGTCGCAAAAACAATGCGCAAAATATCGGTATATTTTCTCCTTTCGTGCAGAAAATAGCATAGAAATATTTTGATACGAAGGAGTTTTACGATATGAAAGCAACCGGTATTGTCCGCAGAATTGATGATTTGGGGCGCGTGGTCATTCCGAAAGAAATCCGCCGTACAATGCGTATTCGCGAGGGCGACCCGCTGGAAATATTCACGGCCGCAGACGGCGAAGTAATCTTTAAAAAGTATTCCCCGATGGGCGAACTGCCTGAAACGGCGGCACAGCTGACGGAAGTGCTCTCCCGCGCAACGGAGCTGCCCGTGTTGATTACGGACCGCGACCATGTGATTGCCGTGGCAGGCGCGCCGAAACGCGAATTGCAGGAACGGCGCGTCAGCGAGGAATTAGAACAGTTGATGACCGACCGCGGAAGCTATACGGCATCGCCGGAGGCAGTCTCCCTTTACCCGATTGCAGGCTTTGACCGCGAGGCAGCGGTGGCTCTGCCGATTATCGGCGGCGGCGATGTCTCGGGTGCGGTGGTGATGCTGCTGCGCGAGGACGGTTCTATGCCCACCTCCGAGGAGAAAAAACTGATGCAGGTTGCGGCATCGTTTTTAGGCAAGCAGACAGAGGAATAAGCTTCTGCGCACACGCAAAGAAAAACCGCCTGCTGCGGGGCATATCCCGTACAGGCGGTTTATTCGTTTTCATTGATTACCCGTTCAATTCTTCTTCAAATTCGGGTAAAACCAATTTTTTGGTCACTTCAAAAATGGCATATCCCTGCGCCGCAGAAAGACCGTCATTCCCGGTAAACCCGGCGGCACGAGTAATGGTTGAACAGTCGGCATTCAGTGTATACACATATTTGAGCGTATCTTCGTTGCGGATGAGTTTGCCGTTCGCATCGGTTTTTCCGTTAAATTCAAACACATGGTTGTTATCCGCTTCGGGCACGGCATAAATGCATGCTAATCGCGCAGGGTCAGAACCATATTTTTGCACAATCGCCTGAATAAACTTGTCATTCGGGTCGTCCGTAAACGCCATTTCGCCTTTTTTCTCCGGCATGGAAAACGGCACAGAGGTTTCCAACGCCGTAGAGGTCGGCGCGGTGGTGGTTGTTTCTGTTTGGCCGGCTGTTATGTCGGGCGTAGATGTAACATCGCTCTGTACGGTGGTCTGCGGCGCGATGGTGGTTGTTTCTTGCGCGTTCGGCTTTGCTCCACAGCCGCTCAAAAGCACCGCGAACAGCAGCACGAGCGAAAAAATTCGTTTAAACATACTTTACCTCTAAAAAAACGGCGGCGCAGCTGCGCCGCCGAAGTGTGTAAACTGTGTTTGCACTTACATCCCAATCATTGTACCAATTGTAGAAATAATTGTCTGCAAAATCGGTTCAACGGTAGCCATGATCGAATCCACAGGGATTCCAAGGCTAGCAAGGGTGTCCATTAAAGTGCCCAGCAAGCTGCCGATATCCATACTTTTTTCAGCTCCTTTCTTCATCATATAGAAAGTTTTTCCGTGAATTCAATATACCACAAACCCAAATTTTTGTAAATAAAAACCAGTTAAAATGTTGTACAAAAAAATAAATTCCTCTTTGTGCAGATTGCTGATGTTTCTTAAAAGTTCTCCTTGTTTTTCCCGATTGTTTCCCGAATGGAAATATTTTTGCCGCCTTTTCATTTTCATCTCATAACAAAAAAACATATGTTGTTAAACCATTCACAAGAAAACGCATTGCCAAATTTCAAAAAATTCTGTATACTGTTCTCGAAAATAAAAAAGAGGGTGCTTGTCTTGGCGCAGTCCAAACACGGCTGTCCGTACGCGAAACAATGCGGCGGCTGTCAACTGCAAAATTTAACATATGAAGAACAACTGCGGCATAAGCAAATAAAGTGCATCCGTCTTTTGGGGCGGTTTTGCCGCGTGCAGGAAATCATCGGGATGGAAACGCCCTATCACTACCGCAATAAAGTGCAGGCGGCGTTCGCCACGGACCGCCGCGGACAAATTATTTCGGGTGTATATCAGTCGTCCTCCCACAAGGTGGTGGCGGTGGAAAATTGCCTGACAGAAGACGAAAAAGCCGACGAAATCATCGGCACGGTGCGCAAGCTCTTAAAAAGCTTTAAGCTGAAGCCATATAATCCCGATACGAAGCAGGGATTTCTGCGGCATGTGCTTGTCAAACGCGGCTTTCAAAGCGGGCAGATTATGGTGGTGCTGGTAACTGGGACGCGGGAATTCCCGAAAAAGCGGTCGTTTGTCAATGCGCTGTTAAAAGCGCACCCCGAAATCACCACGGTACTGCAAAATATCAATCCCCGCCGCACGAGTATGGTGCTCGGCGAGAAAGAGGAAATCCTCTACGGAGACGGCAAAATTGAGGAACAGCTTTGCGGCTTGCGGTTTCGCATTTCGGCAAAGGCATTTTACCAAATCAATCCCGTGCAAACCGAGGTTTTATACAAAACGGCGTTATCGTTTGCCGATCTTTCCGGAGACGAAACTGTCATTGACGCCTACTGCGGCACGGGCACCATCGGGCTGTTTGCCGCCGCGCACGCGAAAGCGGTTATCGGCGTGGAAGTCAACGCGGACGCGGTAAAGGACGCGCGAGAAAACGCAGGGCTTAACGGTATACAAAACATTCGGTTTGTGTGCGCGGACGCAGGCGAATTTATGCGCGCCGCCGCCGCAAACGGCGAAACGGCGGATGTGGTGCTGATGGACCCGCCGCGCGCCGGCAGTGACCGCGCGTTTTTGTCGTCGCTTTTGACGCTCGCGCCCGAAAAAATCGTCTATATTTCCTGCAATCCCGAAACCCAACAGCGCGATTTGCTGTTCCTGTGCAGGAATGGGTATAAAGTCAAAAAAATCCAACCCGTCGATATGTTTCCGCATACGGCGCATGTGGAGACGGTGGTGTCGATGTCAAAAGCAAAGGATTGATATTACTATGTTTGATGTCAGTAATAAAAGTGTGAGCTCAACCTTTAACATGTTTTTAAGTAATAGGGAGTATATCAAAGTGTTTCTAATGATTGTTAAGGGTTGGATTAAAAAGACGGTTAGCAGATAATGCGGGTTGATAGAATTGATGGAGTTGAATTTTTTGAGCAAAAAAGAACAAACCAATGAGATTGAAAAAGAAAAAGTGGAAGAAGAATATGATACTTCAAAAGAAATATGGGACATGTACATGAACTTATATAGATGGAATTTGAAAGATGGAGAAAGTAATAAATATTGGGATCTTGCATCTGAATCCAAAAACGAATCAAAAAATCGAAGAAAAGCAAAAATAACAAATGAGGGAGCAGAAAAATTTGGTTTTGAGAAGTTTTATAATTGTAAAGAATCTATATTATTTGAAAATGCCGAGAAAGAGAATATTTGCCTTAGTGGAGACATAATTTTTAATTTTTCTCAAGGACATTACACTAAACAAGCTAATAAGTATGAAACACTATTGAACAAATTAGAAGACGAAAAAAAGAAAACGCAGTATCTAAACAAACTTAAGATGTGTGTTGAAAAGCACCACAGCCCAGAAAACTGTGCGCTTTTGCTTTCAAATGGTAAGTTGCAAATTGCTAAAAAGAGTATAGGAGATGATAGAGGGGATACCTTCATCTGGGCATTAAATAGTTATTTTATTGGAAACTCTGAAATAATATTAAATTCCGCTACGCCAGAATGGGGTTGTGTATTGAGATGCTTTTTAGATTCGTTTAAGAATCGTAAATATCCAAGTAAAAGTATCTATAGATATTGTAATATGTTCTACAATATTACAGATAGAAAATTGATAGATCACCTCATTCTTTCTGGCGCAAAAGCAATTGATACTCCGGAAAGAGTTTGTGAATACATAGATTTGGCACAAAAATTCTGGAAAAAAAGAGACAAGGTAATAAAAAAAATGTCAGCGTAAATGGTTGCAAATGGATCAAGCAAGGAAATAGCTGTGGATTTGTTTCCACAAACATAAAAACGACAAAGACATTCTGCATATCCAGACGATCCATGTGGAGACGGTAGCGCTATTGGTCAAATAAACAGAAACCAAAGCATAAAATCGGGTGCGTACCCTACGGTACGCACCCGATTGCTGTTTTTCTTGTTTTACTCGCCTTGCAAATCTGCAAAATAGGATTGAAATTCCACGCGATATTTACTTTCGGGGAAGAGGAATTTGTGAATAGATAAAAAATAACTATCCGTCATACTCGCAATGTAATCCGCCACGATTTGGTCGGGGTCTGCCGAAAGATAGGGCGATTTTTCCTCATAAAAGCGGCGCTGATCCGTTACAAATGCGATGTGGTGGCGGTACACGGGGCTGTTTTCTTCGCCCGCTTTGAGTGCGCGCAATAATTCAAAATACACCTCGCAAAACATCGGGCGGACCAAATCATTATATGCGCCGTCGAGCGCCTCGTTTTGATAAATGTATTCGTAATTTTCGCGTTTGGCCGTCTGTAAATCGCGAAACGCCTGTGCGCTCAATGCAATATAGTGTTTGCCGTAGCTGTTTTCCAAAATATCGACGGTCAGATTGTTAATCATTTCCGCATTTTGCGTGCCGATGCTTTCCGTTGCAAAGGGTTGCTTTTGCGGCAGAATTTTGGCAACGCGCGCATCCTGTCGGTCTTTGCCGAGGTAGGCAATCATATCCGAAATACGCACCACGCACCCCTCCAAGGTCATCGGCGTGAGCGCCTTCGCCGCCGCATTGCCGTCCATCAAGCAGGCGGCAAGCTCACGGTCAAACTGCGCAAAATCCTTTGTCGTGTCGGGCACATATGCCTGCTGTTCAAATTCACCGTTGTGGCAAAGAATACCGTCGAGTGTTTGTAGGCTGATATTGCGGCAAAACAGCGTGTCGAGCACGCGCGCACTTTGCGCATTGTGCAAAAAGTGCGTGCCGTTTTGCGCGTACAGGATTTCGTCCAAGAACCGTTCCCCTGCGTGGCCGAACGGCGTGTGCCCGATATCGTGTCCGAGGGCGATTGCCTCGATTAAATCAAGATTGAGCCCCAAAACCGCACCGATGTTGCGCGCAATACGCGACACCAACTGCACATGCAAGCCGCGGCGGGAAATATCGTCGTTTTGATAGAATGAAAACACCTGCGTTTTGTCGGTATAACGGTTGTAATACGGCAAATGCAGGATTTTTTCGCAGTCGCGCACAAAGGCAGGCCGCCACAGGTTGGCTTTGTCGTGCGCCGGCTCACGGCGGACAACCGATTTATCGCGGCAGGCGTAGGGATTTTTCCATCCCGCGTCGCGGTCAGCCTGTATGCGGACTTGCAGTTCGTCCGAAAGGCGGGCATATTTTAATTTTTCGTTTTTGCGGTTGCTGTTTTGTTGTTGTTCTGCCACAGGAAATCCCTCCTTTGCAGATGCGGCACGGGTAAACTGTGTTGCCCGTAAAATGAATAGTCATTCTGAGGCGGTAGCCGAAAAATCTCATTTCGCGCATTTTTATTTTGTGTTATCGGAGATCCTTCGCTTCGCTCAGGATGACAAAACCGAATTTGTAAAGAAACCCTACAAAGTGAATTAACAAATCAAAAGACAAAACAAAATCGGCAAAAATGCGGCGGGCAACAAATTCGCCACCTTGATTTTGGTCACATTCAGAAGATTTAATCCAATCGCCAAAATCAAAATGGAGCCGACAGCGGACATTTCGGTAATCATTGCATCGGTCAAAAAAGCAGAGACAAATTGCGCCGCCAAGGAGAGCGCCCCCTCGTAGAGAAACAGCACCACACCCGAAAAGAAGCACCCAAAGCCCAAGGAAGAGGTGAAAATCAAAATCGTCACGCCGTCAAGCAAGGCTTTGGTGTAATAAGTATCAAATTTCCCCTGCATACCCGCCTCAATCGCACCGACAATCGCCATCGCGCCAACGCATACAAACAGTGTGGACGAAACAAACGCCTCGCCAAACGAGGATTGGTCGTTTTTCGTCAGCTTTTTCTGCAAAAATGCGCCGAAACGGTTCAAGTGGCGGTCAAGGTCAATCCATTCGCCCAAGAGTGCGCCCAATACAATGGAGAGCACTTCAATCAGCAGATTTTCGCCCTCCAACGCGCCTTGTATGCCGATAAACACCACGCAAAGACCGAGCGCTGCCGTCAAGGTTTTCTGCACGCGTTCCGGAATGCCCTTTTTAAATAGCATCCCGAGCCCCGCACCGAGAAAAATTGCTGCGGCATTCACTGCCGCGCCGAGCAAAACCATATGTATCCTTCTTTTTAGTTATAAATTGAATATTTTTATATCCGATTGTCCTTTTACGCCGTTCCGTGAAAAATCTCTTTTTCATTTTTGAGATTCTTCACTTCGTTCAGAATGACAAATTTGGATTTGTATTTGTCATCCTGAGCGTAGCGAAGGATGACAAATTACCCCTACAAATCCAAATTTAAACAATTTGCAAAGCAAACGAACGATTTTTTCGCGTTGCAACTGCTGATAGTTAGAAATTAAGTATCACGCAGCCGGTTGGCGGTACATGCACGCAAGAGGTCACGGGGACGCCGTGTAAAATCTCCCGCTTATACTGCCATTTGTCGGGCAAATTGTAGGTGATTTCCTGCTCGTTACGATTGGCAATAACCAAAATCTCGTCGATGTTGCCCTCGCGCTCGTAAGCGACGCACCCAAGCGCCGCCGAAACAAAATGCAGTGCACCCGTTTTCAGGCAATCCAGCGACCCGCGAAGCGCACCCAAGGTCTGATAAAAGGCAATCAAATCCTGATTTTCGTGCCCCCACGGGTAACAACCGCGGTTAAACGGGTCTTTGTAGCCTTGCAACCCCGCCTCGTCGCCGTAATAAATGCACGGCACGCCGGGGAGTGTGAATTGGAGCACCGCCGCCAATTTTAACAACGTCACGCCTTTTTGATAATCTGCATCTGACAGTACGCGCTTCGACTGCCATTCACGGTCGCGCCCTTCGGCGCTTTCCCCCATGATTTTCGTAATTGCACGCTCGGTATCGTGCGTGCCGATGTGGTTCATCATACAGTCAAGCGCGGGCTTCGGATAATTTTCGACAATTTCTGTCACCGCACGCGCAAAGCCCTCGGCAATGCCGTTGCGTGCAAAATTCAAAATCGCATTTGCAAACGGATAATTCATCACGCTGTCGAGCTGACCGCCCAACAGATACCGCCGCCGCACGCCGTACGCCCATTTGTTGGTCGCGTCCTCCCAAACCTCGCCGAGCACAAGCGCGTCCGCCTTTTCCGCTTTTGCGGAAGCGCAAAGCGCGTCCAAAAATGCATCGGGCAGTTCGTCGGCAACATCTAACCGCCAGCCCGCCGCGCCGAGGCGTAGCCATTTTTTAACTACGCCGTTTTTGCCTGTGATAAATTCGAGATATTCGGGGCTTTCCTCGTTCACCTCGGGGAGCGTTTCAAAGCCCCACCAGCTTTTGTAGCTGTCGGGATAGTCAAAAAATGTATACCACGGGTAATACGGCGATTTTTCGGAATTGTACGCGCCCAGGGTTTTGTAGCGCCCCGCGCGATTAAAATACAGGCTGTCGTCGCCCGTGTGGGAAAATACCCCATCCAAAATCACACGAATTCCATAGGCTTTTGCGGTTTCGCACAGCGTTTTGAAATCTGCTTCGTCGCCCAAAAGCGGGTCGATTTTCAAATAATTCGCCGTGTTATAACGGTGGTTGGCGTGCGCCTCAAAAATCGGGTTTAAGTAAATGCAGGTCACGCCCAAATCTTTTAAATACGGCAGTTTTTCGGTAATCCCCGCAAGGTCGCCGCCGAAATAATCGTTGTTTAACACCTTCCCGTTTTCATCGGGCCGCCAATAGGGTTGATTTTCGGTATCGCCGCGCAAAATGCGGTCGGTGGGCACATTTTTCTTCGGGTTTCCCGAATTATAAAAGCGGTCGGGAAAAATTTGGTACATCACGCCGCCTTTGAGCCAGTCGGGTGTTTGGTAATTTGCATCATACACCGTTAACTGCCAATCATTTTTCGGTGTGACGGCATTGGCAACCGCACCCGCGCCGTCGCCGATATGGTAAATCGCACCGCGCCCCCACGCAGAATCATATTCAAAATGATAAAAGTACAAGCCGCGGTCAGGAAGTGCGATTTCCAAATCCCAAATTTCTTGGGTCTCGCCGTGCATCCCGGCCCAATACATACCGTGTTCCACAGGCGTTTCGCCGTCTTTGGTCAGCACAAAATATGCGGCAGACGCGCAAAAAGAGCGCGGCAAAAGCAGGCGAAACCGCAGTTTTTCGCCCGTTTTCACAGCGCCGAATTTACTTTTATAAAACAAATCTCTGGAATGAAACGGTAAAAAAGCCATCAGTATGTTCTCTCACAAACTTCTTGAATTTTTGTCCGCAAAGCCGCAAAATCCGAAAGCGCGTCCGGCTTTTGGGCGGGATTGCGCAAAAGGGCGGCAGGGTGGAAAGTGCCCATCAAATAAAAGCCGCGGCGTTCGTAAAATACGCCGTGTTCTTTGGTGACGCGAAAGTCGGGCGATATGATTTTCTGCGCCGCAATGCGCCCCAAGCACACCACGATTTTCGGGTGCAGAAGCTTCATTTGCTCGCGCAACCAGTGCTCGCACGCGGCCTGCTCTTCCTCACGCGGGTCGCGGTTATGGGGCGGACGGCATTTGACGATGTTCGCAATGTAAATATTTTTTTCACGCGAAAGATCAATGTGCGTTAAGTATTTGTCGAGCAGTTGCCCGCCGCGCCCGACAAACGGCTCGCCCTGTAAATCCTCGTTTTCGCCGGGGCCCTCGCCGACAAACAGCACCTCTGCCGTCGGCACGCCTACGCCGAACACCACATTTGTACGCGTCTCCGAAAGCGGACAGTCCGCGCAGGAAAGGCAGTCGGTTTTCAGTTGTTCGAGAGAGTCGTACATTGTAGCCCTGCCTTTCTTGTGGATTTTTTGGGGGATAAATTTTAATTTAGCGTAGGATTTGCGGAACGGTCAAGACCGTTCCCTACGCACGAAATAAAGTTTTTAGGGTAGGGCGGGGTCTTGCCCCCGCCGTTTATGCCCCCTCTGACGAGGGGGCTGTCAAATGCAACGCATTTGACTGGGGGAGAGAAATGGGAAGAGAATTCCTCTCTCCCTCCGTCTTTTGCCTACGGCAAAAGCCACCTCCCTCGTCAGAGGGAGGAATATAAGGATTGCGGCTTCGCCGCTAAATTAAAATTTATATTTAAAAAGCGCGATAGATAAAAATTAACTATCCAACAATTCGTGCAAAATTTTCTGCACTTCCTGCGCGGGGGCTTTGCCTTTGAGCGCGCGCATCGCCTGCCCCATAATGTAGCCCATTGCCTGCGTTTTGCCCGATTTATACTCGGAAACACTCTTTTCGTTGGCGGCAATGACTTCTTCAATCACAGGGCGCAACGCCGACAAATCCGTAATCTGTGCCAAATTGTTGTCGGCAACATATTTTTCGGGGTCAACGCCCTCGGTAAACACCTTTTCGAGCACGGTTTTGCCTGTGCCGCGGTTGATTTTACCCGACTTCACCATTTGAATAACCGCCGCCAAATCCTTCGCCTGCAAGGGCATATTTTCGGGGAGCGTAGCGGTATCGTTTAACAGCTTCATTACTTCGCCCATAATCCAGTTTGCGACATCCTTCGGGCTGTCGCAGAGCGCCAAAGTGTCCTCAAACAACGAAACAAACGCTTTGTCGCTTGTGAGAATGGATGTGTCGTATTCGGGAAGTCCCAACTGTGCAATATACCGCTGTTTTTTCTGCTCGGGCAGTTCCGGCATCGTGTCACGGATATGCGCGATGGTTTCCTCGGAAATTTCAATCGGCGGCAAGTCGGGTTCGGGGAAATATTTGTAATCCTGCGCATCCTCTTTGGAGCGCATCGCGTAAGAAATGCCTTTGTTGTCGTCCCAGCGGCGCGTTTCCTGCACCACCTGTTCGCCGTCCTCCAGCAGTTCGATTTGGCGGCGCGCTTCATACTGTATGGCGCGTTCAATCGCACGGAACGAGTTTAAATTCTTCATTTCGGTGCGCGTGCCGAATTCTGCCTGCCCTTTGGGGCGCACGGAAAGATTTACATCGGCGCGCAAAGAACCCTCCTGCATTTTGCAGTCGGAAACGCCCGTGAATTGGAGAATGGCGCGCAGTTTTTCGAGGTAATCAAGCACCTCTGCCGCCGAACGGAAGTCCGGCTCGGAGACGATTTCCAACAGCGGCACGCCGCAACGGTTGTAATCGACCAGCGTGCAGTCCTCAAACTCATCGTGCACGAGTTTGCCCGCGTCCTCTTCCATATGAATTTCGTGAATGCCGATTTTTTTCGGTTCGCCGTTTTCACCCTTGACCTCGATATAGCCGTTGCGGCAAATCGGCAGATAAAGTTGCGAAATTTGATATGCTTTCGGCAAATCAGGATAGAAATAGTTTTTGCGGTCAAATTTATTTTTACGGGTAATTTCGCAGTTGGTAGCAAGCCCCGTGCGCACGGCGAATTCCACCACGCGACGGTTTAAAAGCGGTAAAGTGCCGGGCAGTCCCGCACAAATTTCGCAAACATGCGTATTCGGTGCGCCGCCGAATTCGGTGGAGCAACCGCAGAAAATTTTGGTTTTGGTGGCAAGTTCGGTGTGCACCTCAAGCCCCATGACAATTTCCCATTCCATTTTGCGCCCTCCTTAAACCGCTGACGGGGACTTTTTATGGAAGTCCGTCACATTTTGAAATCCGACTGCCGCCGACAGAATTTCCGCCTCGCAGAACGGTTTGCCGATCAGTTGCAGACCGACAGGCATTTGCTCGCTGTCAAACCCACAAGGGATTGCCATACTCGGCACGCCCGCAATGTTAATCATGACGGTGTAAATATCGCCGAGATACATTTTCAAGGGGTCGGAAAGGCTTTCGCCGATTTTGAGCGCCGTGGTGGGCGCCACCGGCCCTAACAGCATATCGTATTTCTCGAACGCATCGAAAAATGCCTGCTGAATGAGTTTTTTCGCTTTGAGCGCTTTGTTGTAATACGCATCATAATAGCCGGAGCTCAACACGAAGTTGCCGAGCATAATGCGGCGTTTGACTTCCATACCGAATCCCTCGGAACGGGATTTGATATAGGTTTCGGTCAAATTATCGGCATTCGGGCTTGAATAGCCGTATTTGATGCCGTCATAACGCGACAGATTGGAGCACGCCTCGGCGCAGGCAATAATGTAATACGCGGGAATGGCATATTTGACAATCGGCATCGGGAAAACTTCGACTTCTGCGCCCAAAGAACGGTAGGTTTCCGCCGCCGCTTCAATCGCGGCTTTCACTTCGGGTGAGATGCCCTCGCCGAGATAGTCGGCGGGAATGCCGATTTTTTTGCCTTGCATATTTCCGTCGGTCGCCGCCGCGAAATCGAACGGTTCCGTGACCATCGAAGTGCCGTCTTTTTCGTCTTTGCCCGCAATCACAGAAAACAGCGCCGCGCAATCTTTCGCATCGTGCGCAAGCGGCCCGATTTGGTCAAGCGATGAGGCATACGCCACAAGCCCGTAACGCGAAACCGCGCCGTAGGTGGGCTTTAAGCCCGAAACGCCGCAGAACGAGGCGGGCTGACGGATAGAGCCGCCCGTATCCGAACCCAAGGTGACGGGTGCCAATTTTGCGGCAACTGCCGCCGCCGCGCCGCCCGAAGAGCCGCCCGGTACGCGGTCCAAGTTCCACGGGTTGTGCGTTACGCCCGTGTATGAAGTTTCGGTGGTGCTGCCCATGGCGAATTCGTCCATATTGAGTTTGCCCAAAACGACCATACCCGCCGCGTGCATACGGCGAATCACGGTTGCGTCATACGGGGGCACGAAATTCTCCAAAATTTTAGAAGAACAGGTGGTCAAAACCCCTTTGGTGCAGATATTATCCTTTACGCCGACGGGCACGCCCGCCAAAGGTGAAGTATAGGTGCCGTCCTCGATGCCCTTTTGCACTTCGTCGGCGCGCGCAAGCGCTTCTTCTTTGCAGAGGGTGTTGTAGCAATGGTATTTTGCGTCATTTTCCTCTATCGCGGCAAAGTAGCTTTCCACCGCCTCGCGGACGGTAACTTCCTTTGCGCGGATTGCCTGTCCCAATTCGAGGGCGGTCAAGTTGCGAATATCCATTTTCTCCCCTCCTTATTCGACGGTTTTCGGTACGACAAAACAGCCGTCCTTTTGATTCGGCGCATTTTGCAAAATCGCTTCGGTTTGTGCGGCATTGGTGACAACATCGTCCCGCTGGACATTGGCGACAGGGAATGAGTGTGACGCCGGTTCAACGCCGTCGGTGTCGAGCTCATTTAAGGTGTCCATATAGGTGAGAATGTCCTGCAAATCCTTTTCGGACGCGGCGCGCTGTTCCTCGGAAAGTTCGATTCTGCCGAGCTTTTCCAAGTACATCACCAAATTTCTGTCAATCTGCATATTTGTTCCTCCGTTTCGCCGCACAGGGCGCGAATCGATTTTTACTGCTTGAAAAAATTTTTATTTAGTGTAGCGGCGCTTTACGAAACGCCCGCTTATGCCCCCTCTGACGAGGGGCTGTCAAATGCAACGCATTTGACTGGGGGAGAGAGTTTTCTGTTTCTCTCCCTCCGTCACGGCTACGCCGTGCCACCTCCCTCGTCAGAGGGAGAAATGCAAGGATTGCGGCTACGCCGCTAAATTAAAATTTATCCACCCAAAACGGGTGCAAAAATCATTTTGTTTTATTTCCCAAAATACGCTTTGATGCGCGCCACGGCTTTTTCGGTATTTTCCGCCGAGCCGAACGCGGTCAAACGGAAATATCCTTCGCCACTCGGGCCGAACCCTTCGCCGGGGGTGCCGACAACTTGGATATTTTCGAGCAACAAATCAAAGAATTCCCAACTGCCCATATTATCGGGTGTTTTGAGCCACACATACGGCGAATCCACCGCACCGTACACGGTAAATCCGCATTCCTTTAAACCGTTATAAATGGTTTTCGCGTTCTTTTGATAATACGCAATAATGTCGCGGATTTGCTGTTTGCCCTCGGGCGTGTAGCAAGCCGCCGCCGCGCGCTGTGTAATATAGGAAACGCCATTGAACTTGGTCGCCTGACGGCGTGCCCACATCGCGTTCAATTCGGTGCCGTTGCATTTCAACTCGTGCGGCACAACGGTGTAGCCACAGCGAACGCCCGTAAAGCCCGCGGTTTTCGAGAAGCTGCGGAATTCAATCGCACAGCGTTTTGCGCCCTCGACTTCAAAAATCGAATGGGGCACATCTTCTTCGGTAATAAACGCCTCATACGCGGAGTCATACAAAATCACCGCGTCCTCACGCAATGCGTAATCCACCCATTTTTTGAGTTCTGCCTTGGTAATCGACATACCTGTTGGGTTGTTCGGGAAGCATAGATAAATTATATCTACATGGCTCTCGGGAATAGCAGGCAGGAAATTGTTTTCCGCCGTGCAGGGCATATAGAGGATATTGCTCCAGCCGTTTGCGGTACGCTCGCCGGCTCTGCCCGACATCACATTCGTGTCCACATACACAGGGTACACGGGGTCGCAGACTGCCACGCGGTTGTCGAGCGAAAAAATATCGCCGATATTGCCGCAGTCGCTTTTTGCCCCGTCGGAAACAAAGATTTCGGTTTTATCGAGGTCTACGCCGCGCGCTTTATAATCGTTTTCCAAAATGGCTTCGAGCAAAAAATCCTGCCCGTATTCGGGCGGATAGCCTTGAAAGGTTTCGGCGTGTGCCATTTCGTCCACTGCCTTGTGCATTGCCTCAATGCAGGCGGGCGCAAGCGGGCGGGTAACATCGCCGATGCCGAGGCGGATAATCTCTTTTTCGGGGTGCGCCGCAGCATATGCCTTTACCTTTTTCGCAATGTTCGAGAACAGATAACTGCTTTCGATTTTTAAGAAGTTTTCATTGATTTGCATAGGAATTCCTCCTTTTTGAATCGTCGATTTACTTTGCAGTAAAATCTTACCCTTTTCCCCGCACGGGGTGAGGGAGTAGGGGCGAACTGTATTCGCCCGCTTGTCATTCTGAGGCGATAGCCGAAAAATCTCATATTTCACATTTTTACTTTGTGCTGTTTGCGATTCTTCACTTCGTTCAGAATGACAAATTTTTATTGTCATGGTTCGGAACGATGCGACCGTTCCTGCAATTTTTCATTATTCATTATTCACTTTTCACTGCCGCACCGCGGTATTCGTCCTTACGCCCCACCGCGCGCATTACGCGTCAAATTCCCCCGTGCAAACGGTTTCGGCAGGGCCGGTCATATAGACATCGCCGTCGGCGGTCCAGTTGATATACAGCGTGCCGCCCAACAGGTTGACTTTTATCTCGGTATCACGCTTGCAATACCCGTTTAAAATCGAAGCAACCGTCGCCGCGCACGCACCCGTACCGCAGGCGAGGGTTTCGCCCGAGCCGCGCTCCCACACGCGCATATCAAACTCGGTTTCGCTGACGATATGCACAAATTCGGTGTTGATGCGGTCAGGGAACAGCTCGTGATTTTCAAATTTCGGACCGATGCGCGGCAAATCAAGCATATGCACATCGTCCGTATACAAAACGCAATGCGGATTACCCATAGAAACACAGGTCACCGCATATGCCTTATCATCGATAGTTAAATTTTGACTAACAACCGTTTCGCCGTCGAATTTTGTCGGAATTTCGCGCGGCGTCAAAATCGGCGCACCCATATTCACACGCGCGGCGACGGCTTTGCCGTCCTGCACGGTGATTTTAATATACTTAATTCCGCTCAATGTCTCCAACGCAATTTCGGTTTTGTCGGTCATTTTGTTGTCGTACACATATTTCGCCACACAACGCGTCGCATTGCCGCACATTTTGGCGCGCGAGCCGTCGGCGTTGTATATATCCATAAAGAAATCGGCTTTTTCGGACGGGCAAATCAGCACCAACCCATCTGCACCGATACCGAAGTGGCGGTCGCTGACGCGAATAGCCGTCTCCTCGGGATTTTCCACGGTTTCTTTAAAGCAATTTACATAGATATAATCGTTGCCCGCGCCCTGCATTTTTGTAAACTTCATACGCCGCCTCCCGCGATAGTTAAGATTTGTCTATCTTGAAAATACCATTTATTCTTCTTCTGCAATCAGCCGCGCAACCTCTAAAATCCGCAAGCCTGACTCCATACTGCGCCGCTGTATCAGTTTATGCGCTTCACGCTCCGAAAGGTGATGGCGCACCATCAGCCGTTCTTTCGCAACGCGCAACAGTTCTTCTTCCTCTTGCGAGCGCACGATTTTACGCGGGCGGCTCTGCTCGGCGGCGTTTGCCGCAAGCATGCGCACCGTATTCAAAAATTCCATACGGTTCAGCGGCATATTGAGCGTAATCATATTGCTTCGGTACATCGGCTCCGGCTCGCCCGAGGGCACAAGCCAAATCATATCAAAGCCGTTCGGAAGCATTCCTGCAAGCTCAACAGCCGACATATCCGGCAATTTGCCGCAAATCACGACCGCGTCGGGGCGGATACTCGCAAACGAGAGCACCTCCGCGCCCGAACGGTACAAATTTCCGACAAAAATATGGTCGCTTTGCAAAATCGAACGGATACGCTCCGCCGCTTGCGGGTTTTGACTGGCAACAATGATTTCTCTCATAAAATCCCGCGCGGCGGCGTCCGTCCTCTCTGTTTCTTATTTATAAAGCGGGTGTTTTGCGCAGATTTCACACACACCCTCGCGGATATAGTCCGCTTTTGCATCGAAATCCGTTGCGACAAGCGCGATAAATTCCGCAACTTTGTCGCAATCGTCGGTGGTCAGTCCTCTGGTGGTGACAGCGGGTGTGCCCAAACGCACGCCGCTGGTCACAAACGGTTTTTGCGGGTCATTCGGAATCGCGTTTTTGTTCGCGGTGATATACACTTCGTCGAGTCTGTGCTCTAACTCCTTGCCGGTAATGCCCACAGAGCGCAAATCCACAAGCATCAGGTGGTTATCACTGCCGCCGGAGACCAAATCAATCCCGCGCGACAACAGCCCTTTCGCCATTGCCTGACAATTTTCGACCACGCGTTTTTGATAGTCTTTGAACTCGGGTTTGAGCGCCTCGCCGAAGCAAACCGCCTTGCCCGCGATAATGTGCATCAACGGGCCGCCCTGTGTGCCGGGGAAAATCGCCTTGTTCATCGCTTTTGCCAAATCCTCGTCATTGGTGAGGATTAAGCCGCCGCGCGGACCGCGCAGGGTTTTGTGCGTGGTGGTGGTGACCACATCGGCATATGGCACGGGCGAGGGGTGCTGCCCTGCGGCAACCAAGCCCGCGATATGCGCCATATCGACCATCAAATATGCGCCGACTTCTTTTGCGATTTCGGAAATGCGCTTAAAATCGATGATGCGCGGATAAGCGGACGCGCCCGCAACAATCAGCTTCGGTTTGCATTCCTTTGCCTTTTGCTCGAATTCGTCGTAATCAATAAACCCGTCCGCGTTGACGCCGTAAGGCACAAAGTTGAAGTATTTGCCCGACATATTCACAGGTGAGCCGTGAGTCAAGTGGCCGCCCTCGGCAAGATTCATACCCATCACCGTGTCGCCGGGGGTCAGCAGTGCAAAATACACCGCCATATTCGCCTGCGCACCCGAATGGGGTTGCACATTGGCGAACTTTGCGCCGAACAGCTCGCACGCACGGCGCACCGCGATATCTTCGACGATATCGACACATTCACAGCCGCCGTAGTAGCGTTTGCCTGAATAGCCTTCGGCATATTTGTTGGTCAGCACACTGCCCATCGCCGCCATCACGGCAGGCGAAACAATGTTTTCGCTGGCAATCAGCTCCAAATTTCTCTGCTGGCGGGCAAGCTCTTTGCCCATTGCCGCGCCGACTTCGGGGTCGTATTGCGATACAAACCCGATGGTGTCCATTAAATCTGCGTACATTTTAAATCCCCTTTATTTTTGTTTTATTTCCTTTTTCGTTTTCCGCGTATTCTTTCAATGCGTTGTATTCGATATAATCCCACGCGCGCTGAAAATGCGTTTCATTTTTGATGATTTCGTCATAAAATGACCTTTGCCAAATATTTTGCCCGATTTCTTTCGTAACAAAAGTTTTCAAAGAACGAATTACAGTGCTCAAATTCGTAGGGGACGATGCCCTCATCGTCCCGACATCAAACCTATCAATCAACAGCAAAAGATGTATGTGATTCGGCATGATAATATATCGTTCCACGGCAACATCTGCATAAACCGTATTTATTTTTTGTATGTGTTTTTCAACAACCGTTCCGATTGGTGTCAGTACGCTTCGCGGGGCGATGAGGGCATCGCCCCCTACGATTCTGCTTAAAATCGGCTCGCGGTCTTGTACGCACACAGTGACAAAATAATAATTGGGCTGTGTATAATCGTACCCTTCCAACCGATTTTTCTTTCGTTTCGGCAACGTGTCCATCGCGTCGCCCTTACAAATTCACGGAATAGTTCGGTGCTTCCTTTGTAATAAACACATCGTGCGGGTGGCTTTCTTTGAGACCCGCGCCGGTGATACGGATAAACTTCGTGTTGGTCTGCAATTCCAAAATGTTGTGGCAACCGCAATAGCCCATACCGGCTTTTAAGCCGCCGAGCATCTGGTAAATCGTGTCGGAGAGCTTGCCCTTATACGGCACGCGCCCCTCAATGCCCTCGGGCACGAGCTTTTTGTTGTTGGATTGGAAATAGCGGTCTTTTGAGCCGCAGTTCATTGCCGCTATGGAGCCCATACCGCGGTAGGTCTTGAAGCTTCTGCCCTGATAGACCTCGGTTTCGCCGGGGGATTCCTCACAGCCGGCAATCAGCGAGCCAACCATCACCGCCGACGCACCCGCAGCGATTGCCTTGACGATTTCGCCCGAATACTTGATACCGCCGTCGGCAATGACAGAAATGCCGTGCTTTGCCGCCTCGTTTGCCGAATCATACACAGCGGTCACCTGCGGCACGCCGATACCCGCAACCACGCGCGTGGTGCAGATAGACCCCGGCCCGATACCGACCTTCACGCAATCCGCGCCTGCGTCGATCAGCGCCTTCGTACCCTCGGCGGTGGCGACATTGCCCGCAATTAAGGAAATGTTCGGGAATGCGGTTTTGACTTTTTCCACTGCTTTTAAGATGTTTTGGCTGTGGCCGTGCGCAGAGTCGAGCGCGAGCAAATCGACGCCCGCTTCCACAAGTGCCGCCGCGCGGTCTAACACATCAGCCGTTGCCCCGATTGCCGCGCCGCAAAGCAGTCTGCCCTGCGCGTCACGCGCGGAATTCGGGTACTGGACGGTCTTTTCAATATCCTTAATCGTGATAAGCCCCTTTAAGTAGCCGTTGTCGTCTACAAGCGGGAGCTTTTCAATTTTATGCTGCATTAAAATTTTCTTTGCGTCTTCAAGCGTTGTGCCGATGTGGGAGGTCACCAAGTTTTCTTTGGTCATCACTTCGCCGATACGCACATTGTAGTCCGTCATAAACCGCATATCTCGATTGGTCAGAATCCCGACCAATTTGCCGTTTTCGTCGCAGATGGGCACGCCCGAAATTTTGTAACGGTGCATCAACTGGTCCGCTTCCTCTACGGTGTTGTCTGCGTGCAGGAAAAACGGATTGACAATAACGCCGTTTTCACTGCGCTTTACCTTGTCCACCTCCGCCTTTTGCGCCTCAATCGACATATTCTTGTGAATAATCCCGATGCCGCCCTCACGCGCAATGGCAATTGCCATACGGTCCTCGGTGACGGTATCCATCGCCGCGGTCAAAATCGGGGTGTTGAGGGTAATGGTTTTTGTCAGCTTTGTGGAAACATCCACATCACTCGGCAGGACATCGCTCTCTGCCGGAATGAGCAGTACATCATCAAAGGTCAAGCCTTCTTTTGCAAATTTATCACTTGCCATATTTTATAATCCTCCCATTTTAATTTATCTGATATTATACCATTGAAAAGCCGTTGATTTCAATAGATATTTAAGAAAAAACACCGCAAATGCGCGCGCGCTTTTTGTCGCTTTTGCCGATTGAAATACAAAACCCGTTTCGGTACGCGGTAGGAAAATTTGGATTTGTATTTGTCATCCTGAGCGAAGCGAAGGATCTCAAACAGCACCAAGTATAAATGCATGAAACGAGATTCTTCGCCTATCGGCTCAGAATGACAATCGGGCGGGCGTGGAAACCCGCCCCTACAACGGGTCGTCGAGACGCCGACCCCTACGCTCGTATTGTATTTTGTGCGTAGGAAACGGTCTTGACCGTTCCGCGAAATTATATCAAAATCCACAGGCGGCCGAGGTCGACTGCCCCTACGATTGGATATACAAATCCAAATTCTTATTTGTTCCGACCAACAAAAACGGACGAAGCGTAAAACCTCGTCCGTTTTTCTCCCTTATAATTTTGCAATAAAATCGTTGAACATATCGGTGTTTGCCAATTCCACCGCGCCTTTATCGACCAATGCGGCGGTTTTGGGGTCAATCGGCAACCGCGCAAGCACGGGCACACCGAGTTCCTTTGCAACCTCGTCCAATTTGCTTTCCCCGAAAACCGAATGGCGTTTGCCGCAATCGGGGCACTCAAAATAACTCATATTTTCGACCAGCCCCAACACGGGAATATCCATCATTTTCGCCATATTGTACGCTTTTTTGACAATCAGCGTCACCAAATCCTGCGGGGTAGTCACAATCACAATGCCGTCCACAGGCAGACTTTGGAATACGGTCAGCGGCACATCGCCCGTGCCGGGCGGCATATCGACAAACATATAATCGACATCGCCCCAAATGACCTCCTGCCAAAACTGGTTAATCATCCCTGAAATGACGGGGCCGCGCCAAATGACGGGAGCGTCCTCTTTTTCGAGTAACAAATTCACACTCATCACGCGCACACCGGTTTTGGTTTGCATCGGGAACAGCCCGTCCTCACTGCCCTCGGCGCGGTCGTGAAGCCCGAACGCCTTGGGGATAGACGGTCCTGTGACATCGGCGTCCAAAATCGCCGCCTGCTTCCCTGCGGACTGCGCCGCAACCGCCAACAGAGAGGTCACAAGGCTTTTGCCTACGCCGCCCTTGCCGCTGACAACGCCGATGACCTTTTTTACGGTGCTGTACTTGTTTTCGGGCAAGCGCATATCTCTCTTTTCACAACTTTCCGAACAGGAACTGCAGTTCCCGGAACAACCTTCGCTCATTTTTTGTATCTCCTTTTTAGATGTTAGATTCTAGACGCTAGACGCTAGACGATAGATGCTAGAACATAGGGGCGATTCACGAATCGCCCGTTTCGGTTGTCATTCTGCGCCGTCAGGCGAAGAAGCTCGTTTCGCGGTAGCGGAGATCCTTCGCTTCGCTCAGGATGACAACTTTTTATTTCTCCCTTAATTCTTTAAAAAAATCCGACAATACGGCGGCGCATTCGTCCGCCAACACGCCGCCCTCGACGGCGGGCTTGTGGGTAAACGGGTAGTTATACATCTGCATTACGCTTTCGAGCGCCCCGTTCTTTTTATCATACGCCCCAAAGGTGACCTTGCGAATGCGCGCATTGAGAATTGCGCCCGCGCACATCGGACACGGCTCTAAGGTCACGAACATTTCACATTCCCAGAGCCGCCAGCCGCCCAACACTGCGCAAGCGGTACGAATGGCCTCGATTTCCGCGTGGGAGAGCGCGTCTTTGATGGTTTCGCGGCGGTTTCTGCCCACCGCGACCACTTCGCCGTTGCGCACGATAACCGCGCCCACAGGCACTTCTTCCTCCGCGGCGCTCTGTTTCGCCGCGTCCAGCGCAACACGCATAAAATCCGTTTTATCCATAGTTTCCCTTGTCAAAGCCTTAAAATTCAATATATTGCGCCGTTTCTATCAACAAAAGAATTGCCGCAAAAATCATCGGCACGGTGCAAAGATACGCTTTCGATTTTTCTCCGTTTGGGAGTAAGCTGCCGCCCTTTTCAAGCGGCGTATGCGCATAGTTTTTGAGATATAAAATCAGGCTGACGATTCCTGCGACAAAAATCGACGCAAGAATTGCCAAAATTACAATATTTTCCTGTTTGTCGGGCAGCGTATCCACCGCCGTCTGCATCAGTACCGACGCAAAATTGTTGAGGAAATGAATGGCAATCCCGACCCACATGGAGCCGGAAACCGTCACGGCGTAGCCGATGGCAAGCCCCGCAATAAAGGCGAACGGGATTTGCACCATATTGCCGTGCATCAGCGCAAAGACAAGCGCCGACATCACAATGGCAAACTTGTCGCCGTATTTGCGAAGGGGCTGCATCACCGTGCCGCGAATGGCGAATTCCTCCACAAACGCGGGCACAATCGCCGTGCCGAGCACCGCCAACAGGAACATCGGTACGGAATTATACACAACATCACTTTCGGGCATCGTAAAAGTCACGCCGAAAACGCCTTCAAACATCGCGGTTAAAATGCTGGTGGCATAACTGCCCGCCACACAGCACATCACGCCGATAAAAATAAGCAATACCGACGCTTTGCCGTCATTGGGCGTGCCCAGCGGCAACTCTTTTATCAGCCCGCGCTTTTTTTGAAACAGAAAGCTTATAAAGAACGGTACAAAAATGATGAACAGAGAAAACGCGGCGTCAACCGCCTCGCTGAACAGGGAATTGCCCGTATAAGCGGAACGGAAGCCCGGAATGAGCACCAAAAGTGCGCTGATAATATATGCAAATACCGTAAAACCAATGACCGCAAGCCCGTGCGACATACTCATCGTACGCAGTGTGCGGGTTTCATTTTTCTTGCGGAGAAAATTGGGGTCGTTCGGCGGGGTATAGCCGTTGTAAGGCGCGCCGCCGTAGTTCGGATTGTACCCATACGGGTTGCCGTACGGATTTTGATTGTAGGGGGGCTGTTGCGTATACGGAGGCGTATAAGGCGCTTGCCCGTACGGTGTACCGTACGGATTTTGGGCATTAGGGGGCGTGTTGGGGTTTTGCCCCGCCGCATATGGATTTTGGGCGCCGTTGCCGCTGTTTTGCCCTGTTCCGTAAGGGGTATTATATTGTTGATTGTCCATACATTCTTCTCTTTTCTGCTTTGCGCGCACCGATTTTCGATGCGCCGCTGTATTTCATTGCCTTTGTGTCCGTATACAAAGACCTTTACTGAAATATATAGCACGAAAAAGCGTTCTAATTGTTACGAATTTGAGAATTTTTATGCCTCAGGTGCTGTTTCCTGCGGATTTTCCGCGGCTGTTTCCGCCGTATCCTCGTTTTCCGATGCTTCGTCGGCGGCTTTTTCCTCCTCGTGGGGTGTGACGGACAGCGTCATTACGCGCTCGCCCTCGGAAATGCGCATCACGCGCACGCCTTTGGACGGACGGGCAAATTCACTGATGTCCCCTGCGGGGATACGGATAATAATCCCGTCTGAGGCAATGAGAATAACATCTTCCGCATCGGAAACCATCGTAATCGCGGCAACATCGCCGTACTGTGCGGTGTGGTAATTGATAAGGCCCTTGCCGCCGCGCGACTGCACGCGATAGTTGGATATATCCGACCGTCTGCCGTAGCCCGTTTCGGACACGGTCAAGACCTTTTTACTGCCGTCCAGCACGCACATTCCCGCCACACAGTCGCCCTCGCGCAAGGTAATGGCTTTCACGCCGCGTGCTGTTCTGCCGATACAGCGCGCGTCGTCCTCTTGAAAGGTAATGCACATACCCTTTTTGGTTGCAATCATCAGCTGTTGCTTCCCGTCGGTCAGCTTCACCCAGCAAAGCTCGTCTCCCTCGTCCAAATTGATGGCGGCAATCCCGCTTTTACGAATGTTTTTGTACGCGTCCAGCTCCGTGCGCTTGAGCACACCGTTTTTCGTCAGCATACAAAGGTACGCCGTCTCCTCGCCGAAATCGGGTACGCGCAGCATTGCCGTGACTTTTTCGTCCGCCGTCAGCGGTAAAATATTGACAATGTTCATCCCCTTGCTCGACCGACTGCCCTCGGGAATTTCATAGCCTTTCAAGCGGTACACGCGCCCGAGAGAGGTAAAGAACATAATGTAGTCGTGCGACGAGCAGGTGAACATTGTTTCCGCAATATCCTCCTCACGCCGTGACATTCCTTTAATACCCTTGCCGCCGCGGTGCTGGGTTTGATAGGTATCGACGGGCTGGCGTTTGATATAGCCCATATTGGTGAGGGTAAACACACAGGTTTCCTCGGGGATTAAGTCCTCAATGTCCACCTCGCCGCTGACATTGACGATTTCGGTGCGGCGCTCGTCGGCAAATTTGTCGCCGATGGCGGAGAGTTCGGTTTTCACAATCGAGAGCACGCGCTCTTGTGAGCCGAGGATTTCCGTGTATTCCGCGATTTTGCGTAAAAGCTCGTCGCGTTCTTCCAAAATCTTTTTGATTTCAAGCCCTGCCAACTGCCCGAGGCGGTATGCCACGATTGCCGCCGCCTGGGGGTCGTCAAAGCCGAATTTTTCCATAATGGCGCTCTTGGCCTCTGCCTGTCCGCCTTTGCAGGTGCGAATGGTCGCGATAATTTCATCTACGATATCAATGGCTCTGGCAAGACCTTCCAAAATATGCTCTCTGTCCTGCGCTTTTTTGAGGTCATACTTTGTTCTGCGGGTGATGATTTCGCATTGGAAATCAATATAATTCTGTAAAATTTCCTTTAAGGTCAGCGTTTTCGGCTCGCCGTTCACAAGTGCCAGCTGAATAATGCCGTAGGAAATTTGTAATTGCGTGTATTGGAACAGGTGATTGAGCACCACCTGCGGGTTTGCGTCGCGTTTTAAGTCAATGACCATACGCATACCCTCGCGGTTGGAATAGTCGTTGATGTCGGCAATGCCCTCCATGCGTTTGTCTTTCACCAAATCCGCAATGCTTTCAATTAAGCGCGCTTTGTTGACTTGGTACGGCAATTCCGTCACGACAATGGAAAATCTGCCGGTTTTCTCGTTTTCGACAATTTCCGTGCGTGCACGAAGCGTAATTTTGCCGCGCCCCGTGGCGTATGCCGCGCGAATGCCCGCGCGCCCCATAATGATACCTGCAGTGGGGAAGTCGGGGCCTTTGATGCACTCCATAAGCTCCTCAAGCGTGGCGTCGGGATTGTCAATCAGCACATTGATGCCGTCAATGACCTCGCGCATATTGTGCGGGGGTATGTTGGTCGCCATACCGACGGCGATACCCGTAGAGCCGTTCACAAGCAGGTTCGGGAAGCGCGACGGCAACACCGTCGGCTCTTTTAAGCGGTCGTCATAGTTCGGCATAAAATCGACGGTATCTTTGTCGATATTTGTGAGCATTTCCATCGAGATTTTGCTCATTCTCGATTCTGTATAACGGTAAGCGGCGGGCGGGTCGCCGTCCACCGAACCGAAGTTACCGTGCCCGTCTACCAGCATATAGCGCATCGAAAAGCTTTGCGCCAAACGCACCATCGCGTCATACACGGACGCGTCGCCGTGGGGGTGGTAGCGCCCCAAAACCGAACCGACGGTATCGGCGCACTTGCGGTATGCCTTTTCGGGATACAGATTGTTTTCATACATCGTGTAAAGAATTCTGCGGTGCACGGGCTTTAAGCCGTCGCGCACATCGGGCAGCGCACGCGAAACGATAACCGCCATAGAGTAATCCAAAAAGGACTTCCGCATTTCCTTGTTGATTTCCACATTGACGATTTTCTGTTGCTCAAACGGAATGTATTCCTCGTGATGTTCAGGTTGCTGTTTTTTCATTTTCTATTCCTCACACATCCAAATTCTGCACATATTTTGCGTTCTTTTCAATGAACATACGGCGCGGCTCGACCTTGTCCCCCATCAAAATGGAGAAGGTTTCGTCTGCCTCCATCGCGTCCTCTAAATTCACGCGCAGCATCGTGCGGAAATTGGGGTTCATTGTGGTTTCCCACAGCTGCTCGGGGTCCATTTCACCAAGACCTTTGTAGCGCTGCACATCACAGCTGCCGCCCATTTCGGCGATTTCGCGGTCGCGCTCCTCGTCGGAAAACGCGTATGCGTGTTTTTTGCCTTTGGAAACCTTGTAAAGCGGCGGCTGTGCGATATACACATAACCGTGCTCTATCAGCGGCCGCATATAGCGGAAGAAGAAGGTCAACAGCAGGGTGCGAATGTGCTGGCCGTCCACATCGGCATCCGCCATAATGACCACTTTGTGATACCGCAGTTTTGTAATATCGAAATCATCGCCGATGCCCGTGCCGAGTGCTGTAATGACAGGCGTTAGCTTATCGTTGCCGATAACCTTGTCCACGCGTGCCTTTTCGACATTGAGCATTTTGCCCCACAGCGGCAAAATTGCCTGAATGTTGCGGTCGCGCCCCTCTTTTGCCGAGCCGCCTGCCGAATCGCCCTCGACGATGTAAATTTCGGTGTTTTCGGGGTTTTTGTCGGTGCAGTCGGCAAGCTTGCCGGGCAGGGAGTTGCTTTCGAGTGCGGATTTTCTGCGGGCGTTGTCGCGCGCCTTTCTTGCCGCCTCTCTCGCGCGCGAGGCGTCCAGCGCTTTGTTGAAAATCGCCTTTGCCACGCTCGGATTTTCCTCGAAATAGGTCATCATTTTGTCATAAATCATTTTTGAGACAAGACCGGTCATTTCAGTGTTGCCGAGTTTGCTCTTGGTCTGTCCCTCAAATTCCGCCTCGGTAAGCTTTACGCTGATGACGGCGGTCAAGCCCTCGCGCACATCTTCGCCGGACAGTTTTTTGTCGGCGTCCTTCAACAGGCCGAACTTTTTGCCGTAATCGTTGAACACACGCGTCAGCGCGGTTTTAAAGCCCTGCTCGTGCGTACCGCCGTCCACGGTGCGCACATCGTTTGCAAAACTCAAAATAATCTCGTTGTAACCGTCATTATACGAAATCGCGACTTCGGCGCTTTTATCGCCGTTCACGGTGGTGAAGTGCATCACATCGTCATGCACGGGCGTCAGCCCGCGGCTTTCGTTGATATATTCCACAAACGAACGAATGCCGCCCGCATAACAAAATTCCTCGGATTGAATATTGCCTGCGTCGCGCTTGTCGGTCAAGGTAATCGACAGTCCCGCGTTTAAGAACGCCTGTTCGCGCAGTCTGCGCTCCAACACCTCGTATTCGTATTCGGTGGTTTCGGTAAAGACTTCGGCATCTGCCTTGAATTTGATAAAGGTACCGGTTTGGTCGGTGTCGCCGATCACGGTCAAATCCGTTACAATGTCGCCGCGTTCAAAACGCTGATGGTAGATATGCCCTTGGCGGCTGACCTCAATTTCAAACCATTCGGAAAGCGCATTTACAACCGACGAACCGACGCCGTGCAAACCGCCCGAAACCTTATAGCCGCTGCCGCCGAATTTGCCGCCGGCGTGCAGCACGGTCAAAACAACCGTTACGGCAGGCAAGCCTTCTTCCTCGTTGATATCCACGGGAATGCCTCGGCCGTTGTCGCGCACGGTAATCACATTATCGGGCAAAATTTCCACTTCAATATGCGTACAGTAGCCCGCAAGTGCTTCATCCACCGAATTGTCGACAATTTCGTATACCAAGTGGTGCAAGCCCTTCGGCCCCGTGGAGCCGATATACATACCCGGGCGTTTGCGCACCGCTTCCAAGCCCTTTAAGACTTGAATTTGGTCTGCGCCGTATTCCTCGGTTACAACGGTATCCATTTGTTCTTCTTCGTTCTCCGTCGTATGCAAAACTTCATTCTCCATATATTGCCTCCATTTTTCATCGTTAATTTACTTTGTAGATATTCTTTCCATATCCTCTCGATTGGTCGCGACTGCGCGACGGCAAATCAATCGTTAATTTACTTTGTACTATTCTTTTCATATCCTCTCGATTGGGAATTTGTGCGGATAGAAACATACCGATTTTCGATTGGAAATCCCATCTTGTAGGGAACGACCTTAGTGTCGTTCCGTAAAATTATATCAAATTGCGTAGGGAACGGTCTTGACCGTTCCGCCGATCGCGACTGCGTGACGGAAAATCATTCGCAATTTTACTTTGTAGATATTTTTTTCATATCTTCTCGATTGGGAATTTGTGCGGATAGGAACATTCCTATTCTTGATTGAAAATACCCTCTTGTAGGGGCGGGTTTCCACGCCCGCCCGTGGATTTTGATGTGTTTCTGCCCCTCTAGCACGGCTACGCCGTGCCACCTCCCCAACAAGTGGGGAGGTTTGCGGAACGGTCAAGACCGTTCCCTACGCACGAAATGCAATGCGAGCGCAGGGGGTGTGCATTACCCGCCCGATTGTCATTCTGAGGCGCAAGCCGAAGCATCTCGTTTTGCATATTCTGCTCTTTGTACGATTTAAGATCCTTCGCTTCGCTCAGGATGACAATTTTTTTAATTCGTAGGGGTATAAAACAATCCTATATTTAAAATAGACAAAAATTATCTATCCGTTTAAGCGCTTTAAAATTGTTGCCGTGGAAAGGGGCGAAATATACACAAAACGGTCGTTTTTTTCCACCGTGACCAAAAAGGATTTCGGTAAATCATAAGAAACCGTTTTGGAAAATCCCGTCTTTTCGGCGTCGCTTAAATATTCGCGCGTCGCCTTGTTGACGGTGGTGTTATCCAAATCAAAAATCCCGAGAATATTTTCCGTGCGCAAAAGGGTTTCGCCGCCGATGTCAAGATACATCAAAGCACCCGCCCTTCCTCAATGTGAAAGGTTCTGCCCTCACAAAGCCGAAGCACCGCAGTCGGGTCACAGCAGGTAATAAACACCTGCCTACCGCCGATATGATTTAAAATATAATCCTGCCGCGTTTCGTCCAGCTCACTCATCACATCGTCCAACAAAATCACGGGTTCCTCGCCGGTTTCCGCTTTGATAATGCTCGCCTCGGACAGTTTCATCGCAAGCGCGGCGGAACGCTGCTGCCCTTGTGAGGCAAAGCTGCGCGCCGAAAGCGCGTCAATTTGAATTTGTAAATCGTCGCGGTGCGGTCCTGCGACGGTCATTTTATTAAAAATATCATCACGCCGCGTGTCCGTAAGCCGCTGTTTTAACAGGTCTTTTATGGCATATGCGTCACCGTTGTAGCCGCCGAAATTGCTGACATAGTTAATTTTTAACTTTTCGCGGTTGTTCGACAGACCCGCATAAATTTCCGCACAGCCTTCGCTTAACAGCGCGGTGTATTTCACGCGTTCACTGACCACCGCCGCCCCGTAGGAAGAAAGGCGGTCATCCCAAACCTCCAGTGTATCCAAAAGTTCGGGGTGGAATTGAATGTCTTTTAACAGTGCGTTTCGCTGGGTTAGGGTGTGATTGTATTTTGCCAAGGTTTTGGCATAATTCGGTTTTAATTGACACAGCGCGGTATCCAAAAACCGCCGCCGAAACAGCGGTCCTTCTTTTACAAGCGACAAATGCGTCGGCGCAAACACCACGGCATAAAAATCGCCGATAAGCTCTGCCGGAGATTTTAAGGTCACGCCGTTTTTCATCGCGGTGCGCTTTTGGTCAATATACAAAATCGCGTCTTGTTCTCTGCCGTGGGCGAAAAAGTGCATCGTATTTTTAGCAAACGGCGCGTCAAAACCGACCATTTCGCGGTCACGGTGACTGCGAAAGCTTTTACAGCCCGTAAACAGCCAAATGCTTTCCAGCAAATTGGTTTTGCCCTGCGCATTTTCGCCGAAAATAACATTGACGCCCTCGGCGGGCTCTATCTCTATATCTTCCAAATTGCGGAAGTTTTGCAGATTCAGCCGTTTTACAAGCATCAAAATCCCTCAAACAATCTCATACACTGTATTTTCAAACTCAAAATTGTCTCCCTTGCGGAGTTTCTTGCCGCGCTGGGAGCAAATTTCACCGTTCACTTTAATTTCGCCCTCGGTAATCACGATTTTTGCGTGTCCGCCTGTTTGCACAGCATCCGCCAATTTGAGTGCCGCATCCAAGCGGATAAAATCCGTTGTAATCTGCACCTGTTTTTTCGGCTTCGCCACAACCTTTGCCGTAATTTTTATCGGTTTCATTCGGTTTTCAACCTCACAGGCAACACCAAGAACAGGAAGTCATCCCCCTCAACCGGAGTAATTAAAATCGGCAAAATCGGACTGCTCAATTTCACATTGACCTCGTCTGCGTCGCATACGCGCAAGGCGTCTAACAGATAGCGGTTATTAAAGCCGATTTCCATTTTTCCACCCGAACCCTCACACGGCAGACGGTCATTTGCCGTACCGAGCGCCGTTGTGCTTGAAATGCGAATGACATTCTCATCAAAAATACAACGAATCGGACTTTTTGCGCGGTCGGTAATAATCAGCGAAGTGCGCTCAATGCTCTGAATGAGTTGTCTTGTATTGACGCGCAAAACTGCATTGACATTCCCTGAAATAGCCGCTTGATAATTGAGAAATTCCCCTTCCAACAGGCGCGAAACAATACGATAACTGCCGATTTCAAACACAATAAAGCGTTTGCCGACATTGACAGAAATTTTCCCGTCCTCACCGGCGTTTAATTTTAAGACTTCATTTAAGGTTTTTTTCGGTGCAACAAAGATTTTTTCTTCGCCGTCATAATCAATTTCTTCGTTGCGAATGGCAAGGCGGAAACCGTCCACGGCAATTAAGCGGATTTTGCGGTCGCGGATTTCAAAGCGCACGCCGGTATGCACAACCTTCACATCGTTTTCGGCGGTGGCAAAAATCGTTTTGCGAATCATATCCTTTAACAAATCGCTGTCCACGACAATCGGAAAGCCGCTTTCGACATTCGGCAGTTCCGGATATTCCGCGGCGGAAATGCCAATCAAGGTAAATTCCGCGTCACCGCTTTTGATGCGGCAGGTCAGTCTCTCGTCCGCTTCAATGCGCACGGTTTCAAACGGCAGGCTTCGTAAAATATCGCAAAGAATTTTGGCGTTCAATATAATACTGCCGCGTTCTTCGACGCGCGCTTCCATCGAGGTAATCATACCGACTTCCAAATCGTAGCCGGTCAAGGTCAGCGTATTTTCCTCTGCCTGTAACAGAATGCCTTCGATTGCGGGAATGGAAGATTTTGAAGAAACCGCTCTTTGCACATTTGAACAAATTTCAGAGAGCTTTTGTGTGTCACAAATCAGTTTCATACGAAAAAGTCCTTTCAAAAAAATATAATAAAATAAATAATATATAGTATTAGCAGTAGGGGCGGCGCAAAATGTTAAAAACTGTGAAAATGCGCTTCACAAAAGGCATAACCGCCCTTTTTTGTTTTTAGAAAACTTGTTTAAAAAATTTTGTTTTCAACAGTTAAAAAGTGACTGGAAAAGCAATGTTCAAAACTTTGCTGTTTAAAATCAAAACTTGTCTATAAGTCGGGGAAAAGTTTTTTCTGCATTATTTGTCATTCTGAACGAAGTGAAAAATCTCCAATAGTACAAGGTATAAAATGTGCGAAACGAGATTTTTCGCCTGACGGCGCAGAATGACAATGCGTAGGGAACGGTCTTGATCGTTCCGTTAATTCCACGCCAAATCCTAATTTGTCATCCTGAGCGAAGCGAAGGATCGCCAATAGCAAAAAGTAAACCTTGCACGCAACGAGATTCTTCG
>JBJEPR010000182.1:0-10622 GCA_051881335.1 Candidatus Fimenecus sp. | reverse complement strand
CAGCTGATTTGTAATCAGCAGGTCGGGGGTTCGAGTCCGTCCACCAGCTCCACCCTTGACATAGCGAGTTGAAACGCCTCGCCGGAAAATTGAATATGGGAGAGTTCCCGAGCGGCCAAAGGGAGCAGACTGTAAATCTGCCGTCTACGACTTCAGTGGTTCGAATCCACTCTCTCCCACCAAAAAGAAAAGTCGCGTAGCGGCTTTTTCTTTTTGTACTTTTCTCTTTTCACTTGCACTGTTTATTTTAAATGCGGCATACGGCAAAGTTGTATCTAAAATCCAAACGGCATTACTGCAAGCCAAAGCTATATTTAATATTTACAAGCAAGAGGACGAACGAGTTCGTTTTGAAGCGAAACATTTGGCAAGGCAAATTGCCAAAAATGCAATATAATCAAACAGACAGAACAAGCTTTCCGGCACGGATAATCCGGTTTGCTGTGCCGAAGAAAAAACGCAGAATTACGAAATCCGTAATTCTGCGTTTTTTGTTGCTTTGCCCACGGACAAGCTCCGGTTATACCCACAGCCGTTCGGTGGGAGGGTTCATTGCAATATCCTGTAATGTATCTTTTTTAATCGTCTCATAAATTCTTGCCGCCAAATTCACATCGTGAATGGAAAGACCGATATTATAAGCAAGAATTCGTTCTTTGTCATTTTCTCTGCCCGGCGCTTTGCCGTTGACAACATCGGCGACCTCTGCGAAGGATTTGAATTTATCAAAATATCGAAATCCTTCCACATGTGCGGTATCATCGGCAAACACCTTATCAAAGAATAAATCGCAGTTGGTGAAGCCTAAGGTGTGCACCGGCACCACCAAAATACCCTCTTTAAAATATTTGTCCGCGCAAACATTGTTCGGAAGATATGTTGCCGCAGACAAAACAATGTCGGAACCGTCTACCATTTCCTCAGCGGTATCTACATAAGTGAAATGCAAATTGGAATACTTTTCAAATCTTTTTGCAAAAAGCTCTTCTTCCCCTTGATATTTCAACAATTTCACATCAAAATCGCGGTCTTTGAACACTTCGGCAGTATACAGCATAGAAGTGCGTGCAACATTTCCGAGCCCCATCATACCGATGACTTTGGAATCTTTTTTCGACAATAACTGAATGGAATGGGCGGCCACCGCACCTGTTCGCACGGCCGTAATCCAATTCGCATCCATCAGCGCAAGGAATTCTCCGCTGACCCCGTCAAATAAAATCAGCTGGCTGTCTAAGGCGGGCTGTCTTTCGGGGTATCTTGTGACTACCTTAACGCCGCCGTACAGTTTGCCGCCAACAGTAACGAAACTGGGCATTACATTGCAAAAAACACCCGGTAAATCGTCGTGCTTCATACTGATTTTGTGTGGCAAGACCGTTTCGTTTTTATGCAAAATCATTTCGCTGACCCAGTTGTAGACCGTCTGGGGTTCAATATGCATATTGACAATTTCTTCAAACCCAATCAGTTTCATATGTGTAGTCTCCCTTTATAAGTTCGTTATTCTGTATTGTTCGTCGATTTCACACAGCTCGTCAAAGGAGTCAATTTCCATTATATCGCGGAAGGAGCATTCCCGAACATGGATATTGGCTTTGTCCACATAGAAATGACACAGCACATCGTCCCAGAAATGGTCTTTCCCGCCGAGCATATTGTTAAATACTTCTTCCACATACTTTTCAAACAGTGCACCGGTCGGTTTATCATAGTAAGAAATGCCGAACATATGGTGACAGTTTTTCCCCGGCTTGTGCAAATCCGTGATTTTCAAATTTTCATCGGTATCAAAGCTCCAATCGGGCGTTTCCTCACAGGGGACGCCGAGATAATTGCTTTCGTATTGGTATTTGGTAATCAAATCGCGGTTGACCAAATAAATATCCGATTCAAAAATATAAGACCCGCCGATTAAATCTTTCACAAGATACGCGGAGGAAATATTGTTATACTCCTTATAATGCGGATTGTCCACAAACTTGATGTTCGGGTACTTGTCCGTTAACTGATTGAAGCATTCTCCGAGATAGCCGCGTACGATGATGATTTCCTCAACATCCGCCGCAATGCAAGCGTCAATCAATGTGTCGATAATGCGGACGCCGTTTACCCGGACAAGCGGTTTCGGACACGACAGTGTCAGCGGCATCATCCGCGAGCCCATACCTGCCGCAATAAAGATCGCACGCTTGACGCGGTAAGGCTCTAAGGCTTCCAGGCCTTTTTGGGTTACCGCGCCGTCTTTCCAATAGCCCAAATCCTGCAATTCGGCAAGAATGTCGGAAAGCGCGGCAGATTGTATGCCGGTTTTTTGCGATAATTCTTTTGCAGATAGGTTTGCGTTTTTCTCCAATGCTGTCAGCACAGAAAATTGCTCTTTATTCATAGTCTTTTCTCCAAATACGGTAGTGTGGAATATGCGGTTATAAAAACAGTATATCCGAGTTCATTCTACAATATTTGTTTGCAATCTGTCAATACGCTTGTCAAAGATGATGCGCAACACAACTGATATAAAATGCCGATGAAGTTAGGATTGATTTTGCACAAAATTTTTGATAAACTATACACAAAGTTTGATGGAATAGAGTAAAGTATAGCTTTGGGGGCTCAGTTATGGTGAAAGTTACGGCAATACAAACACCCTGCGGTGCAATCAAAGGGATTGAAACTGCGCGGTGTATCGAATACCGCGGGGTACGGTATGCCCGCGCCGAACGGTATGAATACCCTGTGCAGGAAAAGAAATGGCAGGGGGTGTATGACGCCACCGAATACAAGGCTTGCTGTTATCAGCACCGCGCGTTTGAAGACGATGCAAAGGTTAATCCGTTTTATCACAAGGAGTTTCGGAAAGGGCTTGCATTTACATACAGTGAGGATTGCTTTTTCCTCAATATTTGGACGCCGAAAAACGCCGAAAACTGCCCGGTTTTAATTTATATCCACGGCGGTAGCTTTACGGGCGGCAGTGCGGACGAGGGGCATATCAGCGGTGCGCGCTTTGCCGAAAAAGGCATTATTACCGTGGCTATGAATTACCGGCTCGGGCCGTACGGTTTTTGTGCGCACAAGGCTTTAAAAGATGAAACCGGGTATCTCGCCAATTTCGGGCTGTATGACCAAACGGTTGCCATACAGTGGGTGCTTGACAATATTGCCGCGTTCGGCGGCGACCCGCAGAAAATTACCTTAATGGGGCAGAGCGCGGGAGCTATGAGTGTGGATATTCATTTGAATAATCCGATGCTGAAAGGCAAAATCGCGGGCGCAATTCTGCAAAGCGGTGCAGGATTGCAACGGTGCTTGCTGAAACCGTTAAGCGTTGAAAAAATGACGCCTTTTTGGAACAAAGTTGCGGAAAATGCCGGCGCAAAATCTATGGAAGCGCTGAAAACGGCTGATGCAAAAGAACTGTACTATGCGTGGCGCAAAGCCTGCAAGGAAACCAAGGTCAGTATGCCCTATACTTTTCCCGTGTATGACGGTAAACTCCTCCGAAAATATACCTTTACTTTAAATGCCTTGCCTGAAGTGCCGCAAATTGTCGGCTCTACCTGTACGGATATGATTCCCATTGTGCTTGAGGGTGTGATGAAGCAATGGGGGAAATTTATGCAAAACAATCGTACAGCACCCTGTTATCTGTATAATTTTAACCGCTTTTTGCCCGGCGACGATATGGGCGCGTGGCATTCGGCGGATTTGCTGTATGCTTTTTCCACGCTGGATTTCAACTGGCGTCCGTTTGAAGACATAGACTATAAAATTTCGGAACAGCTTTCCGACGCTATCTGTGCCTTTGTGAAAAGCGGCAATCCGAATTGTCCGTCGCTGCCTGCGTGGACGCCGAATTACAAAACACCGATGTCTTTTTGCGAAGATTCCGTGTGCGCGCCGTGGAAAACCAAAGACAATTTTAAATTTACCTTCACGGGAAAAGGAAAGACGGTATAATGGGCAAGTTTAAACATCTTTTCACGCTCGTCAGCGAAACGGACACACAGCGCGTATACGAAAGCGACGGCAACACCGTTCGGCTCGATTTTGTCAGCGGGAGTTGTTTGCGCGTTGCGGTGTATCAAAATAAAAACGAAATCCTGCCTACATTTTCTGTCAATCCCGACGGCGAATTTCTCACAGCGGGGCGAGACCGTTTGAGCATGGCGGGGTTTGCTCTTTGCGAGCCGCAAATTTCTGTCGGCGAAAACGAAGAAAAATTCACCTTGCCCTGCGGCGTGGAGATTGCTTTAAGCAAAAAGAACTTCCTTTTGGAATACCGCAAAAACGGGGAAATCCTCTTTGCCGACCGCGCTCCCCTTGCTTATAATTTCGGCGGCGAATTCGGCAGGGAAACCTATCATTATATCACCCGCAAAAACGGCGAGCATATTTTCGGACTCGGCGACAAGGGCGGGCTTTTAGATAAAGCGGGCAGAGCCTTTCGCATAGAAACCTGCGACTGTATGGGTTATAATGCCGCCGAGAGCGACCCGCTTTACAAACATATTCCCTTTTACATTTGCGAAAACGATGTGGGTTGTTACGGTATTTTTTACGATACCGCCGACACCTCGTATATGGATTTCGGCAAGGAAATCAACAACTACTATCCGCCGTATAAATATTTCAAAACCGAGGACAATTGCCTCGTTTACTATGTCTTTTTCGGTACAAAGCTTTCGGTTTTACAGCAGTTCTGTTCCCTTTGCGGCAAACAGGCGTTCCCCCCGAAATGGAGCTTTGATTACTGCGGCAGTACGATGGCGTACACCGACGCGCCTGACTCCGAAACGCAAATGGACGGCTTTTTACAAAAGTTAGAGGAATACGATTTGTCCTGCAAAGGCTTTTATCTTTCCTCGGGCTACACTTCCATCGGGGAACGGCGGTATGTGTTTCACTGGAACACGGAGAAATTCCCAAATCCCGAAGCATTTATTCAAAAATTTGCAGACAGCGGTATTCAGATTATTCCGAATATCAAACCGGCATTTTTAGACAGCCACCCGCTGTATAACGAAATTGCCGAAAAAGGGTATTTCGTGCAAAATCCCGACGGTACGCCCTTTGTGACGGAGTTTTGGGACGGTTTGGGCAGTTATTTAGACTTTACCAATCCGGACGCTTTTGCGTTTTGGTCGGAAAAGGTCACCGAAACCCTGCTGGATTTTGGGATTACTGCCACTTGGAATGACAACAACGAGTTTGATATTCGGGACTGCGACACAGTTGCCTGCGGGTTTGGTGCAGGAAAGGTGCAGGCAAGCCGTATTCGCCCCATACTTACCTACTTAATGGTTGCCGCGTCTTACAGCGCGCAAATCCAAAAAAATCCGAATATAAGACCGTTCCTTTCCACCCGAAGCGGCAATATTGCCGTGCGGCGTTTGGCGCAGACTTGGTCGGGGGATAACCGTACCGGCTTTGCCGATTTGCGCTATTGCCATAACATAGGGCTTACGATGTCGCTTTCAGGTCTTTTCTTTTACGGGCACGATTTAGGCGGCTTTCACGGGGATATGCCCTCTCGCGAACTGCTTTTGCGGTGGTTACAGCACGGCATTTTCGAGCCGCGCTTTACCGTGCACAGTTGGAATGCGGACGGCTCGGCTACGATGCCTTGGAGTTATCCCGACAGTATCCCTGCCGTGCAAGCGCTGTTTTGTCAGCGTAAACAACTGATGCCGTATCTCTATTCCTGCGCGTACAACGCCGTGGAAAAGGAAATTCCAATGAATGCACCGCCGCTTTTGTACTATGACGACAAAGAACTTTACAAACAAAACGACGGTATGCTTGTGGGCAGAGATATTTTGGTTTACTTCGCCTTTGACGAGGGGCAAACAGATGTCACCGCCTATTTGCCGAAAGGGGAAGATTGGTACTTGGACGGCAAAGTGTATGCGGGCGGGCAAAGCGTTTCGCTGACGATTTTGCCAAACGCAAAAATGCCGTATTTCGTGCGGTGCGGGAGTATTCTTCCCACCGACGAGGGCGAAATGGTCTTTACCGTTTATCCCGTCAAAAACGGCGAATTTACAAGTGAATTTTTCACCGATGACGGCGAGACTTTCGCTTATCAGAACAACAACTGCGTGCATCTGTATTTTACGGTGCAGTGCACGGAAAACTCTGTTTCGGTGTCCTATAAAAATACAGGGGATATGCCCTTTGTGCCCTGTATTCGCCTTTGCGAAGGCGACAGCAGAACGCTTACGGTAATGAAGGAGGAAACATAATGGAAAAAGCACAGCAAACCCACGGCATAAAGGCAGTGGACCGATTTGGCTATGCCCTCGGCGATATGGGCGGCATTTTGACATTTTCGTTGGTCAATTCCTTTTTGACCATGTTTTACACCGATGTTTTGGGGCTTGCCACCGCCTCTATCACGGTGCTGATGCTCGTGGCGCGTATTTGGGACGCGGTCAACGACCCGATGTGGGGTGCGTTTATTGACTCCCGCCGCCCCACAAAGCACGGCAGATTTCGCCCGTATATCCTCGCGGCGTCCGTGCCGCTGGCGATTTCGGCATTTTTGATGTTTTTTAAATTGCCGGGGCTTACCGAAAAACAGTATTTGATTTATGCGTACATAACCTATATTTTCTACGGTATGATGTATACGGGCGTCAACATTCCCTACGGTTCTCTGGCGTCGGTGATTACCGATGACGAAATCGAGCGTTCGTCTTTGTCTATGTGGCGGTCTGTCGGCGCAGGTGTAGGTGGTTTGCCCGCGCAAATCCTTTTGCCGCTTTTGGTGTATACCACCGTTACTGCCGCGGACGGCGGCACGGTAAAGGTGCTGGACGGCAACAAATTGAGTATTGCCGTTGCCTGCCTTTCCGTTTTAACGCTGATTACCTTTTTTGCCCATTTTAAACTGACCAAAGAACGCGTAACCGTTTCGGCAAAACAAGCGGAAAACAAATACAATCTGTTCAAAAGTATGCGTTTGCTGCTTCGCAATAAGCCGTTTCTTGCGCTTTGCGGCGTTTCTATGCTTTTAATTTGCTTCCAAATGTATACCCAAACGGTGTATAACTACCTGTTTAAAAATTTCTATGAAAAACCCGGTCTTTACAGCATTGTCACCATTTGCACGTATCTCCCGATGGCGATGTTTTTGCCTGTGATGGGCAAGCTTATCCGCAAATTCGGCAAAAAAGAGATTTGCGCCGTCGGTATCGGCTTTGCGGCGGTTGTCAATATTGTGATGTACCTTTTGGGCTTCACCGCCCTTTCGCAAAATCCCTATCTGTTCCTTGTTATGACCTTCCTTTCAGGTGCAGGACAAACTTTCCTCGTGCTTGAAATTTGGGCAATGGTAATGGATGTTATCGACTACCACGAACTGCTTTCGGGCAGACGCGAGGAAAGCACCGCGTACTCGTTCTATTCCTTTGCGCGCAAATTGGGGCAGACCGCCGCTGGTGCAGGCGTGCCCGCCATTCTCGGTCTCATCGGCTATGACGGCAAATTGGCTTCCCAGCCTGCAGAGGTGGTCGAAAAGCTCTACGGCATTTCTACCCTCGTTCCCGCCATTATTCTAACCGTTCTTTTCGTGCTTCTCTTCTTCGGCTACAAGCTGTCGAAAAAAGAGCTTGAAAAACTGCATACGGCGCTTGACGCGTCCCGTGCGGGGAAAAGCGAAAATGAGAAAATTGATTTTTGATAAAGGCTCACTTTATATGCGGGAAATCAAACGGTTTTTTAAAATTCAATGCACAAGAGATGTTTTATGAAAAAAAGACAATGTAACAGCAGAAAAATCAGCACAAAACAACTACAATCGGGCAATCCCATTCTGCCGCCGGACGAATTGATTCCCGATGTGGAAGCGCGCGTCTTTACCAATGCAAAAGGAGAACAACGCGTCTATTTGTATGGCTCACGGGATGAATTCGGCTCAAAAACTTGGTGCTCTTACCGCTATAAGGTCTTTTCGTCCTCGGTTACCGATTTACAGCATTGGACAGACCACGGCGTTTCCTTTGCTTCGCGCAAAGGCGAGGGGTATTTTTGGAACGGAAAAAATGCAAGCGGCATCGGTTGGTGCAAAAACCGTCTGTATGCGCCCGATGTCAACAAAATCGGCGACACCTATTATTTGGTTACTTGCAGTGCGGGCGGACCGTGTCTCGGTATGGCGGTCAGCAAAACGCCCGAGGGGCCTTTTTCCCCTGCCAAAAAGATTTTGTACGATGACGGCAGTGAAACGGCAAGTATAGACCCGTCACTGTATGTGGAGGGCGAGGGCGAAGCCCAAAAGGTGTACCTGCTTTGGGGGCAAAGGCCTGCTTTTCACGCGCGCGGACTTTTGGGCGCAGAACTCACGAAGGACAAAGACGGACTGTATACAATCGTCAAAAAGGACACCGAACGCGTGCTGTTTACCGGGGAAAATGATGCCTTTGGGTTTTACGAGGGTGCGTCTATCCGCAAAATCAACGGCAAATATTATGTCTTGTATCCGTCCGACCGCGGCAAAGGCGTGCATACGATGTCCTACGCCGTTGCCGATGCGCCGCTCGGACCGTATCATTTCGGCGGCAATATTTTGGAAAATGACGGCTGTGATTTGCGGTCGGGCAATAACCACGGCTCTTTTTGTGAAATCAACGGGCAATGGTATTTGTTTTATCACCGCGGCTTTCATAACAGTGATATGCAACGCCGCGTTTGTGTGGAAAAAATATATTTTGACGAAAACGGGCATATCGGTGATATACACGGCAACTTGGTGCCGATGACCAACCACGGCTTTTCAGGGCCGTTAAATCCCTATCAGCCGATAGGGGCGGTGACGGCAACGCATGTGCGTTTAGACGGCTTTCCGAGCGGTTGCTATTTAATGCGAAATCGAAACGGAATGCATATTTTGGCGCATATTCGGGACGGTAACTGTGTGGAATACAGAGATTTCGATTTCGGGCAAGGCGGCTCTGCACAGCGCTTTACGGTTTGGTTTCGGGCAAAACAAAACGGTCGGATGGACATTGTGTTGGACGAGCCGAACAATCCGCCGATTGGTTCTGTGGATATTGGTGCACACGCGTTGCCGCGCTTTCGGGAGTATAACACCGAAGTCCGCGTGCCATCGGGCGTGCATACCTTGTATTTCCGCTTTCACGCAGACAAACAAAAGGAACTCGGCGAAATGCTTGCTTTTCAGTTTGCATAATGTATAAAAATATATCGTTTCACCACAAAAAAGGGGTGGATTTTATGAAACAGCTTTCTAAACCGAAAAAAATCATCGTCAGTGCGGTCTGTGTGCTGGTGCTGGCGGCAGGGGTGACTTTGGCAGTGCTGTACGGTACAGGTGTTTTGAAATTCGCAAAACCCGCAAAAAGCGAAAGCGGAAAATATCTTTTCTGCTATTTTGTCGGCAACGAGCGAGAAGAAGAGCGTATCCATTTTGCCGTAAGCGAGGACGGCTACCATTTTGAAGCGCTCAACAACAACGAGCCCGTCATTTTACAAACGCTCGGCAAAAAAAGCGTGCGCGACCCGTACATATTAAAAGGGGAAGACGGCTTTTATTACATCATCGGCACGGATATGGCGTGCGAAGAGGGGTGGACTTCCAACCACGCGCTCGTCACTTGGAAATCCGCCGATTTAATTACTTGGACGGACGAAACCATCATAGATATTTGCGATTTCGGCGGCGAATTTGCCCATACCACCCGCGCGTGGGCGCCGCAGGCACTGTGGGACAGCGAAAAGGGCGCGTATATGGTCTATTGGGCACATTCCACCGAGGAAAACGATATTGCGGGGATGTATTACGCCTATACAACGGACTTCAAAACGCTGACCGAGCCGCAACCGCTGTATCTTCGCGAGGGCATTCAGACCATCGACGGCGATATTATTTACAACGCGCAAAACAGCAAATATTATCTGTATTTCAAGCACGATGAGGACCAAACCATCGCCTATGTCACCGCAGACAAAATGAACGGCCCGTACAAAGACGAGCCTGTGGTGGTGTCGCTTGCATCCTCGGGCGTAGAGGGCAGTTCGATGTATCGCATTACAGGTACGGATACTTGGGTGATGCTGATGGACGAATACGGGAAAAACAGATATTTTGCCCAGCAAACCACCGATATGGAACATTTCTTAAAGCTGAAGCGGAGCGATTACGGCTTAGATATCCACCCGCGCCACGGCTCGGTTGTCGCCATTTCCGACGACGAATATGACGCGCTGGTTCAAGCCTTCGGCAAATCTTAACCCATAAAAATATCCCGCGGTAAGCCCTTTTCGGCTTGCCGCGTTTTTTCTCTTGCTTTTCAGTGTGGTTTATGGTACGATAAACGCGTGTATAAAAAAGAAAAACGCCGCGCGCTTGCGGCAAAAGGAGAGATACCTTTGGGAAAACTGAAATCCTTTTTAAACAAACCGATTGAGCCACACAACGGCGTTGTGCCGCGCAAAGAGGGGCTTTGGTTTGCGGCGGGTGTTGCGGGGCAAAACATTTCCTGCGGGCTTGTCAGCGGCTGGTTTTACTATTTCTGCACCGATGTCGCCTATTACGATATGCGCGTCATTGCCTTTGTTTTAACCTTCGCGCGCATTTGGGACGCAGTCAATGACCCGCT
>JBJEPR010000181.1:0-10641 GCA_051881335.1 Candidatus Fimenecus sp. | reverse complement strand
ACCGGACGCCCTGTGCCATTCTGCCCGAATGGATGCAAGCGCTTGACACGCAAACGCCGTACATTCCCGGCAGTCCCTGCGGAACGGCATATATGAAAGGCTATGACCGCGACAATGTCGGCGATACGCATTTGTGGGCGGTTTGGCACGGATTGCAACCGCTGACCTATTATCGTAAGCGTATGACGCGGTTTTGCAGTGAATTTGGCTTTGAAAGCCTGCCGGATTTAAAGACAATCGAGACCTATGCAACACCCAAAGACTATTCCTTGACTAGCGCAGTTTTTTCCGCACATCAGAAATGCAACAGCGGCAATATGAAAATGGCGTATTACATTACTTCGCGTTTTCGGTTGCCGAAGCAGTTTGAGGATTATATCTATCTGTCACAAATTTGCCAAGAGGAATGTGTGCGCGATGCAACCGAGCATTGGCGTCGCAATCGTGGCAGATGTAACGGTTCTATGTATTGGCAGTTGAATGACTGCTGGCCGGTTTGCAGTTGGGCAAGTATGGATTATTTCGGGAATTATAAAGCCTTGCAATACTGTGCTCGCCATTTTAACGCACCCGTTACCCTTTCTTTGGAGGATACAACGGAAAGCGTCAAAATTTATACCATTAACGATACAATGAAAGCGCTTGCAGATTGCCGTGTGGAGTATCGGTTATTGGATTTTAACGGCAAAGTGATGACAGCAGGAGCGCGAAGTGCCGTTGCGTTAAATGCACTGGAAAGTCGCTGTGTAGAAACCTTGCAAATTTCCGAATTGCGCAAATGCGGCAATTTGAAATCCTGCGTGCTGGTTGTGCAGCTGTTCTATAAACAAGAGGTGATTTCCCAAAAGACCTTGCTGTTTGCACCCGAAAAAGACTTGCAATTGCCGAGAACACAGGTGCAAATGCAGGCACAGGTGCAGGGAAATCAGGCAACGCTTACTTTACAATCGCAAAACTATGTACGATTTTTGCAAATTTATTCCAAATCCAATACACAGCCGTTTTCCGATAACTACTTTGACTTGTTGCCCGGTGAGCAAAAGGTAATTACGCAGAATGTGCCCGTTGGCACAACAGCAGACGATTTGCAAAATGACATTTCTTTCTTTGGGGCAGGGGACATTGTTCCAAACGGCAGTCGCTTGTCTGATTTTATTACGAAAGCAAAAGTATTTTTACAACCCATCAATTTTGGCAGTTATGTGTATGATCACCGTATACCGCCGGATTTAAAATTAAAATAGTTTTTGAAACTATGTAAAATCCGCAGGAATTTTCTGCGGATTTTTTAATAATATAGTATTGACAATTCATATGAACAATGATAATATATGAATATAAATTCATATGAGAGGAGATGCATTTGATGTATAACCATAATCATACCGCGGCTTTGGATTGTGCGCGCACCAAATTGCCGAAGGATGAGGCGCTTTGCGATTTGGCGGATTTATTTAAAATTTTCGGGGATACCACACGAATAAAAATACTGTTCTCATTGTTTGGGCAGGAACTTTGCGTACGGGAAATTACCGAACTTTTGGGTATGACGCAATCGGCAATTTCGCATCAATTAAAGGTGCTCAAAGATGCAAAGCTGATTGCTAACCGCCGCGAGGGCAAAACCATTATATATTTTTTAGCAGATGACCATGTCCGCTCGATTATCGGGCAGGGGTTTGAACATCTGACAGAGGAGGATATGTAAAATGCTGAAAGTATATAAATTCGAAGACTTGGATTGTGCGAACTGTGCCGCAAAAATGGAAGATGCCGTCAATAAAATGCCTGAGGTAAAACAGGCGAACATCAACTTTATGACGCAAAAGTTGACCTTGGAAACGGAAGGTGAAATTACGGTGGATTTACTGAAAAAGATTGAAAAAATCTGCCGTAAGGTAGAACGCGATTGCAGACTGATTTATTGAGGTGTGCTAAATGTCAAGAAAGCAAAAACGAAATTTATTTCGCATTGTTCTTGCCGCAGTGCTTTTGTGTGTTGTATGGGTATTACCGACCGATGGTGTTGTGCGTTTGCTCACCTTTCTTGTCCCATATGCGATTGCGGGGTACGATGTGGTATTTGAAGCGCTGCGCAATATTGTGCACGGGCAAGTGTTCGATGAGAATTTTTTGATGTCAGTTGCCACAATCGGGGCATTTTTCGTTGCGGATTATCCGGAGGCGGTTGCCGTGATGCTGTTCTATCAGGTTGGCGAGCTGTTTCAAAGCATTGCGGTCGGCAAAAGCCGAAAATCCATTGCCGCTTTGATGGATATCCGCCCGGATTATGCCAATGTCCTGCGGGACGGAGTTGTGCAGACTGTATCTCCCGAAGAAGTTGCAATCGGGGAAATAATTGAAATCAAGCCCGGTGAAAAAGTTCCGTTAGACGCGGTGGTTACTAAAGGAGAGACAACGGTAAATGCTTCTGCGCTGACCGGGGAAAGTGTACCCGTGACCTGCCGCGTAGGTGACAGCATTATCAGCGGTTCTGTCAATCAAAACGGTTTGATTGAAGCAAAAGTAACCAGTGTTTTTGGTGAAAGTACGGTTTCCAAAATATTGGATTTGGTGGAAAATGCAACCTCGAAAAAAGCGAAAAGTGAGAATTTTATTACACGATTTGCAAAATATTACACACCGTGTGTAGTATTTGCGGCGCTTGCCCTTGCGCTGATTCCGCCGCTGCTTTTTAAGCAGGAATTTTCCGTATGGGTGACAAGAGCATTGACATTCCTTGTGGTTTCCTGCCCGTGCGCGTTGGTTGTATCAGTGCCGCTTTCCTTTTTCGGCGGTATCGGCGGTGCTTCTAAACAAGGCGTGCTCATCAAGGGTGCGAATTACTTGGAGACGCTTTCCAAAGCAGAAACCGTCGTGTTTGACAAAACCGGTACGCTGACTAACGGTACTTTTACGGTAACGGCTATTCATCCACAGCAGATTTCTGAAGGCGAACTGTTAGATATTGCCGCGGCGGCGGAGAGCTTTTCTTCGCATCCGATAGCCGTTTCCATTTTAAAAGCACACGGTTGGCATATTGATAAAACCCGCATTACAAACATTGAGGAGCTTTCGGGGCGTGGAATTCACGCAGAGATTGACGGCAAAACCGTCTATGTTGGGAATGGCGTTCTGATGCAGTCTGTCGGTGTGGATTTCCACGAATGCAAAACTGTCGGTACAACGGTGCATATCGCTGTGAATGGCGAGTATGCCGGGCATATTGTTATTTCTGACACGGTGAAAATCGACGCGAAATCGGCTGTGGAACAGTTGAAGGCTTCTGGCATTCGCAAAACGGTTATGCTTACCGGTGACAGTGACAAAGTCGGGCGGGCGGTTGCCAAAGAACTCGGGATTGATGAAGCCTATACACAGTTAATGCCCGATGACAAAGTGGAAAAGACAGAAAATTTGTTGACGAAAAAGAGTCCGAAATCTACCTTGGTGTTTGTCGGCGACGGTATCAATGATGCACCCGTACTTGCACGCGCCGATGTCGGGATTGCGATGGGCGCACTTGGCAGTGATGCGGCGATTGAGGCGGCCGATGTTGTTTTAATGGATGACAAGCCATCAAAACTGGTAACTGCACTGAAAATTTCGCGTAAAACGATGCAAATTGTGCACGAAAACATCGTATTTGCCTTGTTGGTTAAGGCCGTTGTGTTGATTTTAAGTGCATTTGGCCTTGCAAGTATGTGGCTTGCGGTATTTGCCGATGTCGGCGTGATGGTGTTGGCAGTTTGCAATGCGATGCGTGCAATGATTTATAAAGAATAATCTGCTGAATAGGTAAAAAGAGCGATGCAGTTGTTTGCATCGCTCTTTTTGAGATTTGGATTACTGAACCTTGTAGCCTTCTGCTTCTACTGCCGCTTTGAGCACTTCATCCGCAACTTCTTTGTTGAGTGTGAGTACCGCCGTGCCGCTTTCGTGGCTGACTTTTGCACTTTCCACGCCGTCGAGCGCCTCCAAAGCAGATTTGACATGCGCCTCGCAGTGCCCGCACATCATTCCTTCAATTTTTAATGTTTTTTCCATATTTATTTCCTCCTTTAAGCCTTTTTTAGGCTTGTTTTTTTGTTGATTGGTTTGTTTATATAACTTAAAAAAGTTTAATCGCAAAGCGTTTGTGACAACACAAAAGCTCGAAAGGCTCATAGCCGCCGCGCCGAACATTGGATTTAGCGTCCAACCGAATATCGGAATAAACACACCTGCCGCAAGCGGTATGCCGATTGCATTATATAGGAATGCCCAGAACAGGTTTTCGTGGATATTCCGCAAGGTTGCACGGCTTAGCCGAATTGCTGCTGGGACATCGGTTAAGCGGCTTTTCATCAAAACAACATCCGCCGCATCAATGGCAATATCCGTCCCCGCACCGATGGCAATGCCGGTATCTGCACGCGTGAGAGCGGGCGCGTCATTGATACCATCGCCGACCATCATTACCTTTCCGCTTGCTTGCAAATTACGGATAACTGCTTCCTTGCCGTCGGGGAGTACGCCTGCAATGACTTCGTCTACACCCGCTGTCTTGCCGACCGCTTTTGCAGTGCGTTGATTGTCGCCTGTCAGCATCACGACGCGAATGCCCATATTTTGCAGTTCTTTAATTGCTTGCGGACTTTCTTTTTTTAGTGTGTCAGCCACAACAATGATACCTAAAAAAGAAGTCTCGTCGGCAAAAAACAGCGGTGTTTTGCCCTGTTCTGCAAAGACATTTGCAGAAGCCTCCGCAGATGCGGGGATTTCCGCTTTTTCGGCAATGAAAGCATAATTTCCGCCGAACACTTGCCGCCCGTCTACAAGGCCTTGCAGACCGTTCCCAGGCATAGCTTGAAAAGCAGTTACTTCCGAAAGCGGAACAGCGTTTTGTCCGCCGTAAGCCATAATTGCTTTGGAAAGCGGATGCTCACTTTTCTGTTCCAAGGAGCAAGCCAAATGTAACAGACTGTTTTTATCCGCTGTTTCCGTAGGGAGAATATCCGTTACAATCGGCGTACCGTTTGTAATCGTACCGGTTTTATCCAAAACGACAATTTTTGTTTTTCCGGCCTGTTCCAATGCGGCGGCAGTTTTAAATAAAATACCGTTTTTTGCCGCTTTGCCGTTCCCGACCATCACAGCCACAGGTGTTGCTAACCCCAAAGCGCACGGGCAACTGATAACCAAAACTGAAATCCCTCTGGCAAGCGCATATCCGACGCTTTGCCCGATACATAACCAAACAATGGCAGTAATTACAGCAATCCCAATTACAATTGGCACAAAAACGCCAGAAACGCGGTCGGCCGCTTTTGCAATCGGCGCTTTGGTTGCGGCGGCGTCGCTGACCATTTGGATAATTTGGGAAAGCGTTGTATCTGCACCGACACGCGTGGCGCGGCAACGCAAAAATCCGGATTGGTTGATGGTTGCGGCGGTAACGGTGTCACCGACAGACTTATCAACCGGAATGCTTTCGCCTGTTAATGTCGATTCGTCCACGGCGCTGTGCCCATCAAGGATTTCACCGTCTACAGGAATACTTTCACCTGGGCGTACCACAAAAATATCGCCGATTTTTACCTGCTCAATCGGCACGGTGCTTTCCGTATCATTGTGCAAAATCACTGCGGTTTTCGGAGACAGCTGTATCAACCCTTTGAGCGCATCGGTTGTTTTACCTTTCGCACGCGATTCTAACATTTTTCCGACGGTAATCAGTGTTAAAATCATCGCGGCAGATTCAAAATAGAATTCGTGCATCCAGTGCATTGCAGCGGCAGTTCCGCCGGAAATTTGCGCTTGGGACATAGCGTACAGCGCGTATACACTGTAAATAAACGATGCGCCTGCGCCAAGTGCGACCAGCGTATCCATATTCGGTGCGCGGTGCACAAGCCCTTGAAATCCGCTGATAAAAAACTTTTGGTTGATGATCATAATCACAACTGTCAGCAACAGCTGAGTAAGGCCAAATGCCATCGGATTTTCTGTGAGTACTGCGGGCAGGGGAGCGCCCAGCATATGTCCCATAGAAATATACATCAGCGCCGCTAAAAAAATAACGGAATACAGAAGCCGTTTTTTCAGTTTCGGCGTTTCGGTATCTTTTAAGATTTCATTATCCTTTGGCACAGCGCTTTGTGGATTTTGTGCGTTTTGCGTTTTTAAACTTGCGCCGTAACCTGCGCGTTCCACAGCGGCAATAATTTCAGTTGGGGATGCGTCACCCTCTACACCCATAGAATTGGTTAAAAGGCTGACACTGCAAGCGGTTACGCCCGCAACCGCGCCCACAGCCTTTTCAACACGGGCACTGCAAGCCGCACAGCTCATTCCCGTAACAGTATATTGTGTCATAAAACTCCCTTATTTCATCAGCTTTTGCAAGGTGGCGAGCAAATCGTCCACCGTTTCGGTTTTGCCTGCCTTAATATCGTCCGCAACGCAGGTTTTAATATGCGTGGACAGCAGTTCTTTGTTAAACGCATTTAATGCGGCGTTGGCGGCAGCAACCTGTGTAATGATATCTGTGCAATAGGCATCCCTTTCCACCATATTTTTAATGCCTCGAATTTGCCCCTCAATGCGGTTTAAACGGTTTATCAGTTTTTTGTGTTCATCTTCTGTGCGTTTTTTTGTGCGTGCACAGCATGTACAGTTCTTATCCATAAATCAAATATGCTCCCTTAAATTTATAGCCCACAGGGGTATTTTAAGTATATACCCTATACGGGTATATGTCAATGTATTTTTCGGATTTGTGGATTGAAAAAACAAGAAACACATCTTGCAAATATAAGCGCTTTTTGCTATAATATCTGCAATATGCGGGTATGGTGGAATTGGCAGACACGCAAGATTTAGGATCTTGTGCCGAAAGGTGTACAGGTTCGACCCCTGCTACCCGCACCAGTGCGACGCTGGACCCAATTCGTCTTTGGGTTCAGTGTTATTTTTCTTTGCGGCTCGTCCGCAAGCGGCATCTTTTTTCTGCCTCTTGATAAAGAAGGAAAGTCACATCAGCGGCTTTTTCTTTTTGTTCTTTCTTCTCTTTCTTTTGTTTTCATTTTTCTCACATTGATTTTTCATCTTGTTTATGTTTACAGTAGATTTTTTCGCGGAATTATGCTACACTGTGTGCAACGGTTTAAAATCTCAAAAGGAGGGAAAACGATATGTCTATGCACTCCATATTTACGGACAAGGTCGATAAAGCCTGCCCCTTGCCCGAATATCCGCGGCCGCAGTTAGTGCGGGAAAATTGGCTGAATTTAAACGGTGAATTTGACTATGCCGTTTTGCCGCGTGCCGAGAAATGGGCAGAAGAGTATGACGGTAAGATTTTAGTTCCCTTTGCCATAGAAAGTATGCTGTCCGGTGTTGAAAAACCGCTGTACCCGAGCGACCGTCTGTGGTATCGAAAAATATTTACTGTTCCGGACGCAATGCAGGGCAAGCATATTTTGCTGCACTTCGGCGCGGTCGATTGGCAGTGTAAAGTGTATATTAACCATACGCTTGCAGGCACGCATTCGGGCGGCTACTGCGCATTTTCTATGGACATTACCGCGTATTTGCAGGACGGCGAAAACGAATTGGTGGTTTGCGTGTATGATCCGACCGATGCAGGCTGGCAGCAACGCGGCAAGCAGGTAATTGAGACGCACGGTTTTTGGTATACCGCAACTTCCGGCATTTGGCAGACGGTTTGGCTGGAGGCTGTGCCGGAGGTCTATGTGACCAAACTGCGTTTTTTACCGGATATTGATAAAGAGGTCATTTCTTTATCTACCGAATTGAACACGGATGCGGAAGTGGAACTTTTCGCCACGGTATCGTTCCAAGGGGAATCCGTTTTCTCCGATACAATCGATGCAAATGCGGAAATTCCGTTGCCGAACGCAAAGCTTTGGAGCCCCGAAGAGCCGAATTTGTATGATGTCGCGTTAGAAGTACGCCAAAATGGCAAAACGGTGGATGCCGTGACAAGTTATTTCGGTATGCGTAAATTCAATATTGCCAAAGACGAATTCGGCGTTGTGCGGCTGTTTTTAAACAACAAGCCGTATTTTCAACGCGGACTTTTGGATCAAGGCTATTGGCCTGACGGCGGTATGACCTCGCCGACGGATGAAGCGATGATTTTCGATATTTCCGAAATGAAGCGCTTGGGCTTTAATATGCTCAGAAAGCACATCAAAATTGAGCCATTGCGTTGGTATTATCACTGCGACCGTTTGGGTATGCTTGTTTGGCAAGATATGATGAGCGGCGGCAAATACATCGGCGATTTTTATGCGGGGTTTTTGCCGAATATCGGAATTTTGCATATCAAAGATGATAAATACAAGGTATTTAGCCGCGGCGAGAAAAAATGGCGTGACGATTATAAGCGTGAGCTTTCCGAAATGGTGGATTTGCTGTATAACACGGTTTCTTTGTACGCATGGGTACCGTTTAATGAGGCGTGGGGGCAGTTCGACGCACTGAAAATCTGCGAATATGTGCGCCATATGGACAATAGCCGTGTAGTGGACCACGCCAGCGGTTGGTATGACCAAGGCGGCGGCGATATTCAAAGTATGCACAAGTATATTTTGCCCATTCGTATGCGTAAACTTGACAACCGCGCGTTTGTCATCACGGAATTCGGCGGCTATTCGCAAAAAGAAGCGGGGCATATGTGGAATCCGAAAAAAGCTTTTGGTTACCTAATGTTTAAGGATAAGGCGTCTTTGTCTGCCGCCTATGAAAAGCTCCACAAAAAGCAGGTTATTCCATTAATTGAAAAAGGCTTGTCCGGCACGATTTATACGCAGATTTCCGATGTGGAAAACGAAGTCAACGGTATTTATACTTATGACCGAGCCGTATTAAAGCCGGATGAAAAAACAGTGATGGCGGTTAATAAATTGATGCGGTACTAAAAAACGGGGGTACGGCTTTTGGATACGCAGAAAGTGAAATTAAATCAAAAACTGAAATTGCTGTTTGTTTTAGACTTGTTGATGCGTGAAAGCGATGAAAACAATCCCGTGGATATTGAGCAAATCCTGCTTTTTCTAAAAAACCACGGCATTGTCTGTGAGCGAAAGTCCGTCTATAACGACATCAGCATTTTAAAAGAATTCGGGTACGATATTTTACATACCAAAACCCCGAAAAACGGCTACTTTTTAGCGTCCCGCGATTTTGAGGAGGCGGAAATCCGTCTGCTGTATGACGCTGTACAGGCGGCAAACTTTATTTCCCCGAAAAAGAGTGCGCAGCTTTGTGAAAAAATTCTGCAGCTGTTAAGTACGAGCCAAGCAAAAGAAATCAAAGGCCAGGTATATGTTGAAAATCGCACCAAATCCACCAATGAAGCTATTTATTACAATGTGGATAAGCTAAATCGTGCGATTCGGCGGGGGAAAAAGGTATCGCTTGTTTATCGCCGACGCATTATCACCGAACAAAGCGCTGTGGAGTACGAGGAGAAAAATCATATTTTAAGTCCTTACGGTATGATTTGGAAAGACGATCATTATTATTTGGTCGGCAATAATATCAAATATGATAACATTATGGTCTTGCGCGTTGACCGTATCCGCGCGCTGGAAATTTTAGAAACTGAGCCTGTTCGTCCGTTTTCCGAGGTTTCCCCGTATAAAACCTATTTCGACACGGCAGACTATGCAAAAACCCATTTTAATATGTTTACAGGCACAACCGAACGCGTGGAACTGATTTGCCGAAAGGATTTAATTGAACCTGTTCTTGACCGCTTCGGGGAAGATATCCGCATTATGCGTGTGAATGATGAAAAATTCAAACTGACGGTGGATGCCGCTGTCAGCGAGGGTTTGGTTTCGTGGATTATGCAGTTCGGTGGGAAAATGCAGGTTGCCAAGCCTGCAGAGCTTAGAAAAATGGTGATGCAACGCGCTTCGGATATTATGAAGCTATATGTGATTTAACTGCTTGTGCATTATCCACAAAAATTTTTATATTTTTTTCAGCACTTATCCGCCCTGCCACTTGCAAAAATAGGAAGTTTGTTATAAAATAAACAAGGTTAATAAAAAGGTTAATCATACTCTCTGAAAGGATGATAAAAATGAGCGCACTCAACAAAATGACCGTTGAAGATTTTGATGTGAAAGGCAAACGCGTATTGGTTCGTTGCGATTTCAATGTCAAAATGGAGAACGGCGTCATCACGAGCGATAAGCGTATTGTCGCATCGCTTCCCACAATTCAGTATTTGATTAAAAACGGTGCAAAAGTTATCCTTTGTTCGCACCTCGGCAGACCGAAAGGGGAGGTAAACCCCGAATTTTCTATGAAACCCGTTGCGGCAAGACTTTCCGAGCTTCTCGGACAGGAAGTCAAAATGGCGGACGATGTTGTCGGCGAAAGCGCACAAAAGCTTGCTTCCGAACTCAAAGACGGCGAAGTGCTTTTGCTTGAAAATGTTCGTTTTGAGCCGGGTGAAACCAAAAACGATGTTGAACTTTCCAAGAAGTTTGCAGCGCTTGCAGACCTTTATGTGAATGATGCGTTCGGCTCTGCACACAGAGCGCATTCCTCCACAACCGGCGTTGCAGAATTCCTGCCGGCGGCTTGCGGATACCTGATTCAGAAAGAAATTCAGTTTAT
>JBJEPR010000180.1:0-10695 GCA_051881335.1 Candidatus Fimenecus sp. | reverse complement strand
ATACATTGTCGCCATATCGACGCAAATATAGTTATCATTTTGCAACGGCTTATTGCGCGTAACCACAAAATCGGTCTTTTGGCGGTACACAGCCATACTTTGCTCCACATACATCTCCGACAACGAGATATTCAGCCGACAGAAATAGCGGCTGTCGGGCACAATGCCTGTGGTCGTATAAAAGCCGCCGTCCAAAAAGCCGTAGTTTAACAAGGTGGGATTTTCTACGCTGTTGATAATTTTCGCAAACCGATACTGCGGCAAATCGTCTTTAGAATATTGCATCAAATATACATTGTTGCTCGTGTAGAAAGCAAGCAAGCCCGCACAGCACAGCGACATGACCGCCACAGAGACGGTAAGCCACCGCTTCGTCGGCTTTGCAAGCACACGGTCAGCACATTTTCCGAGCGCCACCGCGGCAAATACGGAAAATACGGCAAGAATAAGGCTGTAATACGGATATGCCACATCACCCGAATAGACAAACAGCACCGTAAACAGCGCGCACAGCAGTAAATGGGCGCGTCTGCCCTTTTCGGCGGTTGCAGTATACCAAAGCACCGCCGCAAATCCCGGCACGGCAAACAGCACATTTTTCGACACATTGCGCCTAATACGCAAAAACAGCCGTTCCAAAAATGCCGCCGCAGTCAAAGCCTCGTCGCCGCTGTCTGCGTACAAAAACAGATTGTTATAGAAATAGGCTTCCCAAAGATTATGAAACGCGCCGACAGAGCCGAAATACACAAGTACGGGGATACTCGGCAATAAAACGCCCATCAAAATACAAAGTACAGCTTTGAAAAGCGCACCCACGCCGTCGCGGCGAAGCGTCCTCCAAAGCGGTACAAGCGCCAGCCCCACAAAGAAGCCGACCAAATTGAATTTCATCCAAAAGACCAGACCGCCGAGCACGCCCAGCAGGATCCATCCGCGCAAGGTAACGGTGCGTTTTTCGCAAAACGCGCGTTCGGTAATATACAGCCCCGCCGAGAACAACGGTAGGCAAAGCTCCTCAACGCTGTCACCGTGACAGAAGGCGTAAGAAGCGTAAATAACCGCCGCTAAAAGCGGCAAAAGCACATGAATACCGCGCGCACGGTACAACTGCATCAATTTTGCGGCAAAATACAAAAACACCGTACCCGACAAAAGTTCCAGCAAATACACACCGAAAAAAGTTTTTTCGGAGATGCGGTAACAAATCGCGTGTAAAAAATAGAGCCACGGACCTTTTTGCTCGTAAATATCGCGGTAAAGCACCTTGCCGTTGGCGAGTGCCTTGCCGACGGTGAAAAAGCAGTTTGCATCGACCCAATCGTTAAACGGATACAAAAAGGATGACTTGGTACAAACGGTTAAAACAATAAACGCCGTCAACGCGCAATACAGCCAAAGAAGGACTGTATTTTTTTTGCTTTTTACCGTAGGAGAAACGGAATTTTGCGGATACCGACAGGCACAACTGCGCGGGAAATGTAAAAGCAGTAAAAAGACCGTCCAAAACATAGTAATCCCGAGCAAAATTGCCGATACCCACATCAGCGGTGTTTGCAAAGTGGGATGTGTTTCAAACACTTTTTCGAAATACGCCCCGTTCGGCATTGTCTTATACAAATCCAATGCCGCAAGTACGGCAACCGCAGCGGCAAGTAAACCGCAGTATCTCCGCTGTTTCTTCGGAACACCGCGTACCGTGAAAAGATGCGGCAAAAAGAGCGCTGCCGCCACAGCCGATACGGCAGGGACTGCCCACAAGCCTTTTGCGACGGCTTCCAAAGAGCCGAACGCACACAGCGCAATCGTCACCGCCGCAAGCGGCAAAAACGCCCAGTTGGCTTTTAAGTTTTTAAAGACACGCTTCTGCACGCTGTTTCTCCTTTGCTTTACACGAAATTTGTTCTACATCAAAATACCACAATTTTCCGCAGAAATCAATCTGTTTTCAAAAGTACCGGCCGTTTTGCCGGGTTACTTCTCTGCCTCGGCGCCGTAGTTGCTGATAAGGTCCGCTGTCTCGCCGTTTACCCCTTCGTTGACCTCGGTGAATGCATCGGGCGTCAGTCCCACAATCACCGTTTCCGCAAGTAAAGCGGAGGTTTCTACCGAAAAGGTATCTTTCGCGCCCGCCAACACCAGCCGCCCCGTCACGGTGATATATAAATAAATGCGATGGACAACTTGGTTTAAGCCCGCGTCTTTAAATTCCGACTGAAATTCGACGGTGCTGTTCGAGGTTAACTGCATTGAAAACCGTATTTTCGGGCCCCGCCCCGCCGTATATTCACTGCCCAAAAAAGAGCCGACGGGAATATAAGTATAAAAGGTATCCTCTTCGGCGGCAATGCGCTCAATTTCCAAAGAAATTTGACTTTTCAGCAAATTGATGGCAAGCGCGTCAATTTGCAAACCCGTAATGCGGTTGTCCGCGTCGGTGGAAAGGCGCACCAAATCGTCATAATTCGTATTTGTGTCGCGCAGGACATTGACCACCGCTTCATTCGCGGCGGACAAGAGCATTCGTTTGGCGACAGTTTGGGCATATGACAAAATGACGGGGCGCATATAGGAAAGCAAGACTGCACCGATAACCGCGAGCGCCGCCGCAACGCCCAACAGCTTCCACACGGTACGGACTTGCCGTTTCTGCCGTTTGTTTTTCACAAAAAACCACACCTGTTTTTTATTATTGTACGCAAACGGAAAACGGGTGGTGCGAAAGGCGTGCTTATAAAATTTGTTTTGCTTTTTTCGGAAAGTTATTGTATAGTAATGTAAATATTGTTCCGAGAAAGAGAATGAACATACTTATGCAAAAAAAAACACTGTCGCAAAAAACCGCGGAAACCCTGCAAAAGATGATTACCGAACAGCGCGTTTACGGTTTCGGTGAAAAATTACCGAATGAAAACGAGCTGGCGTACGACCTCGGCGTCAGCCGTACGACGATACGCGAAGCCATTCGATTGCTCACTTATGAAGGGATTTTAGAGGTACGGCGCGGGCGCGGGACATTTGTTGCCGCGCAAATCGACCAATATGCAAAAAGCGGCATCGCCTTGCAAAATCTTTCCGAAATGAAAGTCACTTTGCGGGATTTATATGAAGCGCGATTGATTTTTGAGCCGGAGGCGGCCGCGCTCGCCTGTAAACGCGCAACAGACAGTGAAATTGCGGAAATTTTAAAGCTCGGTACAGAATGTCAAAAGCAAATTCTTGAAAATCCGCAAAGCAAAAAGCGTATTGCCTCGGAAAGTGCGTTTCACGGTGCAATTATTAAGGCTTCGCACAATAAATTTTTGGGGCAGTTTATGCCGATGCTGACGCAGACGATTGAACAAACCTTTGAGCTCAACTATAATTTGGACATTGTTGCCGAGGACGCATATAAAGACCATATTTTGATTATGCACTTTTTGGAAAAGCGCGACGCACAGGGCTTAAAAAGTGCGATTACCGTGCATTTGCATCACGCGGTGCTCAACGAACAGCTTTCTTTGGAAAATCCGTAAAAAAAGTATTGACAACCGGAAGAAAAAGGCTATAATAGTTGTATGACAACAAATTTAAGTTGTCACACAACACAAAATATTATTTTTTGGAGGCATCTACATATGACAGAAGCAAGAATGTTTTATCAAGAGGACTGCAACCTTTCCCTGCTTGACGGCAAAACCATCGCCGTAATCGGCTATGGCAGTCAAGGGCACGCACACGCTCTCAACGCAAAAGAGTCGGGCTGCAATGTGATTATCGGTCTTTACGAGGGCAGTAAGTCCTGGGCAAAGGCAGAAAAACAGGGCTTTGAGGTTTACACCGCGGCAGAAGCGGCAAAAAAAGCCGACATTATTATGATTCTCATCAACGATGAGTTGCAGGCAGATATGTATAAGAAAGACATTGAGCCGAACCTGGAAGCGGGCAATATGCTGATGTTCGCACACGGCTTTAACATTCACTTCGGCTGCATCACCCCGCCGAAAGATGTAGATGTTACGATGATTGCACCGAAAGGCCCCGGTCACACCGTTCGTTCGGAATATCAGGCAGGCAAAGGCGTTCCCTGCTTGGTCGCCGTACACCAGGACGCAACCGGTAGAGCGCTCGATATGGCATTGGCATATGCGCTTGCCATCGGCGGCGCAAGAGCGGGCGTTTTGGAAACAACCTTCCGCACCGAGACCGAAACCGACCTATTCGGTGAGCAGGCTGTGCTTTGCGGCGGCGTTTGCGCGCTGATGCAGGCGGGCTTTGAAACCCTTTGCGAAGCAGGCTATGACCCGCGCAACGCTTATTTTGAATGCATTCACGAAATGAAGCTGATTGTCGATTTGATTTATCAGAGCGGCTTTGCAGGTATGCGTTATTCCATTTCCAATACCGCAGAATACGGCGATTATGTCACCGGTCCGAAGCTGATTACGGAAGAAACCAAAAAAACAATGAAGAAAATTCTGGCAGATATTCAGGACGGCACCTTTGCCAAAGAATTCCTGTTGGATATGTCCCCCGCAGGCCGTCAGGTACACTTCAAGGCGATGCGCAAATTGGCTGCAGAGCATCCGTCGGAAAAAGTCGGTGAAGAAGTCAGAAAGCTGTACAGCTGGAACGATGAAAAGGATAAATTCATCAACAACTGATTACCGTTTTTCGCTGTAAAACACAAAAACATAGAATCCCTGCCGTATGCATACACTGCATTGCGGCAGGGATTTTTGCATTTTCCTTCGGCATACTATGGGCAGAGAGCATAAAAGTATAAAAAGCGCTTGACATTTGACAAAATCAAGAATATGATGTATTTGAGGAAGATTTGGAACTTCTGTTTCCTTGTATTTTTTGAAGGGTGATTTCTATGCGTAAAACAAAAATCATTTGTACGGTAGGGCCGTCTACGGACAAGCCCGAAGTTTTGGAAAATATGATGCGTGCAGGTATGAATGTGGCACGGTTCAACTTCTCACACGGAGATTACGAAACACACGAAGTCCGTTTTCGTGAGGTGATTGCCGCGCGTGAAAAATTAGGCTTACCTGTTGCCACAATGCTCGATACCAAAGGCCCCGAAATCCGTTTGGGCATTTTCAAAGACCACAAGCCTGTGGAAATTTTTTCCGGTGACGAATACACCTTAACCACTCGCGATATAGTTTGCGACAATAAAATTGCTTCTGTTTCGTTTGGCGAACTGCCGCACGATGTCACGGTCGGCACGCAAATTCTGATCAATGACGGGCTAGTCTCCCTGGTCGTCAAAAGCATAAGCAACACCGATATTGTCTGCACTGTGCAAGACGGCGGCGTGCTGTCCGACCGCAAGGGTGTGAATGTGCCCGGCGTGGAGCTTTCCATGCCCTACCTTTCCGAGCGCGATATGTCCGACTTGGAATTCGGCGCGAAACTTGGATTTGATTACATTGCCGCTTCGTTCGTTCGCACGGCGGCAGATGTGGCATATTTGCGCAAATTCACCAATGCCCTCGGCTGGCGCAATGTGCGCATTATTGCCAAAATCGAAAATATGGACGGTGTGCGCAACATTGATGAAATTATTGAGACGGCGGACGGCGTGATGGTCGCGCGCGGCGATATGGGCGTGGAAATTCCGTTTGAAATGATACCCTCCATTCAGAAAAAAATTATTCAGCGCGCATACCGCGCCGGCAAGCAGGTCATTACGGCAACGCAAATGCTTGAATCGATGATTACCAATCCCCGCCCCACGCGTGCAGAAATCACCGATGTTGCCAACGCGATTTACGACGGCACTTCGGCAATTATGCTGTCGGGTGAAACGGCGGCGGGCGCGCACCCTGTGGAGGCGGTGGAAACGATGTCACGCATTGCCGAAACCACCGAAGGGCAGATTGACTATGTAACGCACTTCAACAATGCCGCCACAGAAGCCAATCGCCGCATCACCGACGCGATTTCGCACGCGACGGTCACCACGGCGCACGACCTCGGTGCAAAGGCGATTATTACTGTCACCAAAAGCGGCTCGACCGCGCGTATGATTTCCAAACACCGCCCGCAATGTATGATTATCGGGTGCACCACGGACGAAATTGTTTGTCGGCAAATGAATTTGTCCTGGGGCGTTGTGCCGCTTTTGTGCGATGAAAAGAAAAACACCGACGCACTGTTCTCGCACGCGGTCGAGGTTGCCCGCAAGAACGGGCTTGTTACAACGGGCGATGTGGTTGTCATTACCGCCGGAATTCCCTTAGGGATTTCGGGTACGACCAATATGCTCAAGGTTGAAAAGCTGTAAACGCTGCCGTTGGAAAGGAAATAACAATGCTATTCATAGAATATCCCAAATGCACAACTTGTCAAAAGGCAAAAAAATGGCTTTTAGACAACGGTTTTATCTTTGAAGCACGAAATATCAAAACGGAAAACCCGACCTTTGATGAATTAAAGGTATGGCACGCGCAAAGCGGTTTGCCGCTGAAAAAGTTTTTTAACTCAAGCGGGCTTTTGTATAAATCGATGCAATTAAAGGAGAAATTGCCTGCGATGTCTGAAGAAGAACAATTACAACTTCTTGCGACAGACGGTATGCTGGTGAAGCGTCCTTTGCTTATCGCCGACAGCGGCGCGGTACTGCTCGGTTTTCGCGAAAAAGAATGGTGCGAAGCGCTGAAAAACGAATAAAACCATATATAAAACACGCCGCAGAAGCAATTTCTGCGGCGTGCTTGCTTTTATAGAATTGTGAGAAACTTTTTGAAGTTTGTTGGTATTTTATTGTATCTATTGTGCAGTTCTTTGCGGCAACGGGAAACGAAAATCGTTTTTATCTTTGTTTTGCACGCAACCTAATATCGGAACATTCTAAAAATTTGTTTCATACGGTAACGCTGTTTACATTTTTCAGCCCGTCGAATTTACCGCAAAGCACAGCGAAACGAATGCTGCGGTTCTTCTATACAGTACATTGGATTCGCCTCCCAACTCGCTTTCGAAATGTAACAAAGGGCTTTTCAGAACCGAGGTCCTTCGCCTCTTCAGGGTTTCTCCCTTTGTTCAATTTCAGTATACCACAGTTTTGTAAAAAGTCAATAGTTTTTTTGTTCTTTTTATAAAATTTATATGTAAATAAACGAATTTATGAAAGGTTACCAAAAATAAAACTGTTTTACCCTGCAAGCAGTTTTTTACAGTTGACTGTTCGGCAATTTCGGGGTAAAATGAGTACAGAACACATAAAGGAGAACACTATGGACGAAAATTACAATCCCGACATTGTCAGCGTGGTCGATGAGGACGGCGTAGAGCATATCTTTGAGGAATTAGACCGCATTGAAACCGACGACGCGCGCTATGTGGCGCTTTTGCCCGTCTATGATGAAGCCGAGGAAATTTTAGAGGACGACGGCGAGTTGATTATTTTAAAGGTCAGCGAGGAGGACGGCGAAACCTATTTAGAGCCGATTGAGGACGAGGACGAATTCAACGAAATCGGCAGTATTTTTGAAGAGCGTCTTTCGGATTTATTTGACATTGCTGAGGACGAAGAATAACGCATTTTTTGTACAATTTTGCACAACCTAAAATCAACCTGCCCGATGCGATAAACGCACGGTACAATATTAACCCAACACGTTTTTTTCGGGAGTCGGAATTCCGAGGCGGTGTGCAGACCTCCCGCAGTTTTGCGGACGCTGGGAGCACTAAACCCGAGGAAAGACACCCACCTGCTTATTTGCAGGTTATTATTTGCCGTGTGCGGTCGGGCGGGGATTGCAAAAAGAAAAGCGTTCCGATTTTTTCGGAACGCTTTTGTATTCGGTATACATAAAATCCAATATACAAATCTCATTTTAATCGGCTTTTCATTTCGGCTGAAATAACAATATTAAAGAATCTTGACGGTTGCTTCTATGGTTTGGGTTTGCGTACCGCCGCCGACAAACAGCCCGCGGTTGATGCCGCAGTCAGCAAAATCTCGCCCGTGGCTCAATGTTAAATAGCGGTCATTCACCATTTTGTTGTTGGTCGGGTCAATGCCGACCCAAATGCCGTTGTCGTAAATTTCCACCCAAGCGTGGGTTTCGCCCGTTCCCTCTTGTATGCCGACCACATACCGCGCGGGCACAGAAAGCGCGCGGCAAACAGCAATTTGCATATGCGCAAAATCCTGACAAACGCCTTTGCCCAAAGCGAGCGCTTCTTCGGCGGTGGTGTTGATATTTGTCGCGCCGCTTTGGTAGGTAAAGCGCTTGCGCAATTCCTGCATTACAATCTTTGCCGTTTCGGTCGGGGTTTTGTTTTCGCACAGCGGGCGGCAAGCTTCTGTAAGCACGGTAAGTTTTTCGCCGCACACGGTATACTGCGACGGGTACTTATAAATCCCGTTTAATTCCTCGGGCACTTTTTTGGCAATGTCAATTTCGGCAATGCCGTTGACATAGACTGAAAATTCGGTATGCGCTTCGGTAATACGGTCGGTCAAAATACGGTTGCCAAAGCCGTCGGCGGTTTCGGTCAACACATTGTGCGGCGAAACTTCCAAAAACAGCTCGCGTATGCGCTGGTATTCGTTATTAAACGGCAAGCACCGCAGAGAAAAGCAATGGCGCACCACGGGTGCAGAAAATGCAATTTGCATCGAATACGAAAATTCAACGGTTTGCAAAACAAGCCCTCCCCTGTTTAATAATACGCACTCGGCGCGGTGACAAACAGGCGGGAAAGCTCCTCCTGAATGGTGAATTTGTCCGCTTCGAAATCGTCTTTTTCCAAGATGATTTTCATTAAACGGTCAATTGCCGTGATGTTGCAGTCAATGCCGACCTTGTAAAGGCGGTTTAACAAAATGCTGAATTCTTTGCGAATGAGTTCGGGCGGGCAGGAGAAGCGCGTATACAAATCGATACGTTCCACACTGCGCCCGAATTTTAAAATGTTGCGCGTGGTTTCGGACTCCACATAGTCATCCGCCGCGCCCCAAAAGGCAAAAATACAGTCAAACACCTCTTGCAATTTGAGCATCGGCGCCGAGCTTTCCTTGCCGCGCTGCATCGCGTCCACAGCGAGTTGGATATAAGACATCGTTTCACTGCTTAACTCGTTACGCATCATCACTGCATTGTCATACGCGGCGAGGACGGTGCTCATCACGGAATTCGGGTTGCTTTCGTTAAACAGGAAATCCGCAATAAACTCCTGCTTATAAGAATAGGTATTCGGAATACCGAGCTTCTGCAGGAAATCGACATAGGCGTTTTCGTCCACATCTATAAGCACATCATAGCACTGAGAAAACATTTTGAGCGTGGTGAATACACGCTCGACATAGCGCCCGAGCCAAAACAGATTATCGGTGGATTTTATCGAGATAATACCCATGTGTCCTTAAACCCTCCTCCCTGTGAAGAATTGACCACATACGAGCCTTCCTCGCGCGCATAGCGCGTCAGCCCGCTTTGCCAAACGGTAATCTCCTTGCCGTACAGCACAAAGGCACGCAAATCCGCTTTGCGGGCGGTCACCTGCCCGTTTTCAAACACGGAAAGGTCTTTGAATTCCACAACCTCCTGTGCGATAAAGCGGCGGGGATTTTCCGAAATCGCGTCACGCAACTTTTGCAATTCTGCTTTGGGAAGTTCCGAACCGAACACCACGCCGTAGCCGCCCGATTCGGAGACATCTTTGATGACCAAGGTATCCAAATGCGCCAAAACATAGGCCTTGTCCGCTTCGTAATATGGCAAATAGGTCGGGGCATTTTTGAGTATCGGCTCTTCGCCGAGGTAGTATTTTATCATTTGCGGTACGAAATAGTAAATGCCTTTGTCATCCGCAACGCCGTTGCCGGGGGCGTTGACTATGGCAACATTGCCCGCACGGTACGCGTCGAGCAAATGCGGCACACCCAAAAGAGAATACGGTAAAAAGGTCATTGGGTCTAAATATTCATCGGAAACACGGCGGTACACCGTGCCGACTCTGCGGCGTTCACCCGAATATTCGCTGTAATAGAGGACATTCCCCTCCACAAATAAATCCTGCGGCATCGCAAAGACCGCGCCGGTTTGCTCGGCAAGATAGGAGTGCTCAAAAAAGGCGGAATTATAGCGCCCCGGCGTTAAAATCACATTGATTCCGCCGAGGTTGACATCGTCCAGCGCGGTTTTTAAGAGCTTGCCGTAGCCGCGGTTATCCGTCACAGCGTTGGTTTGAAAAGTGTCGGGGCTGGCGCGCCGGCAAAGGTCGCGCGCAACCATCGGGTACGAAGCCCCCGAGGGAATACGGAGATTGTCTTCGAGCACAAACCAAGTCATATCCTTTGCCTGCACCAAATCAATGCCCGAAATGTGGTTATAAACCGACAGCGGCGGCACAATGTTTTCACACGGCGGCAAAAAGCCCGTGGAACGGTATACGAAATCCTCGGGAATGACGCCGTCGCGCAAAATCTGCTTTTTGCCGTAAATATCGTTTAAAAACAAGTTCAAGGCGTGCACACGCTGTTTTAACCCTCGCTCCAAAAACTGAAACTCATTTTGGGTGATAATGCGCGGCAACGGGTCGAACGGAAACAGCCGTTCGTAGAACTCATTATTTTTATAAATACCGAATTTCACGCCGTAGCGCGCCAAAAGGCGGTTGATTTCGTCTTTATGGTCAATCAATCCGTACAAAACTATCCCCTCTTTCCGTGGGTGAATATATAAATTATAA
>JBJEPR010000179.1:0-10727 GCA_051881335.1 Candidatus Fimenecus sp. | reverse complement strand
TGTTTCAAAACGGTACACGCATTTTAGAGGATTCCGCTATGCTGATAACGGAACTCGGCGAACGGTTAAAAACACACAAAAAGCCCGTCCTGTTTTGTGCGGACGGCGCAAAAAAAGCATATGATTTTCTAAGCACAGAGGGGGATTTCCCTTGCACGCTCGCCCCCGCACAGTTGCGCAGTGCGCGTGCGTCCTCCGTGGCATATCTTGCCGAAACGCGTATACAAAACGGCGAACAGCCGACAGAAGCATCTGCAATCTTGCCCGTCTATCTGCGCTTGCCGCAGGCACAGCGGGAATTGAATAACAAAAACAAATTGAAATAAGGAGAAAAAACTATGATTTATCTCGGCGCGGACCACGGCGGTTACGAACTGAAAGAAGCCATTAAAGCCCATTTGGAGGCGCAAGGGATTGCGTACACCGATTGCGGCACACATTCCGCAGAATCGGTGGATTATGCACCCATTGCAAAAGCCACTTGCGAACAACTGCTTGCGGACAGCGACAAATCTTCCCTTGCCGTACTTTGCTGCGGCACGGGTATCGGCATTTCTATGGCGGCAAACAAGGTCAAAGGCATTCGCGCGGCGTGCTGTTCGGATTATTTCAGCGCGAAATACACAAGACTCCACAACAATGCCAACGCCCTTTGCATGGGCGGCAGGGTTGTCGGTGCGGGGCTCGCCTGTGAATTGGTCGATGTATTTTTAAATACCGAATTTGAGGGCGGCAGACATCAGCGCCGCATTGACCAAATCACCGCGATTGAAGAGGGCACTTTATAAATCCAACTGTCCTTGCAATTTGCCGTATAAAATTCTTGTAATTTTTTGACGGCTGTTATATAATAATTCGCAAAGAAACTAAAAATTCGGGAGGCTATTATGGGAAAGGTCGTTATTACCAACCATCCGCTGATTCAACACAAACTTACGCTTCTGCGTGACAAAAACACAGGCTCTAAGGAGTTTCGCGCTTTGGTGCAGGAAATTGCAATGCTGATGTGCTATGAGGCCACGCGGGATTTGCCGCTGACAGAGGTCGAAATCGAAACCCCTGTGGCGATGGCGAAAACCAAAGTTATTTCGGGCAAGACCTTAGCTTTCGTGCCGATTTTACGCGCAGGCACAGGTATGCTGGAAGGCGTTTTGGCGCTTGTACCGTCGGCAAAGGTTGGGCATATCGGTATGTACCGTGACCCTGAAACGGTGAAGCCCGTACCGTATTACTGCAAATTACCGTCGGATATTTCCCAGCGCGAGGTGATTGTGCTTGACCCGATGCTCGCGACGGGCGGCTCGGCGATTGACGCGATTTCACAGATCAAAACCTACAATCCGAAGTCCATTAAATTTATGGGCATCATTGCCGCGCCCGAAGGACTGGAAGCGCTCACAACCGCGCATCCGGATGTCGATGTCTACTGTGCGGCGCTCGACGAAAAACTTAATGAGCACAGTTATATTGTGCCGGGCCTCGGCGACGCCGGCGACCGTATTTTCGGTACAAAATAAACAGAAAACGAAAGGGCGGTGGTATTCTACCGCCTTTTTTGCTTTTTATTTAAGAACAGGGGACGAAAAATGAAATATAACAAAATCGGGGTGAGCCTCGCGGCACTTTTGCTTTGCGGTGCGTTTTGCCTGCTTTTGTCATCGTGCACGAAAACGGATATGGAGATTTCTGTAAATACCAATAAAACCTATCAGACTATGGAGGGCTTCGGAGCGAGCGCCGCTTGGTGGGCGCAGGATGTCGGCGGCTGGACGGAGAATACCGAAAACGGCAATGAAATCCGCACCGAAATTTTGGAACTGCTTTACGGCGGCAACGGCATTGATTTGGATATTTACCGTTACAACCTCGGCGCAGGCTCCAAAACGGAGGATATTTCTGATTATTCCGACCCGTGGCGCAAAACCGAGAGCTTTATTGCCCCCGACGGCACGGTCGATTATTCCCGCGACGCGAACGCCGTTTGGTGTATGCAAAAGGCGGTCGATTTGGGCGTGAAAAATGTTGTGTTTTTCTCAAACAGCGCACCTGATACGATGACAATCAACGGAAAAGTACATTGTGATGCAGACGAAAGCCGTTTGGACTATGTCAATGACGAAGGAAACAATGTCTATTTTTCCAAACCGAATTTAGATGCGTCACAGTATCAGAATTTTGCGAACTATGTGCTGGACGCTGTCGAATATTTCCGCACACAAGGTGTTCCCGTAACTGCCGTTTCCCCGATTAACGAGCCGCAATGGGCTTGGCAGGGCGGGCAGGAAGGCTGTCATTATGAGCCCGATGAGGTTGTGGCGCTGTATAAGGTATTCCTTGCCGAAATGCAAAACCGCGGACTGACTGACAGCACCGAACTGTCGATGTTCGAATCGGGACAACCGTTTGGGGATACGCTCAAACGCTATTTAGACCCGATTATGGACGACAAAGACCTTTCCGCCGCCATCAAGGGGTTAGATACCCATTCCTATTGGGGCAGTGCCGAGCAAAAAGAAAAAACTGCCAAATACTTAAATCTGCATTATCGCAATCTGCCCGTGCGTTGTACGGAATGGACGGAAATGCAGGGCGGCAAAGATGTCACAATGGACTCTGCGTTGGTACTCTGCAATACGATGCTTGAAGATTTGACGATTTTGGACGCTGAAAGCTGGAGCTACTGGATTGCGGTCTCTGCTTACGATTACCGTGACGGGTTGATTTATGTTGACCGCGACGCGCATACCTACGAAACGACCAAGCGGTTGTATGTTCTCGGGAATTTCTCCAAATTCGTAGAGCCGGGTGCGGTGCGTATCGGCGCGTCTGTCGGCAAATCTCTGCCGCTTTCTTCGGTCGCGTTTGACTGCGGGGATACCGTGGCGGTGATTGTGGTGAATAATACCGAAACCGAGCAAGCCTTTACAATGGATTTTAACCGCCAAGCAAAATTTACAAATACTTCTGCCTTTTTGACCGATGCAACGCACGATTTGGAATGTGTTTATATGCAACCGTTTGCTGTAAATGTCAGCTATACCGTTCCCGCACAGTCTGTCACTACCTTTTTGTTTCAAAAGGAAGCGGCGCAATGAGCAACAGGGACAACACTTCCCCGCGGCATCAGCATATTGTGCACCCGATTCCGCCGCTGTATGACGGGAACAGCCGTATTTTGATTTTAGGGAGTTTTCCGTCGGTGAAATCCCGCGAACAGGCGTTTTTCTATGGGCACCCGCAAAACCGTTTTTGGCGCGTTTTGCCTGCGCTTTACGGGGAAGAACCATTAAAAACCATACCCGAAAAACGGCTGTTTTGCGCGCGGAACGGCATCGCGTTGTGGGATGTGATTGCCTCGTGTGAGATTGTCGGATCGTCGGACAGCAGTATTCAAAACGCCGTTGCGAATGATTTATCGCCGATTTTGTCCGCCGCGCCGATAGAATGCATTTTCACGAACGGCAAAACCGCGGGCAAACTGTATGACCGCTATATTTTGCCGCAAATCGGTAAGCCTGCCGTTTGTCTGCCGTCCACCAGCCCCGCCAACGCCGCGTGGACGCTAGAAAAACTTATTGCTGCGTGGCAAATCATTCGGAAATTATAACCCAATAAACACATTTGCCCCGAGACATTTGCATCGGGGCGCTTACTTTTTACATTCTATTCTTCCGCTGCTATACTGTCTAAGGTTTCCAAAATCCCGTTTGCAATCGCTTCGGCGTATGCGTCCAAGTTTTCATCAAACAGGGCATTGTCTTCATCACTTGTAATAAACCCGATTTCCGCAAGACAGCTCGGCATATTTGTGTGTGCATTTACATAGTAGTTGCCGTCTGCATTTTTGGCGTAGCCCGATTTCACGCCGCGCGCGCGGGTAATGCCTGCATTTTCCAAAGCGTTCAGCATATTTTCCGCCAACGCCCATTCCGTATCACTCGGCGTGTTTTTGACCCACATTTCTACACCGCTGCCGCCCGATTCACTGCTGTTACGGTGGAGCGCCACAAATAGAGTGCACCGCCTTCGATTGGCAATTTGACACCGCTCGTCCAGCGTGAAATAGGTATCGTCCTCGCGTGTCAAATAAACTTTAATTCCGTTTTCCTGTAATTTGTCACGCACTAAAAGCGTCAGCCGCAAATTGTCATCTTTTTCGAGCCGTTCTCCGTAGGTTGCGCCGCAGTCCTCGCCGCCGTGTCCTGCGTCCAAACAGACTGAAATCTCGGGGCGCAGACTTTCGTTATATACAATCCCGACTGTTAAGAGAATGATGAACAGTACCGCCAATGCCGAAATTGTATAGATTATCCACTTCTTTTGCCGCAATTTCATCCAATCACCCTGCACAATATACCATAATCTTTGACTTGCGTATACCGCTTTAAAAGAATTTTAATAATATTGTAATGTATGTCCGAAAGAACGGACATATGCCGTTCTATATGCGGTTGTCAAGTGAAAAAAGATATGCTAAAATATGCGAAACAGCAAATTCCCCGAAAAAGGCGGTCAAAAGTATGCTTCGTTTGATTCTCGGCAGAGCCGGCAGCGGAAAAACCGAATATGTGCGGCAAATGCTGTGTGAAAAATTGCTTGCAGGCGAGCGCGATTTGCTCTTAATCGTGCCTGAGCAGTTTTCGTTTGAAACCGAACGCGAAATGCTCAAAAAAGTTGGCGCAAGCCGTATGCAAAATTTGGATATATTGACCTTTTCACGCCTTGCGGAGACTGTTTTGGCGGAGACAGGGCGTGAAAACAAACCGAAAATCACTGACGGTATGCGTGCGGTGATGATGCGCCTTGCGTTAGATTCCTTAGAGGATACAACCGAGATTTACAGAAAATATAAATCCCGTACGCCGCTTTTGCAAAGCTTGGTGACCTTTTCCACGGAATTAAAACAATGTGCTGTCAGTGCGGATGCACTCGAAACAGCGGGAAGTGCGCTTCCCGACGGTTTGTTAAAGCAAAAATTGACGGAGCTTTCGCAAATCACCGCATTATATAAAGCATTGGTGCACGAATGCTTTTCGGACGATACGGATTTGCTGACGGAGTTGGAAGCCGCCATCATCGAAACAGATTGCTTAAACGGCAAAACCGTGGTGTTCGATACCTTTGCGGGATTTACCAAGCAAGAACGCGCCGTTATTGCCGCAATGCTGCCGCGTTGTCTTGAAGTGTATATTACCCTTTGCACTGAAGGCAAGGAGAGCGCGCGGCAAAACGCTTGTGTGTTTGACAATATCAATGACGAAATGGAAAAGCTCAAACGCGTCGCCGCCGAGCAAAATGTGGCGGTTGCAAAGCCTGTGGTGCTTGCCGCCGCACCCGACAGTCGTCCTTTACCGCTTCGGTTTTTGGAGCAGAATTTGTATGCCTGCCGCAAACCTCGATTTGACGGCGAGCAAAACTGCATTTCTCTGTATTCCGCCGCGAACCGCCGAGAAGAGGCGGATTTTGTCGCGTGTACCGTTCGCAAATTGTTGCGGGAGGGGACTTGCCGCGCGCGGGATATTTTGGTGTTGGAACGACGGAAAGATACCTATGATAACGAGCTTTGTGCCGCTTTTCATAAATATGAAATTCCGTATTTTGAGGACAAGCGCCAGCCGGTCGATGCACAGCCGTTGATGCGGTTTGTCACAAGCCTTTTGGAGATAGCGGCAGATGGGATGACCACCGAGACGCTCTTGCGTGCATTGAAGACGGGCTTGTTGGGCTTAGCCGATGACGATGTGTCGGAACTTGAAACCTACGCCGCCGTTTGGGGAATTGACCGCGGCGCTTGGAAAACGGATTTTACCGACAATCCATCGGGCCTTGGCAGAGCGATGCAGGAGCGCGATGAACAAAAGCTTGCAAAATTAAATGACTTACGCCGTCGAGCCGTCGAGCCGATTTTGCAGTTTTGTGCCGATTTTCGTCCGGCGAACGGTGCGCAGAAATCCGAAATGCTCTATCGCTTTTTGCGCAAAAACGGCGTAGACGAAGCCTTAAAAAAATTGGCGCTGTCGCTGTCCGCGGCAGGATATCCGGAAGCCGCCGAAGAGCAAGACACCGTTTGGCAAATGCTTATGGAGATTTTCAATGCGCTGTATCTTGCGGTGGGGGAGGCGGAGATTTCCGCTTCGCGGTATAAAGAACTGTTCAAAATCCTTTTGGACAGCGCCGATTTGGGACAACTGCCGCATGGGTTAGATGTCGTGCATATCGCCGCGGCAGACCGCGTGCGGCAGTCTCCGCCGCGTATGGTGTTTGCCGTCGGCGTTAATGACGGTGTATTTCCCGAAAATCCGCCGACGGACGGTGTTTTGAATGACGATGACCGTAAAGTCCTCTCCGCCCTCGGTGTGGAATTGACCGAAACCGCCGAGGTGAAAGCGGTGGACGAACGCTTTTTTGTCTATTCCGCATTTACCATGCCCACGGAGCGGTTGTTTGTCTCTTGGGCAGTTGCCGATTACAAGGGCGGTTCTCTCTCAGAGTCTGCCGCAGTTCGGGAATTGCGCGCGCTCTTTCCGGGACTTCCCGAAACCGCTTCTGCCACTGTTTTGCCGGAGGAACGGCTGGAAGGTGCCGCCGCTTCATTTGAAGCTTGTGCCGAACACTATTGCGAAAATACGCCGCTGTCGGCGACGCTGAAAGCCTATTTCTCCAATATGCCGGAATTCTGGGCTCGCCTTGCGGCGGTGGATAAAACCGTGAAAAATGCGGAAATACAGTTTGAAAATCCACAGAATTCCACCGCGCTGTTCGGCGAAAATATGTTGGTTTCCGCTTCTAAAGCCGAGGTCTATTACAAGTGTCCGTTTTCTTATTTTTGCAAATTCGGTTTACACCTCAAGCCTTTAAAGAAAGCAGAGCTGGATGTGGCGCAAAGCGGCACGGTGATTCACCATTGCTTGGAGGTGATTTTGCGCGCATATGACCGTGATACACTTTTGTCGTTTGCCGATGAAGATTTACGCGCTACGATTGCGGAAACGATTACACAGTACGCCAAGGAAAATATGGGCACAGCCGTCGAAGACAGCCGCTTTGCGTTTTTACTGCGGAATTTGGAAAAATCCGTGTTGGATGTGTTAAACCGTTTGCTTTCGGAATTTCAGGTGAGCGATTTTATCCCAACGGCGTTTGAGCTTTCCATCGCACCCGACGGCGAAATTGCGCCTTATTGTTTGGATTTGCCCGACGGCGGCGCTTTGCGTGTGATCGGTTCGGTTGATCGCGTCGATACGATGGTCAAGGACGGCAAAACCTATCTGCGGGTGGTGGACTATAAATCCGGCGGTAAAGCGTTCAATTTGTCCGAAGTGTTTTCGGGCTTGAATATGCAAATGCTTATTTACCTGTTTGCGGTTTGCGAAAACGGCAAAGACCGTTTTGTATCGCCTGTTCCGGCGGGTGTGCTATACCTGCCCGCCAAAACGATTGAGGATAAATTACCGCGTAATGCCGAAACGGCGGACATTCTCTCTGCAAAGCTCCGAAACAGCCGTATGCAGGGGGTGGTGCTTGACAGTACAGACGCCGTGCACGGTATGGATAAAACCGTTTCGGGAAAATACATCCCCGTCACCCTCAAAAAGAACGGCGAGTTTACGGGTAATTTACTGTCACTGCCCGAATTCACCGCCTTAAAAGACAAGGTAGATGACAATCTCAAACAAATGGGGGCGCTGTTACACGAGGGGGTTATCCCCGTATTGCCCGCTTACAGCAAAAAGGATAATATTGCTTGTAAATACTGCGATTATGCGGCGATCTGCGGTTATGAAGAAGGCGACCGTCAGCGGCAGCTTGCGGATTTCGGTCGATTTGACAGCGCGAGGAAAGTACTGCAGGAAATACAGAAAGGGGAGACGGCGGAATGAGTACCCGTAATTGGACACAGGAACAGAACAATGCGATTACCGCGCGCGGCGGCTCTGTGCTTGTTTCTGCGGCGGCGGGCTCGGGCAAAACCGCTGTGTTGGTGGAGCGCGTCATTCAAATGGTCTGTGACCGTGCGCACCCTGTGCCGTTGGACCGCCTGTTGATAGTCACTTTCACCAAAGCGGCGGCGGCGGAAATGCGCGAGCGCATCGGGAAAGCGTTGGAGGATTGCTTGGCGAAAACCCCCGAGGACCCCTATCTGTTGCGCCAGCAAATTCTTTTGCCCTCTGCGGAAATCTGCACGATGGACAGCTTTTGCAGTACACTTGTGAAACGGCAGTTTCACAATCTTGGGATTTCTCCGGATTTTCGAATTTTAGATAACAGCGAGCGAGCCGCACTCGAGGCGGAAACCGTTTCGGAATGTGTTGCCGATCTGTATAACCAAGGCGGAGAAATATTTGAAAATCTGACCGACTTGTTTTTACTTGGCTCGTCGGACAGTGATTTGAAAGAAAGCATTTTACGGTTGTACGCTTACGCGCAGGCGTATCCGTTCCCCGAGGCGTGGCTTTCGGATATTTCCGCATTATACAATCCGGATATACCGCTTATCCATACCCTTTGGGGCGAGGAAATCTGCAAATATTTAGCGGCGCAAATTGCAGAAAATCAGCGCATTTTAAAAAATGCTTTGCGAATGCTCGAAGAAGACCCCGCGCTCGCCGAAAAATATGCACCTGCATTTGAATCGGATTTACAGTATACTTGTCTAATTGCAGATGCGCTGTCGAAAAGCGATTGGGATGCAGTCAAAGCGCTGTTAGAAGGGTATGTTCCCGAAAAACTCGGCACCGCACCGCGTGCCTATACCGACAGCCCTTTAAAAGTCACGGTGACCGCTATACGCGACAAGGTAAAAAAATCCTTGCGCGAGGGTTTACCGAAATATCTGCCTGCAACCACCGCCGAGCACAAACAGGATATGGAATATTTGCAGCCGATTGTTGCCTTGCTTTGCGAAACTACGGTTACTTTTTCACAACGGCTGTTTGAGAAGAAACGCACAGAAAACGCCTTCGATTTCAACGATATCTCGCATATGGCGCTTTCGCTTTTGATTACGCGCACAACGGACGGTACGGTTTTGCGCACACCGCTTGCCGTGGAATTATCCGAAAAGTACGAAGAAATCCTGCTCGACGAATATCAGGATACCAACGAAGCGCAGGATATGCTTTTTTCCGCAATTTCGCGGGAGGAACGGAATTTATTCACCGTCGGCGATGTCAAGCAAAGCATATACGGCTTCCGCCTTGCGATGCCCGAAATCTTTCTGCGCCGCCGCGAACAGTGTGCCGATTTCGACGGCAAAACCTATCCCGCGCGCATCACCTTAGATAAAAACTTCCGTTCCCGCAAAAATGTTGCGGATGGCATAAACTATCTGTTCGGGCAACTGATGACAAAATCGACCTGCGGCATTGATTATTCGGATACGGAACGGCTCAATCCCGCCGCGGCATTTGATGCGGCGGAGGATGAAAGCGTCGAACTGCATTTGTTAAGCGGTGACGCGCAGGAGGACAACACTTTTTCGGAAGGTCGGCATATCGCTGAGACGGTCCGTAAACTGCTGGACTCTAAAATGCTTGTGACCGACAAAAACGGCGAACGGCGTCCCGTGCGCCCGCGCGATATTTGTATTTTGATGCGCTCTTTAAAAAACGGGAACCGTTATGTCGAAGCGCTTGAAAGCGTCGGCGTGCCTGCGTTTTATCAGAAAAAAGGCGGCTTTTTCTCCATGCGTGAAATCCGCGTGGCGGTGTCGCTTTTGGAAATTTTAAACAATCCGTTGTTGGATGTACCGCTGTGTGCCTGCCTGCTGTCACCGATATGGGGCTTTACACCCGACGAATTGGCACAAATCAATCTGCATTCGCACGAAACTGCGCTGTTTCGCCGTTTGCGCGCCTTTGGAAGTCCCAAATGCCGCGCATTTTTGGCGGATTACGATGCGCTCAAGCGTTTAAGCACCGTGCAAACCCCTGCCGTCTTACTGCGGAGCATTTACGCCTATACGGGCTTTGAAGCGATTGTGGGCGCTATGGCAGGCGGCGAAAACCGTAAACTCAATTTGCTGTTGCTGTTGCGCTATGCCGAAGAATACGGCGAAATCGGCAAAAACAGTCTGTCGGGATTTTTGCGCTATTTGGAAAAATTGCGTGAAAACGAAGAAAATGTGGAGGCGGCAACGGGCGTTTCGGAATATGCCGATGTGGTGCGCATTATGACCGTGCACAACAGCAAGGGGCTTGAATTTCCCGTCGTGATATTGGCCAAATGCGGCACGCCGTTTAACCGTCAGGATTTATACAAAAAAATGCTGATACACCAAGACCTTTTGTTGGGGCTGAAGATTTTTGACCGCGAAAATCAGCGGACCTTCAAAAGCGTGCCTTATGTCGGGACACAGCTGGCTATAAGCGCGTCCGCGCAAGCGGAGGAGTTACGTGTGTTGTATGTTGCGCTTACGCGTGCCAAAGAAAAGCTGATTTTTGTCGGCAGTACCGGACGGCGCTCAGCGGCGAATTGGGTGAATTCTGCGGCGCTGGCGGTGCAGGGCGAAACGTGTGTGCCGTTTGCAGTTGTCCACGGAGCGTCTTGCTATTTGGACTGGATTTTGGCGGCGTGTATGAAGCACCCGCAGGCCGAAATTTTGCGAGAAATTGCCGATGTCGGCACGCGGGAGAGTACGGTGGATGGCTTTGATTTAAAAGTTGTTTTGCCCGATGTGCAGGCGCAAGCAGAAACGCTTCTTGAAAGCGAACCCGCCGAAACGGCGA
>JBJEPR010000178.1:0-10817 GCA_051881335.1 Candidatus Fimenecus sp. | reverse complement strand
CCAAGATAAAGGTGACATTGTAGCCGCCGTCGGGTAGTTTTTCCGTTAAAATTTTGTTTTCGCGCTTATTTTGCGCCAAGGTGAAAAACTTAATGGCGGCGTTGACGGCTTTTTCGCGTACAGTTTTCGGCAAGGTGGTTTCTAACAGCTCCGCTGAGTTCCTGCCGCGGTCGGTCACGGTCAAAATTTCCTCGCCGTCTACAATGTCACGGTCAATATTGCCGCTTTTCAAAAGCTCGGCAATCGCCTCGTTGACTTCAAAGAAATTGGCAAGCCCGTCATTTAAAATCGCGTCCACAACCAACGATTTCGGCGCGGGTTTGTCTAATGCTTTTAAAAGATAGCAAACCAAAAGCCGGATTTCGTTGCGGTTGCGAAGCCCGCCGAGCTCTATGCCTGCGTCAAACGCGTCAAATTTATCAAATTCCATTTTTTAAACTCCGTTTCCGTCGGAAGATATCCTTACTTTGTATTGTAACGGAAAACGGCGGTATTGTCAAATTAAGAACTCTTTGATTTCCTGCACTTCGCCGTTTCGGATATACACGCGCGGCACACGCTTGTTGATGCCGCAGCAAAATTCATAATTGAAGCTGTATGCATTGTCGGCAATCTCTTCCACGGAAATGCGTTTGTCGCCGTTCGTGCCGACCAAGGTGACCTCGTCGCCCTGTTTGGCATTCGGGATATCGGTCACATCGACCATAAATTGGTCCATACACACTCTGCCGACAATCGGCGCGTACTGGCCGTGAATGAGCACCTTTCCTTTATTGGACAGCGCGCGTGGGTACCCGTCGCCGTAGCCGACAGGTATGGTCGCAATGACGGTTTTTTCTTTGTCGGTCACATAGGTTGAGCCGTAGCTGACAGTAAAGCCCTTGCCGACGGTTTTCACGAATGCGATATGGCTTTTTAACTGTAATGCAGGGTGCAGTTCCAAATTTGCCTTGTTGACTTCCTCGGACGGATACAGCCCGTAGGTCATAATGCCGCTGCGGGTCATATTTAGGAAGTTATCGGAAAATTCAATAATACCTGCACTGTTGCACATATGCTTTATCGGAATGTTGACGCCGCGTGCATCGAGTTTTTGCACAAAATCCAAATAGGTTTCTTTTTGACGGTTGCACGAGGTTTTGTCCGCCTCGTCCGCACACGCAAAATGCGTGAAAATGCCGTCGATTTCGAGATTCGGCAGCGCGGCGATTTTTGCAATCTCCGCAAGGCTTTCTTCAGTCGGCTGCATACCGATTCTACCCATACCTGTGTCAAGCTTGATATGGATTTTCACGGTTTTGGAAAGGGCGCTTGCCTTTTCGGACAGCGCCTTTGCGGTTTCGTACTGAAATACCGCGTGCATAATATCGTTTTCAATCAGCAATTCGTAATCGGCGGGGAATACATAGCCCAAAATCAAAATGGGGTTTTCAATCCCCGCGCGGCGCAACTGCACCGCTTCTTCCACGGTGGCAACGCCGAACGCGTAAGTGCCGATTTCGTTTAATGCCTTTGCCACGGGCACAGCGCCATGTCCGTAGGCATCGGTTTTGATAATTGCCATCATTTTGGTATCTTTACCGACTTTGTTCATCGCGTTTTGCACATTTTGACAAATCGCGTCCAAATTGATTTCGGCATAGACACGGCTGGGGAGTTGCATAGTAAGACCTTCTTTGTTTCTATCATACAATTTGCGCAAGCGGCGCAATTTCAATGTTTTCCGAGAGCAACGCGGCGCGGATTTTTTGAACAAACGCAAGCGCTTTTTCGCCGTCGCCGTGCACACAAACGGAATTTGCCTCGATTTCGATTTCTTCGCCTGTCAAGGCTTTTACCTTGCCATACTTTACCATACCGAGAACGCGCGAAATCGCCTCGTCCTCGTCGGTAATCATCGCGCCTGCTTTTGTACGGGCGACGAGCGACCCGTCCGCCTCATAGGCGCGGTCGGCAAAGACCTCTTTTGCACAGCGCAAGCCGACATCTGCGGCGGCTTTGAGCATTTGACTGCCCGAAAGACCGAGTAAAATCAAGTTGTCATCAATTTCGGCAATGCCCTCGCAAATCGCGCGGGAAAGCGCGTAATCCTTACCCGCCATATTGTAGAGTGCACCGTGCGGCTTTACATGCTGTAAAGGTATTTCCCTTGCCTTGCAAAAAGCCCATAACGCACCGATTTGGTATTGCACATACGCCTTTGCCTCGGCGGGGCTTGCGTTTAGATTGCGCCGTCCAAAGCCCATTAAATCGGGAAAACCGGGATGCGCGCCTGCGGCAACACCGTTTTCTTTTAAAATCGAAACGGTTTTTTCCATCACAACAGGGTCGGAGGCGTGAAACCCACACGCCACATTGGCAGAGGAAATAAATTTAGCGACTTCGCTGTCCAGCCCAATGGTATATGCGCCGAAGCTCTCGCCCATATCACAGTTTAAATCCACTTTTAACAAGAAAATCGCTCCTTTTCAGAACTTCAAATCGGCATTTTTCACATCGGTAATCAGCATATGCCCTGGTGCGTGGGTGATGCAAAATGCGGGCTTGGAGTGCATTACAATCGACTGCGGGGTAACGCCGCACGCCCAAAATACAGGGGTTTCGCCCGGATTTATCGTTACAGCCTCGCCAAAATCGGGCTTATTGATGTCTTTTATGCCGATTGCCTCGGGATTGCCGATGTGCACGGGCGTACCGTGCACGCGCGGCATCGACGCGGTAATGTTGACCGATTTCACAATCTGGTCATAGGGAAGCGGACGCATACTGACCACCATATTCCCCGAAAACACGCCTGCCGGCTCGCACGGGATATTGGTCAAATACATCGGCACATTTTTGCCCTCTTCAATGTGGCGCACCGAAACGCCCGACTCCAACAATTCTGCCTCAAACGAAAAGGAACAGCCGATTAAAAACGCCACCAAATCGTCGCGCCAAAACTTCTCCACATTTTCGTATTCGCCGACCAGTTCGCCGTGCTCATAAATGCGGTATTTCGGAATATCCGACGCAATGTTGCAGTCCTTTGCTATTTTCTTTAAATACGGACTGCCCACATCTGATACCTCTAAAATCGGGCAGGGCTTGGGGTTGCGCTGGGCAAACAGCAAAAAGTCATATGCCAACGCTTTCGGGAGCACGGCAAGGTTTGCCTGCGCGTAGCCTAAGCACATACCCGAGGTTTGCCCTGTAATTTCACCCGTGCGGATTTTCTGCCGTACCTCGTAGGGGGAAATGTGTTCATAAATATTCATCCGATTAAGTCCTCTCCGTAATGTAGTAACAAGGTTTCAAATTGCTGTTGTTCCTGTTTTAAAAGCTTTTCGGCTTCTTTTACCGAAACGGCTTTGAAATGCACGGTGTCGCCAGGCTTTTTTTGCACCAAGCGCGGCAAATCTACCGTAATGACCGTGGCAATTTTTGCGTAGCCGCCCGTTGTCTGGCGGTCGGCAAGCATTATAATCGGCGTACCTTTGGGCGGCACTTGCACACTGCCGAATACAATACCGTCCGAAATAATATCGACCTTGTCTTTGTATTCGATGGTTTCACCGTCCAATTTACAGCCCATTCGGTCGGTCTGTTCGGTAACGCGGTAGGGGGCGGATAAAAAGGTTTTTATCCCTTGCTCGGTAAAATAATCGTCTTGCGGGCCTAATACAACGCGAATGGGTGCTTCGCTGTCATAGTGTTCTTGGGGCAGGTGGTGCACACGCAAATCGCCCAAATCATCGAGCGGCTTGCGAAACGGCAAAATGTCACCCGCTTTGAGCTTGCGCCCATTGAAGCCGCCGAGCGCGCATTTGAGGTTTGTGGAACGACTGCCGAGTACCTGCGGCACATCTAACCCGCCTGCAAAGGCAACATAGGTGTAAACGCCGTTTTTTGCAGCACCAAACGAAAGCGTATCGCCCTCGCGAACGAACAGCGTTTCGTACATTGGCGCGGGCACGCCCTCTATGGTCGCGCCCATATCCGCGCCCGTAATCGCAATATAATTGGACTCCAAAAAGGTGAAACTGCCGCCGAGCATCGACATTTCCAAAACCGCCTCGTCGGTGTAATTGCCCACAAGGAAGTTGCCGAAACGGTAAGCGCGGCGGTCCATCACGCCCGAAACATTAAAACCCTTTGCCTGAAAACCCGTTCTGCCGCCGTCCTGCACGGTGGTCAGCACCCCGGGCTTGATAACGCGAATGCTCATTTTGCGGCACCTCCCGTCACTTTGCAGACATAGGTGCCGTTTTGCACCTGCTGTTCGATTTCACAGTATTCGTCCTCTGTGACAGAGACAAAACGAATATATTCGCCCGCCGAAAACAGCACGGGCGGGGTGCGGGTGTTGTCATAGGGGCGTACGGGCGTGGTGCCGATCAGCCGCCAGCCGCCGGGAGAGGCAAGCGGATAAATCCCCGTCTGTTCGCCGCCGATACCGACTGCGCCTGCGTGGATTTTGGTGCGGGGCGTAGAAAGTCTCGGGCAGGCGATGCGGTTATCCATACCCCCCAAATACACAAAGCCCGGCAAAAAGCCGAGCATAAAAATGCGGTAATCGGTGCCTGTATGGATTTTGATGACCTCTTCTTCGGTAAGCCCCGCATGTGCGGCAACATCTTGTAAATCCTCACCGTATTCGCCGCCGTATAACACGGGAATTTCAACAATCTTTTTCTCGGTATCAGAAGAAAGTGAAAGCCCTTTGCAAAGTTTCAAAAGTTTCCTTTGTAACCGCTCAAAGGAGAGCACCGACGGGTCATAAAACACGGTCAACGAGCGAAAGGTCGGTACGGTTTCGGTCACGCCGATGATGTGCTTTTGCCGCACGGCGGCGTCGAGCGCATGCACGCGGGCATTAATGTCTTCCGCAATTTCCCGCCCGAATTCCACCACCAGCGCGCTGTCACCCGCGTGTAAAATCAAAGGCTCTTGCATAAAAATACCTCATAAAGCAGGGCGTATTACTGCCCGTCAAAGAAACCGAGCGCCAAGGTGCGGTCAAACCAGTTTTTACATTTGGTTTCGAGTTTCGGCGCATATTTGATGCACTCGCGCATCAGCGTAACAATTGTCATATTGGTTTGTAAATCAAATCCGTCAATGGCAGGAATTGTCCAACCGTACATATCGACCATACCGCTTTTTGCGGCAGTGGTCAGCACCTCTTTTTCAAGCTCTGCGTCGTGCATAATATCCATATCGCCCAACAGATAGGCGATAGCGGCAATCATTCCGTAACAGCCCCAATCCGAAACGGTGGCGGTGATGATGTTGTCCGCCGCCACGCGTGTGGCGATGCCGCCGCCGCACCCGCAAACGCAGGTGTCCTTTGCACAGCCGGGAACATATTTGTCTAAATGGTCAATAATTGCACCCATACCGAGTTCGTTACCGAGGTCGCCGATGGCGATATTCAACACGCCCGCCTGCTGTAATTTTTCAAACAGAATATCTGCTTTCGCCTCAAGCGGTGTGGTGCATTTACCGACGGCGTTGTGGAATTCACCGACGCGGTTTTCACCGGGGAATTCGTTGGCGATAACCGCCGCAGGAAAGCCCTTTTCAAGCAGAGCGTTCGCCTGTGCTTCGGCTTTGGATTTATCTTTGGTAAAGGGAACGGCCGCCATAGATACGGGATTGGCTTTTAAGTCCTCCATTGTGAAATATAAATGCAAGCCGATAACGCGAGCGATGTTTTTGACCGCCTCTAAATTTTCTTCCTGGCAAATCACAACGGGCTTGACATTAAACGCCAAAACCAAAGCGCGTGCAAGGAGCATCGTGCTGACAATGCCATCGGTTTCGGCGGCTTTGTTGTCCAGCAACACGAACCCTGTCATTAAGTAGACAAGGTCGCCCTCTTTCAAGGTGTTGCAAAGCAGTTTTGCGGCGTGCATCGTCATCGGTTCGCCCGTGTATTCGCGCGCTCCCGCATACAAAATACGGCAAACGCCGTAGCCGCGCGGGTCTAAATTGGCAAGCGCGTCCAAATTTTCGCCGATGTTGAAATCGGTCAGTTCCTTTTGCGTCATAGCGGTTTCCTCCTGCAGTGCGGTTTATTTGACAGCGGTTTCTTTATGTAAGCGGTCAAGATAGGCGTCCTGCAAAATCTTGATGATTTCGGGGGCCTTACCGCCGACGGGCTGACCGTCTAATTCACAGGCGGGCATACATAAAGCACCTGAGGACGAAACGATGATTTCGTCCGCCGCGCGCAAATCGTCCATTGTGTAGTCGCGCTCTTCGACGGGAATGCCCTTTTCTTTGCAGATTTCGATTAAGTGTTTACGGGTAATCCCGGGCAACACGAGGTTGTCAAGCTGATGGGTAATGAATTTGCCGTCTTTGATAATCGAAACATTGGAGTGCGCGCATTCCGTGACCAACTCGCCGCGGTGGAACACGGTTTCCTGACAGCCCGCCTCTTTAGCACGCTGGCTTGCCAGCACGCTCGGAATGAGGTTTAAGGTTTTTACATTGCAGTGGTAAAAACGCGTGTCCTCCATCGAAATCAGTTTATAGCGCTGGCTCAAATCCTTCATCGGGCAGGGCAGGCAGTAAATGAGCAAATTGCTTTTGCCCTCGGGGAAAATGTGGTTGCGAATCCCTGTACCGCGGGTGCACTGCCAATAGACGAATTGGTTGGGGTCGTCAACCTGCTTTACGCAATCGTACAGCGTCTTTTTCAGTTCCTCGCGCTCCATGGGGGCGGGGATTTCGAGGAGACGGCAGCTGTTATAAAAACGGTCTAAATGGTCTTCAATCGCAAAAATGATGTGGTTGACGGAATAGGTCGCGTCATACACGCCGTCGCCGAAATAGACACTACGGTCGCCCATCGGGATGGTCATTTCCTCAATCAACCCTGTTTTGCCGTTGTAATAGCCGATATTTTCCATAAGAGATAGCCTCCAAAAATAAAATTCCAAAATAAAAAGCTAAGCCGTTTTCATTTTTGCCCGCCGTTGCACAGAAATAAAATACAGCCTAACTTAAATCGCTTTCTATTATAGTATTCCGAAAAAAGTGTGTCAACCTAAAAATATGCAAAAATGGCAAAATTTGTGCATTTTTTTGCGGAAAAAACCTTGATTTTTCGGTATTTTCGGTGAATTTTCATTCACTTACGGTGAACGGAAATTCGCTTTTATCCTTGCTTCATTGTCAGGCTGATTCGACCTTTTTTCTCATCGACCGAGAGTACCCGTACCTTGACCGTTTCCCCGACTTTTAAGACCTCGCTCGGATGTTTAATAAAGCGGTCGCAAATCTGCGAAATGTGCACCAGCCCGTCTTGGTGCACGCCGATGTCCACAAATGCGCCGAAATCAATGACATTGCGCACCGTACCGACAAGCTCCATTCCGGGCTTTAAATCTTTCATTTCGAGGATGTCGGTGCGAAGTAGGGGCGCGGGGAGCTCGTCTCGCGGGTCTCGACCGGGTTTTTGCAGTTCCGACAAAATATCCGAAAGGGTCGGTAAGCCGACTGCAATTTCCTTTGCCAGTTTTTCTTCGCCGAACGCGGAAACACGCGCGGAAAGGGCAGAAAGCGCCGGCGTACCGATATCTTTTTCGGAAAAGCCGAGCACGGAAAGTAACGACTTCGCCGCCGCGTAGCTTTCAGGGTGTACGGCGGTCGCGTCTAAGGCATTTTTACCGTCGGAAATGCGCAAAAAGCCCGCGCATTGCTCAAACGCCTTCGGCCCCAATTTCGGGACTTTTTTTAATTGCGCACGGCTGTCAAACCGCCCGTTTTCTTCGCGGAAGGTGACAATATTTTTGGCAATGGCAGAGGAAATGCCCGAAATATGCTGTAACAGCGGTGCAGAAGCGGTGTTTAGGTCAGCACCCACAGCGTTGACGCACGATTCGACCACGAAATCAAGTTCAGCCGCCAATTCCTTTTGCGGCATATCGTGCTGATATTGCCCGACGCCTATCGCTTTCGGCTCGATTTTTACAAGCTCCGCCAGCGGGTCTTGCAAACGCCGTGCAATGCTGACGGCACTGCGCAGCGTTAAGTCGAACTGCGGAAATTCCTCGGCGGCGAGCTTGCTTGCGGAATACACGCTCGCACCCGCCTCGCTGACCACCATATAGGATACCTTTTGGGGAATGGATTTTAATAAATCGCTGACGAAAATTTCGGTTTCCTTGCTTGCCGTGCCGTTGCCGATGGAAATGACTTCCACGCCGTATGTTTGAATAAAGTATTTCACCTTTTCGGCAGCGGCAGTTTTTTGCGCATCGGAATGGGTGATGTAGAGCACGCCTGTGTCCAAAACCTTACCCGTGCCGTCCACCACGGCGGCTTTACAGCCTGTGCGGTATCCTGGGTCTAACCCCAAAGTGACCTTGTTTTTGACGGGCGGTTGCATCAACAATTCGTGCAAATTCAAGCCGAAATTGCGTATGGCACCCGCCGCAGCGCGCTCGGTAAGCGTGTTTCTCGTTTCCCGCGCAATCGACGGCGCCAAAAGCCGCGTGTACGCGTCCGCGCAAACCTCTTTTAAAATCGGGGCGCAAGGCGAACGGGGATTTTGGACCGTTTCACTCTCCAAAACGCGCAACGCTTTTTCCTCGTCCATCGTAACGCTGACTTTTAAGAATTCCTCTTTTTCGCCGCGGTCGAGCGCCAAAATACGGTGGTCGGGGATTTTGGAAACCGCCTCGCTGTAATCATAATATGCCGTGTATACGCTGTCTTTGTCTTTCTCTGCGGCTTTTGACGAAATCACGCCTGTCACCGCATACAAATTGCGAAGCCGACGGCGTATATCGGCATTGTCCGATACGCACTCCGCCAAAATATCCTTTGCGCCCTGCAACGCTTCGTCTGCCGTGGCAACGCCTTTTTCTTCGTCCATATATTTTTCTGCTTCCGCAAACGGGTCCGCGGCAGTTTCCTGCGCAAACAGATAATCCGCAAGCGGCTCCAAGCCCTTTTCTTTGGCAACCGTGGCGCGTGTGCGGCGTTTCGGGCGAAACGGGCGGTAAATGTCTTCCAATTCCGACAGGATTTTCGCATTTTCAAGCGCGGTTTCGATTTTGTCGGTCATTTGCCCCAAATCCGTAATGGCGGCACGGATTTCGGCTTTCCGCGCCTCAAAATTGCGCAAATAGTCAAGCCGTTCTAACAGGCTGTGAATGGTTTGGTCATCGAGCGCGCCGTGCGCCTCTTTGCGGTAGCGCGCAATAAACGGGACAGTACAGCCCTCATCATACAGCCCCACCACCGCCGTAACCTGCCACGGCTGTAAATTGAATTCCTGTGAAAGGGTTTGCGTAATTTCCATTTTTGTTCTCCTACTTGTTTATAAACATTCCGTCACATTGCCGTCGCCGGTCAAAATGTTAAAATACAGTTCCTTTTCCGCGCCGTTTTCCGAAAAACGCAGGCGAATACGCTCACAGTCTTCATATTGCGCCGAAAGCACCTTGTAATTTTTGTCCGCGAAAAAGTCTTTCAAATATCCAACGGTTTCCGCGTCATAGTCGCCCGCATCGTCCGAAACAAACAGCACATTGCCGCACACGGCATTCACCTTGCCGAGCAATAATTTTTGCTGTAAGGTGTATTTTAAATTGTTGTCGCGCAAAAAGAACACATCGGGGTCGCAGGCAAACGCGCGGCCGTCCAAATGATTGCGGAAAATCGCGTTGTTGATTGCGTTTTGCGACGAGGGGATTTCGGGATTGACACCGAGCTTGTTGGGGATTTGCGGTTTGAATACTTTGTTTGCGTCACAACCGATACGGCACGCGTCAAAAATCCCCATACACGCACCCAGCGGCACACCGCAGCCGAGAATGCGTTTGTCATAGCACAGCTCGCGCAACAAATCGACCGCGTCGCACATAATCTCGCCGCGGGTTTTGCCCGCACGCGGCTGCATACATTGGCTGTACAGGAAATCGAGCTTGACCAAATCAAATCCCCAATCAAGAAGTACCGTGTCAAACACTTTCTTTAAATAGGCACGGAATTCCGTATTGTAAATATCAAAGGTATACGCGCCGCCCCAACCGACACAGCCGAGCAACGGCTTGCCGTTGCGGTTGTCGCGGATTACCCAATCGGGGTGCTCTTTTAAAATCCGCGAACTGCGCTGGGCGTTAAACGGCGCTAACCACAGCCCTGCCTTATAACCTTTTTCGTGGATTTTCTCGGCAATATACCCCATACCGTGCGGGAATTTTTTGGAGTCGGGGGTAAGCCAGTCGCCGACGGCGGACTCGTACCCGTCATCTACCTGAAAAATATTCACCGCGTCTTTGGCGAAGTCCAGTCCCGCCAAATCGCGCAATATGATGTGCTCATCGATTTTTTGAAAATAGTTGTACCACGAGGTGTAGCCTGTAAGCCGCGGAATATCGGGCTTTTTCACGCCGACAAAGTCAAAGAAATAGCGGTCAAACACGCTGTCAAATTCGCCTGAGAGCTTTGCAATGCAAAATACCTCGTACACTTGCCCGCTTGTAAGATGCAAGCCCTCAATATCTTTTCGTAAAGTAAACACGCCGCTTTGCATATCGGCAACAAATACCGTAAAGCCCTGCCGCTCGCTTTTCGAGCCGTACAGCGTGATTTCGCGGCTGTCGCGGCGGCGTATATAGCAGTAGGTGTATGAATGGAAAACACCCTTGCCGCCTGCGGGCGCAAAGAGATGGTCGCCCGAGGTGGCGGCTAAATCCGTGGTTAAGCGCGAAATGTGCGCAAGACGCGTCACCGTGGGGGCGGTGTCGTCTTTTCCGTATTATGACAGAGGGGGGATGCCCGTGAAGGCCATCCTGCTTGCCGATGAGCACCACAGG
>JBJEPR010000177.1:0-11035 GCA_051881335.1 Candidatus Fimenecus sp. | reverse complement strand
TATCGCTATCCCCGTTTTGCGCAGGCTGTGCGTCCGACACAGTCTCCGCTTGTGCCGCCGTATCGGGCTCTGCCGTCGGCGTCGGTTCGGAAACAGGCGTCAGCGGCGGCAGTTCTTTGCCGTCCATCAGCATATAGAACTCGTCACCGGTGAGTTTTTCGCGTGCGACAAGGGCTTTTGCAACGATGTGCAACTTGTCGATATGCGTGCGCAAAATCTCCTCGGTACGCTTATAGGCGTTGAGCACAATTGCCTCAACCTCTTTGTCAATCTGGCAGGCAACCGCTTCGGAGTAGTTGCGGATATGGTTATAATCCTTACCGATAAAGACCTCGTCATTATCCTGCCCGAAGGCAATCGGGCCGAGCTTTTCGCTCATACCGTATTTGGTCACCATTTTGCGCGCAACCTCGGACGCGCGCTCAATGTCGTTCGACGCGCCGGTGGAAATATCGCCGAAAATAATACTTTCCGCAACTCGCCCGCCGAGCAGTGAAACGATGTCATCAAGCATTCTCGAGCGCATCAAATGCATTTCGTCCTTTTCGGGCTGATGCATCGTAAAGCCGCCCGCCATACCGCGCGGCACAATCGAAATGTGCGTTACGGGGTCTTGATGCTCAAGATAATAGGCGGAAACCGCGTGCCCCGCCTCGTGATAAGCGGTGATTTCTTTGTCGCGCTCGGTAATGCGGTGCGATTTTTTCTCCGTACCGACCAGCACCTTCATCGTGGCTTCTTCGATTTCGGACATGGTGATGGCTTTTTTCTTGCGTCTTGCCGCCAAAAGTGCCGCTTCGTTCAAAAGATTTTCCAAATCCGCGCCCGTAAAACCGACGGTCGCGCCCGCAATCTGCCCCAAATTGACATCGGGACCCAAAGGCTTGCCTTTGGCGTGCACCTTCAAAATATCCTCTCTGCCGCGAATATCGGGGTAATTGACGGTGACCTGACGGTCGAAACGCCCGGGGCGCAACAACGCGGGGTCTAAAATATCGGGGCGGTTGGTCGCGGCAATGACGATAACGCCTTCATTTGCACCGAAGCCGTCCATTTCGACAAGCAGTTGGTTTAAGGTCTGCTCGCGTTCATCGTGCCCGCCGCCCATACCGGCGCCTCTGTGGCGGCCGACGGCGTCGATTTCGTCAATGAAAATAATGGAGGGAGAATTTTTCTTTGCTTGGTCAAACAAATCGCGCACACGCGACGCACCGACACCGACATACATTTCCACGAAATCCGAGCCGGAAATCGAGAAAAACGGTACATCGGCTTCGCCTGCGACGGCACGCGCCAGCAAGGTTTTACCTGTACCGGGCGGGCCGACAAGCAACACGCCTTTCGGAATTCTTGCGCCCAATTCGTTAAAGGACTGCGGATTTTTCAAAAATTCCACAATCTCTTCGAGTTCTTCCTTTTCCTCGTCCGCACCCGCGACATCTTGGAAAGTGGTCTTGCGCCTATCGTCGCCGCCCTTTTTGATGCGGGCTTTGCCGAAGGACATCGCGCGGTTGTTCTCGTTCTGCATAGATTGGTTCATTTTGCGGAACATAAAGAACATTACAAGGGTCAACAGCACCATCACCGCAACCGTCGGCAGTAAGCTGACCCACCAAGAATTCGCCGAGCCGGATTTATAATCCACCTGAATCTGTGCGTCGGGATTGTCACGGTTGTATTGCATCACCTGCTCGTGCACATCTTCGACGAACAGGTTGACATTGGGCACCGTATATTCATAAACGGTTTCGTCCCCTGCGACCTTATATTCCAGCACGCCGCTTGTAAGGTTCAGGTTGTACGCGGTGATTTCGTGATTGTCGAACTTGTTGACAATCTCGTAATACTCGGTTTTGGCTTTGGTCGTCTGCCCCATATTCATATACAGCACCACACACACCACAAACACAAGCGGTATGGCGATATAGGGGATAACGGCTCTCCAATCTATTTTTTTCAAAGGGCGTTCACTCCTTTTTTCTTTCCGTTTTATTCGCCGCCGTACACTGACGGTTTTAAAATGCCGACATACGGCAGATTTCTGTATTGCTCGGCGTAATCCAATCCATAGCCGACAACAAACGCGTCGGGAATGGTCGCACCGACATAATCCGCTTGAATGGGCGCGGTACGGCGATCGGGCTTGTCAAGCAAGGTGCAAATTTTGACGCTTGCGGGATTGCGCGTTTGCAAAAGCTGTTTTAAGTAGCAAAGCGTTTTGCCGCTGTCGAGAATATCCTCCACCAGCAGTAAATCCGCGCCTGCTACGGTATTGGTATCTAAATCTTTAATGATTTTCACAACGCCGGAAGAGGTAGTATCTTCGCCGTAGCTTGAAACACACATAAAGTCAATACAGCAAGGCAAATCTATTGCGCGCATTAAATCGCCCATAAATACAACAGAGCCCTTTAACACACTGACCAACAACAGCGGATGCTTGCTGTCTTTATAATCTTCGCAGATTTCTCTGCCGATGCGCGCAACGATTTCTTTCAATTCCTGCTCAGACAGCAAAACGCGCTCGATGTCCAAAGACATATCTTTCTTATTCATTCGTATTTCCCCCGCAAATATAAGTTAAAACCAAAAATTCTTTTGTGTTTTCGGTCGGCTTTGCTGTTTTCGACGCACCGCAGCCTGCAAACCAAAGGATTTCGTTTTCCGTAGCCAAAAGCGGCAACACATTGCGTTGCTCGGGCGCTACGCCCAATTCATTGAGCCATTTTTTGACGGACTTTGTTACCGCCCGCCTGCCGTGTGTGAAACGGTCGCCTGCACGGCGGCTCCGAAGCACGGCATTGCCTATTTTAACACAATCCACCGCGTTCGCCAATAGGTCTTTGTGAAGATTTTGTAAATCTTTTTGCGTGTATTTCTGAATTTCCACCCGCCCCTGCGGCAAACACACTGTCGCAGGAAAATTTTCCGTCGGAAACGGAATGCAAAACAACTCCGCTTCCGTCTTGGTGGGAAACTCCAGCACGCCGCCGCGACTGCGTGCCGTTACGCCGTTCGGCAAGGTGACGCTTCCGTTTTTGAAAAGCAAGGCGTATACCGCGTCGATATGGGAAGCGGAAAGCTCGACGCCTGTTTTTTCCTGCAAAACGCGTTTGAGCACGCGGCAGGCAAGGGCTTTCGGCTGATTTTTCAGCATATCCAGCGGAATTGCGTTTGTATGGATATTTTGTAAAAGTGTATCGCAAAAGGCTTCTGCCGTTTCATTCTCTTCGCGCAAATGCGTGCACATACGCGTCACTGCCTCTAAAACGGCAGGGTTTAACGTCTTTAAAACGGGCAGTATCTCGTGTCGAATACGGTTGCGCGTATACGCAGGGGAAAAATTGGTACTGTCAGTCACGAACGCCAAATGCTTTTCTTCGCAGTAGGCTTCAACTTGCGCGCGGGTGCAAAACAGCAACGGGCGCACAATGTTTTCGCGCACGGGCGGAATGCCGCACAAGCCCGCAAGCCCCGTGCCGCGTGTTAAATTCCACAGCACGGTTTCGGCGTTGTCATCTGCCGTGTGGGCGGTGGCAATTTTGCCTTGTTCTCCCGCCGCGTTCTGCAATGCCGCATACCGCAGTCTGCGCGCACATTCTTCCGTGGTTTCCCTCGATTGCGCCGCTGTTTGCGGTACATGGACATAAGAAACCGCAAACGGAATCCCAAATTTTTCACAAAACGCCTTACAAAAGGCGGCGTCGCGGTCGGCTTCTGCACCGCGAATGCCGTGGTGGATATGCAGTGCCGACACCTGAATATGCAATTCTTCTTGTAAAGTGAACAGCAAATGCAACAGACAGCAAGAGTCCGCCCCGCCCGAAAAGCCGACGGTTACACGGTCACCGTCTCGGAACATCGCGTATTCGCGCACACACGAAAGCACCGCGTTACGCATTGTGATACAGCTCCGGTGTAGAAAACATTGTATAATTGCCGTTCCAGTGCAAATCAATATCGCCCGTACCGCCGTGACGGTTTTTGGCGACAATCACCTGTGCCTTATTTTCGTCGGTCATCACGGTTTCGTTCTTTTCCTCATCATAATACGATTCACGGTACAGCATCAAAACAATATCGGCGTCCTGCTCGATAGAACCCGACTCACGCAAATCCGATAACTGCGGTTTATGGGATTTGCCGCGCCCCTCAGTGGAACGCGAAAGCTGGGAGCAGGTAATGACGGGGATTTTTAAATCCTTTGCCATCAATTTGAGGCTTCTCGTAATTTCGGAAACCTCCTGCACGCGGCTGTCGGTACGCTTTGTGCCCTGCATCAACTGCAAATAGTCGATGATTACGCAGTCCACATCGCGCATTTTGCGCACGCGCGCCTTCATTTCGGGCACGGTGATATTGGCGGTGTCGTCAAAATACAGTTCCGCTTCGTTTAAAGATACCGTCGCCTGGGCAATGCGTTGCCAATCGTCATCCGTTAGTTCGCCGGTACGCATTTTTTGGCTTTCTACACGCGCTTCGGTGGAAAGAATACGCTGGGCTAACTGTTCCTTACTCATTTCGAGCGAGAAAAAAACCACCTTTTTCTTTGCCTGCACGGCGACATTGCGCGCGATATTCAGCGCAAAGCTGGTTTTGCCCATTGCCGGACGCGCACCAATTAAAACTAAATCGGACTTGTTCAATCCTGTCATATACTTGTCTAACAGCGAAAAGCCCGTCGGAATACCCTTGTATTCGGCGGCAAGCGCAGGGTCAGTCAGCTTTTGGAGATTGTCATACACCTCATTGGTGATGATGTCGGAAAGGCGCGTCGGTTCGTTATCCTTTGTCCCCTGACGAATATTGTAGATTTTTTGCTCCGCCGCGTCCATAATCGTATCGGCAGGCAGTTCCTCGTCCGCCGCGTTTTTGAGCATTTCGGCAGCGGCATCCATCAGCGTGCGCAAATAATACTTTTCCTTGATGATTTTTGCGTAGTTCTCCACATTGGCAACGCTCGGCACGGACTGCGCCAGCTGTGCCAAATAGTTTTTGCCGCTCGCCTCGTCATAGGTGCCGTTTCTGCGTAGTTCCTCAGCGACAATCAACGCGTCCACCTTTTGGTTAAGCAACTTTAAGTTCGCAATAATCGTATAGATTGCCTTATGCTGCGGGATATAAAAGCAGTCCGCCGTGCGCAAAATGCCCGATACGCGGTCAAAACAGTTCGCGTCAATCAAAATCGCGCCCAGAACCGCTTGCTCGGCATCCATGCTGTACGGCTCTTGAATTTTGTCAAACAGGAGAGTATCCATCTATGTAGCTCCTCTGCAATTATTCGGTAACTTCCACCGTTACCGTTGCGGCAATGCCCGTATACAGTTTTACTTCCGCCGTATAGGTGCCGAAGTTTTTAATATCGGCAACCGACAGCTTGCGTTTATCCACCGCGACGGACAACTGCTCGGTAATCGCCTGTGCCACATCCTTGGCGGTCACGGAGCCGAACAGTCTGCCGTTTTGCCCCGCTTTGGCAGTCAGGTGCACGGTTTTGCCGTCCAATTTGGCTTTGGCGTCCTTTGCCGCGGCAACTTCTACATCGATTTTATGCTGTTTGGACGCTTCGCTGTTTTTGTATTCGGTTAAGGTTTGGGCGTTTGCCTCCACGGCAAGCCCTTTCGGGAACAGGAAATTGCGGGCATACCCGTCGGACGCTTTGACCTTTTCGCCCGCTTTGCCCAAGCCCTTGACATCTTTTTTCAAAATAACTTCCATAACAATACCTCCGTTTTTGGAAAGTGTATTTACTGATTATCAAAATACGCGTCGATTGCGGCATACAGTTGTTTCTCCGCTTCCGAAAGCGCAGTATCGGCAAGCTGGGCCGCCGACATCGTTTGATGCCCGCCGCCGCCGAGCGACTCCATAATGAGCTGCACATTCACCTTGCCCATAGAGCGTGCGGAAATATTGGCTGTACCATCGGTTTCAAACAGCACGAAAGACGCGTCCACATCGCTGACTGTCAACAGTTCGTCTGCCGCCTGCGCACAAATCACGCGCAAATCCTTGGCGTCAAAGTCGGCAACGGACACGGCGCACCGTTTATGGCTTTGTGCGTTCATCACAATTTGCCCGCGCAATTTGCGGTTTTCCATACTGCTGGCAAAAAAGCTCTTGACCGTGACGGTATCCGCCCCGCGCGCACGCAAATACGCCGCCGCCTCAAAGGTGCGTACGCCCGTGCGCAGGACAAATTCCTTGGTATCCAGCATAATCCCCGAAAGCAACGCGTTGGCTTCTATCGGGGAAATGAGCGGCTTTTTGCCGATATACTGCAACAGTTCCGTCACCAATTCACAGGTCGAGGACGCGTGCGGCTCGTGGTAGAAAATAACCGCATTTTGAATATAATCTACATTTTTTCTGTGGTGATCAATGACCACAACCTGCGGTGCCTTCGCGTAGAGCTCCGGTGATTCAACAAAACCGGTCTTATGGGTATCTACGACAATCAAAAGCGATTTTTCCGTCAGCATATGCTCTGCCGCTTCGGGCGACACGAAAATATCCGCACCCTGTACGCGCATATAAGAGATTAGAGGTTGCGCAAGCGTAGTTTTTTCGTTGACCGCAATTTTCGCGGATTTGCCGAGCGCCGTTGCCGCCTTGCACATCCCGATTGCCGCGCCGACACTGTCCAAATCCGAAAACTTATGCCCCATCACGAGGACATTTTCGGCGGTTTGCAAAAGCTCGCCGAGCGCGTTCGCCACGACGCGCGAACGCACCTTCGTACGTTTTTCAACGCCCTTGGAAACGCCGCCGAAAAACTGATAGCTTTCGTCCGCGCCCTTTAGCACCGCTTGGTCGCCGCCGCGGCCGAGCGCCATATCAAATGCCTGGCGCGCATTGCTTTCCGCATCGGAAAGCGTGTCCCCGCGCCCCGCGCCGACCGACAGCGTAATGCCCACCGACGCACCGTTATATGTATAGGCGCGAACGCGCTCTAAAATATTAAATTTGCAGGCAATCATTTTGCGAAGTTCCACCTCAGGTGCAACCGCAAAAAATCTGCCGCTGGAAAGCTTGCGAAACACGCCGTCAAACTCCGACAGCCAAATCTCGGTCATACGCTCTGCATCGCCCAAAATCTCCGCATATTCGGTTTCTTTATAGGCACGGTAGATTTCGTCGGCGCTGTCCACCGCCAACAGCACTACGGCGGGTTTTTCAAGTTTATAAGCCGCCGCAGTTTGCTTTAAGACGGTATCCTCGGTGTAAATCAATACATAGGACTGCCGCCCCGAACAGGTAATATGACTGAAATAAACGGTATATTCTTTTGTGCCGAGTTTGACGGGGAACACGGTCTTTTCGCGGATTTGCTGTAACCCCTTGCCGCCTGTAAACTGCCCGATTTCATCGCTTTGCGGATGCATTTCGGCCAAGACGGCATTGTTGAATTTTTGATTATACCAAACCACGCGGTCACTGCTGTCAAACACGGCAACCGGCAACGGAAAATTGGTCAAAGACGAATTTTCCTCCGCAGAAAGCGACGCATTGATAGATGCAACCGTTTTGCGAATGACTTTAAAATCGTGCCGTGCTTTGAGCGCCGCCGCTACGGTAAACACCAAAAGCAGACACGCCTCGGACAGTGCCACGCGCCAATCGAAAAAGACGGTGACGATACAAAATACCGCCGAGAGCAAAATCAACGCAAAGCTCAGCGGATATGTGCGGATTGCACGACCGGCTTTCAAGTCTTACACCTCCATTAAAATCGGCAGAACCATCGGACTGCGTTTGGTGCGCGTAAAGGTCAGGCGCGAAATTTCGTCGCGAAGACGGTTGCGGATTGTGCCGAAATCACGCACGCGTTCGTACATACAGTCCGCAAGTACACTTTCGCACAAGCGGCGCGATTCCTCCATTAACTGTTCGGATTCGCGCACATACACAAAACCGCGCGTCACAACATCGGGTCCGGAAACCACCTCACCCGTTTCCTTATCAATCGTCGCGGCAATAATGATAATACCGTCCTCGGCAAGGCGTTTGCGGTCTCGCAATACCACTGAGCCGACATCGCCGACGCCGCTGCCGTCCACAAAGACCATACCGGCAGGCACTTCTCCCGAAATGCGGATTTTTTCGTCGGTAATTTCTACCTCCTTGCCGTTATCGGCAAGCAGGATATTGCCGTCCGGAATTCCCATCGTACGCGCGAGCGCCGCATGCTTTTGCAAATGCTTTTGCTCGCCGTGCACGGGAATAAAATACTTCGGTTTGACAAGGCTCATCATCAGTTTAAGCTCTTCTTGGCAGGCGTGCCCCGAAACATGGACATCGTACATTTTTTCATATACGACCTCCGCACCCTGTTTTAACAGTTCGTCCACCACTTTCCCGACCATTTTTTCATTGCCGGGAATAGGCGTTGCGGAGATAATCACATAATCGTTCGGCCCGATTTCCACACGGCGATGCTCGGAAAACGCCATACGATAGAGCGCGGACATCGGCTCTCCTTGACTGCCCGTGGTAATCAAAACGAGCTTTTCGGGTGGATAGCGGTTGATACTGTCAATCCCGACCAAAATACCCTCAGGCACATTGATATACCCAAGTTCCGCTGCAACGGACACCACATTTTCCAGGCTTCTGCCCGAAAGCGCCACCTTGCGCCCCAAACGCTCGGCAACATTGATAATCTGCTGCACGCGATGGATATTGGACGCAAAGGTTGCCACAATCAAGCGGCGCGTTCCCGCTTTACGGAACTGCACCTCAAAGGTTTCGCCGACCTTGCGTTCACTTTCGGTAAAGCCGGGCTTTACGGCATTGGTAGAGTCGGACAAAAGGCACAGCACGCCTTCTTCGCCGATAGCGGACAGCCGCGCCAAATCGATCACGCCGCCGTCAATGGGTGTGGTATCAATTTTAAAGTCACCTGTTTGCACCACCGTACCCGCGGGGGTATTGATAGCAAGCGCCACCGCGTCGGGGATAGAGTGGTTGACATGGATAAACTCGGTTTCAAAACAGCCGAGTTTGACCTTGTCGCCGGGCTTTATCACATTCAAATTGCATTTGTCCAAAATTTTGTGCTCACGCAGTTTCCCCTCAATCAAACCGATAGTCAGGCGCGTAGAGTAGACAGGAATATTTAAATCTTTCAATAAATAGGCCAAGCCGCCGATGTGGTCCTCGTGCCCGTGGGTAATTAAAATACCTTTGATTTTATCTGCATTTTCAAGCACATAGGTAAAATCGGGAATGACCAAATCCACGCCGAACATTTCGGGGTCGGGAAACGCCAGCCCGCAGTCCACAAGCAGCATATCGCCGTCGCACTCGTAGAGCGTCATATTTTTGCCGACCTCGTTAAGCCCTCCCAAAAAGGCAATTTTCAAGGGCGGCGCCGGCTTCTTTTGCCGCGTTTTCCCGCCGGAAGGTTTTCGCTTGGTTGTTTTGTTCGAATTTGCATTTTTCAGGCTGTTGTAATAGCGTTTCTGCTGTTGCCCTGCCGCAGATTCACTGAAGCCCTGCATTGCCGTCTTTTGCGTTTTGGGTTGTTTTTTCGACTGCGCACCGTTCTTTTGGGCAGTCTTGCCTTTACCCGCACCGTTTTGCCGCGATTTTTCGGGCTTTTGTGCAGGCTGTAAAGGCTGTTCTTTCATTTGTTTTGCCATTCAGCTTCTCCTTATTGCGTAAAATCGTATTGTGTTTATGTAACCCTGCTTTCAAGCACAAAAAGCAGGTGAAAGTCCAATGTTTGTATCTATAATGCCGTTTTCACACAGATACCGATTATAGTTATTGTATAATAATACTCTTAATTTCCCTCGGTGTCAATGTTTTGTCAGTCTTTCCTCCACTTCCTCGCAAAGCGCCTTTGCCGTTTCAAAGCGCGCACTCTCCGCCAAAATACGCAAGCGCTTGCCGCCGGACTGCGGTGTAATCAAAACACGGCCGTCCGCATTTTGCCAAACAATGCCCTCGTCGCGAAGCTCGGTATGCGGCAAATGCAAGATGTGTAAAACTTCTTCGGTCGGCAGCTGCACAGGCACGGTTTTTCGCCGCACAAAAAATTCCGGCAATTCTTTGTGTAATTGTGCAAGGCTTTTGCCGCTTTGCTGTAAAATACCGAGCAACCGCATACACAAAAACAGCCCATCGCGCACATATAGTTGCGCCCGCGCAAGCGTACGCGTCTGTTCGTCCGTCTCGGCGTTCGGCATTGCGGAATAATGCAAAACACGCCGCCCGTTTTCGGCGGCAAACTGCTCCAACGCAAACGGGGCATCCGCACAAAGGGCGACATCCTGTCCGCTTTGGAACACGGCATTACAGCAAAGCGCCAGCAACCGTTCGTGCGGCAAATACCCGCATTCGCGGTGAAAGGCGGTCACACGCGTGCCGTCATAGGAAAGCCGCAGGGTGATTTCGTCGCCCGAAGCCGCGTGCAGACGGTAAAGTGCGTCTTCTAAAAGCATCGTAATTTCCTCGTTCGGGCACTGCACACGAACGGATTGCCCGTCGAGCACCTCCCCCGCCTCGTGCAGTAATTCCCGCAAATACATTGTCTGCATATCGTGCATATCGGCACGCATACGGCAGTTTTCGGGCACCGGCACAGGAAAGTCGCCGATTTGCAGGCGCGTAGTCAGCGCCGCCGTCTGCGCACCCGACAGCAAAAGTCCGCCTGCGGCAAAAAGGTGCAGACACAGCCGTCCGCCGCGCAGGCAAAGAAAAATCCCTGCTTGCAAATCGCAGAAAGCGGTGTAAAAATGCAGTTGCGGCAAAAAGCCCTTGCCGAAGCACCAAACCCTGCCGCCTTGTGCAGACAATGCACCGACCGCAATTTGCGATGCCGCCACAGCCGCCGCACTGCCGTCACATAAAATCCCAACCTTTTTCCCGAAATCGCAGCCACCCAAAGCCCGTCCGAAAGCGGCTAAAAAAATCGGGTCTATGGTTTCGGATGCAGGGCAAATCTGTCCGTTTTCCGAAAAGACAATCTCCTGCGGAGCTGAATTCCGCACATTGCCCGACACATACATACCGCTTTCCACCATACAGT
>JBJEPR010000176.1:0-11060 GCA_051881335.1 Candidatus Fimenecus sp. | reverse complement strand
CACCCCACTTGTTAGATAGTATACCATACTTGTCTAACAAATGGGGTGCAATTCATTCCGAATTTAAGAAACGGCGGGAGTTTTGCACAAAACGGTCTGTATAAGTCCAAAAAATAGGACTTTTTGCGTAGGGTGTGATAGACAATTAAAAGCAATAGTGCTAAACTATGAAAAAACGGGGAAGGAACTTTGTATGCGTGCTTATAAATATCAGGCATTACAAGATTATTTGTGCGATTGCGGGAAAGAGAGAGTACAATTATCTTTTGCTGAAATTGCGCAAATTTGCGGAATAGACAAACTACCGGAAACGGCTTTTCATCGTCTTGAATGGTGGGATAACGGTGCATACCATCATCAAAGTAAGAGTTGGTATTATGCAGGATACAATGCGCACGCGGATATACAACAGGAAAGCGTTATTTTTATAAAAAAATCCATTGAGCCGCAAAAAAGCAATCACGGTACTGCAATTTTAAATCGTGCCGAACATCACCGGTCAAAACCACAAATTTGCACATTAGATATACAAACTGCTGTTTCGGAAATTCAAAAGTATAATTGCACAACAAAACAAGGGGAACATACCCGCTATTTGTCTTGGGAACATTGTCGGCGCGCGTTTGCTGAAAATTGGTCTGATCCGTCTAAAACAGAATATTTGTGTTTGCATTTGGCTTGGTATTTAGCAAGTTGGGGAATGCTTCGCAATTCTTTTTTATTTCAAAATGACTATTTGATTCATAAAGAGGTTGTTGCAAAACTTTGCACCGTAGAGTATGCCGCACTTTTTACGGAAAATGTACCGAATATTGATTTGGTGATGCAAGCGGCAGAAATGGTGTGCAATGGGTATGGAGAACATAAAGTTTCCGATACATTGGTCACAAAAATTTTGCTTGGAATATTCGGTTGCGTACCGGCTTATGACCGCTATTTTAAAAATGCGGTCAAGAAATACGGGATTTCAGCAACATTCAACGCAGAATCTTTGACAGGCTTGTGGGATTACTTTATTAAATATGAAAGCATTATAAACAGTGCTTGTGCAAAAATGGAAATTCCGTTGGATTTATATACACCGATGAAATTGATGGATATGTGCTTTTGGCAAATCGGGTTTGATATGGATAAGTCGAGGAACGGAGAATGATGACTTTTTTATTGAGTTTTACTTTTCGATTGATACAGGATATATTTTTCAAGGAATTAAAAATCGGGAAATAACCGCTAAAATGCAAAACGACCGAAAGGCATTTGCCTCTCGGTCGTTTTTTCGTGTAATAAATCTTAAACCTTAAAATATTCCACCGCGTTTTTGAACATACCGTTGTCCTTGTTGCCCTCGACATTTTTGTAAACATTGTCGGAGAAACGCTCGGAGTGCCCCATTTTGCCGAACACTCTGCCGTCGGGCGAGGTGATGCCCTCGACGGCAAGCAAAGAGCCGTTGGGATTGTAGCGAATGTTCATCGTCGGCTGTCCGTTTTCGTCCACATACTGCGTGGCAATCTGTCCGTTTTCAATCAGCGTGCCGATTAAATCTTTCGGGCAGACGAAACGCCCTTCGCCGTGGGAAATGGCAACCGTGTGTATGTCACCAACCTTACTTGCGGAAAGCCACGGGGATTTGTTTGATGCGACGCGGGTGTTTACAAGGCGCGATTGGTGTCTGCCAATCGTGTTAAAGGTTAAGGTCGGCGTGTCGGCGTTTGCCTCGATAATCTCGCCGTACGGCACAAGCCCCAATTTGATAAGCGCCTGGAAGCCGTTGCAGATACCCGCCATCAAGCCGTCACGCTGTTTTAGCAGCTTGTGGACTTCTTCTTTGATTGCGGGGTTGCGGAAGAATGCCGTGATGAATTTGCCGCTGCCGTCGGGCTCGTCACCACCGGAGAACCCGCCGGGGATAAACACGATTTGCGCGTCAGTGAGTTCTTTTGCGAATGCTGCTACGCTGTCCGCAATATCCTTTGCCGACAGGTTGCGAATGACCATAATTTTCGGGTCAGCCCCTGCGCGGGTAAGCGCGCGGGCGGTGTCATATTCGCAGTTTGTGCCGGGGAATACGGGGATAAGCACTTTCGGGCGCGCCACGCCGATTTTCGGTGCAACGCGGTTTTCGGCTTTGTATTCAAGCGGCGCAATCGGGGTTTTGTCCGTTTCGATGTTGCAGGCGAATACGCTTTCGAGTTTGTTTTCGTAAATGTCGCAGATTTCTTGCAAATCAATCGTTTCAATGCCGATTTTTAGCGCATAGTCATAGGTGGTTTCGCCCAAGACCGTGAAGCCCTCCAATTCCTCTGTCGCCTCAAATACAAATGCGCCGTAATCGTAGGCATACAAAGCGTCCTGCGCGAATGCACGGTCGAGTTTAAAGCCGATATGATTGCCGAACGCGGCTTTCATTAAGCCCTCGGCAATGCCACCGTAAGTGGGCGTAAAGGCGGAAAGCACTTTTTTCTGCGCGATTAAATCCGACACGGTTTTGTAAACGGAAAGCAGGCTTTCGGTGTCCAAGGTGCCGTCGGCATTTTTCTTCGGCGCAAGGTAGTAGACTTTCGAGCCGGGGAGTTTGAATTCGGGGGAGATGATGTTGTCGCTGTTGCAGACAGACACCGCAAAGGACACGAGCGTCGGGGGCACATCAATATCTTCAAATGTACCGCTCATCGAGTCCTTGCCGCCGATAGAGGCAATCCCTAATTCCAACTGCGCGGTTAACGCGCCCAACAGCGCCGCCGCAGGCTTGCCCCAACGGGACGCGTCCTCGGTCATACGCTCAAAATATTCTTGGAAGGTGAGGTAGCAGGTTTCAAGGTCTGCGCCTGTGGCAATCAGTTTGGAAACCGATTCCACCACCGCAAGATACGCACCGAGATATTGGTTTTTCTCGGTGATAAAGGGGTTGTAGCCCCACGCCATCACGGAGCAGGTTTTGGTGTCACCGTGCAATACGGGGATTTTCGCTGCCATACTTTGCGCGGGCGTTAACTGATATTTGCCGCCGAACGGCATCAGCACCGTGTTTGCACCGATGGTCGAGTCAAAGCGTTCCGAAAGACCGCGTTTTGAGCAGATATTCAAATCGGAGGCGAGTGCACGGAATTTGTCCGCGTTGGTTTTGCCCTCGACTTGTCTTTCCACCGTCGGGAAAGCGGAAACCGCAATGCGGGTGTGCTTTTCCGCACCGTTGGAGTTTAAGAATTCGCGGGAAATATCGACAATCGTTTTGCCGTTCCATTCCATCGTAAGTCTGGGCTCAGCGACTACTGTTGCCACCACGGTGGATTCGAGATTTTCCTCCGCCGCAAGCGCGCAGAATGCGTCCACATCTTCGGGTGCGAGTACAACCGCCATACGCTCCTGCGATTCGGAAATCGCAAGTTCCGTGCCGTCCAAGCCCTCGTATTTCTTCGGAACTTTGTTTAAATCAATGTGTAAGCCGTCCGCAAGTTCACCAATCGCAACGGAAACACCGCCTGCACCGAAATCGTTGCAACGCTTAATCAATTTGGTTGCGTCGGGATTGCGGAACAGTCTTTGCAGTTTGCGTTCTTCGGGGGCATTACCCTTTTGGACTTCCGCACCGCATTGCTCCAAAGAGGACAGTTTGTGCGATTTGGAAGAACCTGTCGCGCCGCCGCAACCGTCACGGCCGGTTCTGCCGCCCAACAGCACAACAATATCGCCGGGGGCGGGCACTTCGCGGCGTACATTTTTCGCGGGTGCCGCGCCGACAACCGCGCCGATTTCCATACGCTTGGCAACATAGCCCTCGTGGTAGATTTCGTCCACCTGCCCTGTGGCAAGCCCGATTTGGTTGCCGTAGGAGCTATACCCTGCCGCCGCGGTGGTGACGAGTTTTCTTTGCGGCAGTTTGCCGGTCATCGTGTCTTTTACGGGCTTCAAGGGGTCAGCCGCGCCCGTGACGCGCATGGCCTGATACACATAGCCGCGGCCTGAAAGCGGGTCGCGAATGGCGCCGCCGATGCAGGTCGCCGCGCCGCCGAACGGCTCAATTTCGGTCGGGTGGTTGTGGGTTTCGTTTTTAAATAAGAACAGCCAGTCTTCGTCAACGCCGTCCACATCGACTTTGATTTTCACGGTGCAGGCGTTGATTTCTTCGGACTCGTCCAAATTCTTTAACTGCCCCGTGTGCTTTAAATAGCGTGCGCCGATGGTCGCAAGGTCCATTAAATTCTGCGGCTTGGTACGCCCCAATTCCTTGCGAATGGCAACATAGCGGTCATACGCCGCTTTTACAGACGGGTCTTCGATTTCGGCACCGTCAATCGTGGTCAAAAAGGTGGTGTGGCGGCAGTGGTCCGACCAATAGGTGTCAATCATACGGATTTCGGTAATGGTCGGGTCGCGGTGCTCGCTTTTGAAATAGTCCTGACAAAATGCAATGTCCGCATTGTCCATCGCAAGGGCGTATTTCTGCACAAATTCCGCCAATTCTGTTTTGGTAAGGGCTGTAAAGCCTGTCAAGGTTTCCACTTCGGTCGGAATGGTGTACGGAATATTCAAGGTTTCCACGCGGTCCAGCGACGCTTCGCGGCTTTCCACGGGGTTGATAACATATTTTTTAATCGCGGCAAGTTCGGCGGGGCTGACTTTGCCGAAAATCATATAGACTTTTGCGGTACGCACCGTCGGCTTGTCGCCCTGTGAGACGATTTGAATACACTGTGCGCAGGAGTCCGCACGCTGGTCAAACTGCCCGGGCAGATATTCCGTGGCAAACACGGCGCTGTCCGTCTGCGGCAGATGCGCATAGGTATTGTCGAGCTGGGGCTCGGAAAACACGGTTTTTTCGCACGCCTTGAATAAATCCTCGTCAATATTCTCCACATCGTAGCGGTTAAACAGCCGCACATCGGTTACGCTGTCAATCATCAACAGCGAACGAATATCGGAAAGCAGGGTTTTTGCTTCGTCGGCAAACTGCTTTTTCTTTTCCACATAAATACGGTAAACCATTTTGCGCCTCCCTTAATTTTCTAACGCCTGTAATGCGCGCGCACCGATGTCCTTTCGGCAAAACGCACCGTCGAAGGTGATTTCGTTTACGGCCGCATAGGCTTTGCGAAGTGCCGCAGGCAAATCCGCACCGGTTGCGGTCACACCTAACACTCTGCCGCCCGATGTGACGAGTTTGCCGTCACGAAGCGCCGTACCCGCATGGTACACGGTGACATCGGGCAAGTTTTCAGCGTTTCCGAAATCCATCAGGCAACCTTTTTGGTAACTTTCGGGGTAACCGCCCGAAGCGACAATCACGCACGCCGCGCTTTCCTTTGCGAATTCAACGGTTAAGTCGGACAGCGTTTCATCGTGCACCGCCTGCATCACGGTCAACAAATCCGTTTTTAAAAGCGGTAGAACCACTTGTGTTTCGGGGTCGCCGAAGCGGCAGTTGTATTCAATGACCTTCGGGCCTTTCGGGGTGAGCATCAGCCCGAAGTATAAACAGCCTTTGAATGTTCTGCCCTCCGCGTTCATTGCGCGCATGGTCGGCAGAAAAATCGTTTCCATACATGCTTTGGCGATTTCGTCCGTGTAATAGGGGTTGGGCGCAACCGTGCCCATACCGCCTGTGTTTAAACCCTTGTCGCCGTCCAGCGCACGCTTGTGGTCCATAGAAGAAACCATCGGCACAACCGTTTTGCCGTCGGTAAACGAAAGTACCGAAACTTCGGGGCCCGTCAAAAATTCCTCAACCACAATGTGATTGCCGCTGTCGCCGAACTTTTTGTCCTCCATAATGGATTTGACGGCGTCTTCCGCTGCTTCGAGCGTTTCGGCGATAATTACGCCTTTGCCCAAAGCCAAGCCGTCTGCTTTAATGACGGTGGGGAACTCGTTTTGCGCTTTGATGTAGTCCATTGCCGCCGCCGCGCTGTCAAATACCTCGTAGCGCGCGGTCGGAATGTTGTATTTCTTCATCAGGTTTTTGGAGAAAACCTTACTGCCTTCCAAAATCGCCGCCTTTTTATCAGGGCCGAAGCACCCAATGCCCTTGGATTCGAGCAAATCCACACACCCAAGCACCAACGGGTCATCGGGCGCGACCACGCAAAAATCGATTTGATTTTCCACGGCGAAGTCGGCGATTTTTTCCAAATCCTTTGCGCCGATGTCTACACAAGTGGCATCTTTTGCAATACCGCCGTTGCCGGGGCAGGCAAAAATTTCCGTCACCTGCGGATTTTCTTTCAGTTTCTTAATAATGGCGTGCTCGCGGCCGCCGCCGCCGACAACCAAAATTTTCATACGCGTTACCTCTTACAAGTTTGTTTTTATATGGCTTTTCCGCCCCCGTTTTGCGAGAGCGGAAAGGATTTTAATGATGGAACAGGCGGATGCCCGTAAATGCCATGGCAATGCCGTATTTGTTGCAGCAGTCAATGACGATATCGTCACGGATAGAGCCGCCCGGCTGTACGATATAGGACACGCCGCTTCTTCTGGCGCGCTCGATGTTGTCATCAAACGGGAAGAACGCGTCCGAGCCTAAAGAAACATCAGAAAACTTTGAAAGCCACGCTTTCTTTTCTTCTCTTGTCAGCGGTTCGGGACGGGTTTTAAAGGTGTTCTGCCACACATCGTCACCGATGACATCTTCGTATTCGTCCGAGATATACACATCAATCGCGTTGTCGCGGTTGGGGCGCGCAATGGTGTCAATAAAATCGAGGGCAAGCACCTTCGGGTGCTGGCGCAAATGCCAAATATCCGCTTTGTTGCCCGCAAGGCGCGTGCAGTGAATACGCGACTGTTGCCCTGCGCCCACGCCGATGGTCTGCCCGTCTTTGGCATAGCAAACGGAGTTCGATTGCGTGTATTTTAAGGTGATGAGTGCAATCACCAAATCGCGTTTTGCCGATTCCGGAAGATTTTTGTTTTCGGTCACCAAATTCGTGAGCGAATTTTCGTCGATTTTCAGTTCGTTGCGCCCTTGTTCAAAGGTGATGCCGAACACATCTTTGTGCTCGACGGGGGCAGGCACATAGTTTGCATCAATTTCGACAATGTTGTATGTACCTTTGCGTTTGCCTTTGAGGATTTCGAGTGCTTCGGGCTCATATCCGGGGGCAATGATGCCGTCGGAAACCTCGCGCGCAATCAGTTTCGCGGTAGGCACATCGCAAACATCGGAAAGCGCAATCCAATCACCGAAGGAGGACATTCTGTCCGCACCGCGGGCTCTGGCATACGCACAGGCGAGCGAGGAAAGCTCCAAATCGTCTACCCAGTAGATTTTCTTTAAAGTGTCCGACAGCGGCAGACCGACCGCCGCGCCTGCGGGGCTGACATGCTTAAACGATGCCGCCGCGGGAAGCCCGAGCGCTGCTTTTAACTCTTTCACAAGTTGCCAGCTGTTGAATGCGTCTAAAAAGTTGATGTAGCCGGGTTTGCCGTTCAAAACGGTAATCGGCAGGTCTTTTTCACCCTGCATAAAAATTTTAGACGGCTTTTGGTTGGGGTTACAGCCGTATTTCAGTTCCAATTCTTTCATTTTCACCCTCCGTTATTTGTTTTTGTTGACAATGCGGTCCGTCGCTTTGCCGCTTTCCAAATCAATATAGCGCACAAACAAGGACACTTTGTTGTCCTCGTTCAAATTGTCCCAAAGCAGATTGGTGAACACATCAATATCGTTTTCCACCGTAATTTTTTCGGGCTCGCCTTCGAAAGAGGGCAGGGGGTTGCCGTCACCCATATAGGTGTGGATAAAATGCCCCTCGCCGTTCACGGGATTTTCGTAACCGAATGTAAAGCGGTGTACGCTGTCGGGGTTGCCGTCGGCGGATTTCAAAATCGACAGCGCATAGTTCATCGCACCGTTTTCGCGGTGCACAATGCCCGAAATGCGCGGGGTGTAGTTCGGCGCATCGTCCTCATATTCGCGGCAACGCAAGGATTGCTCAAAGGTTTGCTGGCAATCCATACCCGCGTAAATGGTATCGGTTTGGTCGCCGTTTGTGACAATTGTTTTGTTGCCGAGCACGCGCACGGGGGAATAGATAATTAAATGCGGGTCGGAGAGTTTCGACTCGTCAAACGCCTTGGTGCGAATGCCGTCCGCCGTTGCTTCAAACACGCGATTGCGGGAATTGACGCTTCTGCCCATAATGAAATAGGCGATTACAGCGTTTTTGCCGTCGGGGCTTTTGCCGAGGATAATCCCGCGCCCGGGGTAAGCGTTTTCGGAAAGGAGCTTTTGAATATCGAATGTTTTCATACTGTAACCCTCACGATTCTATATGTGTTTTTCCGTCTTTCACGGTGATTTTGCCGTCGCAAAACAGCGCCGCGGCTTTCGGCAGGAGCTTCCACTCGCATTCTTCCATCACGCGCCGCTGTAAACTTTCAGGGGTGTCGGTTTCTAACACCGGCACTGCCGCCTGTAAAATAATCGGCCCGCCGTCACAAACCTCGGTGACAAAATGTACGGTTGCGCCCGTTACCTTGACGCCGCGCCGCAAAACCTCCTCGTGCACGCGCAAGCCGTAATAGCCCTTGCCGCAGAATGAGGGGATTAGCGCGGGGTGCACATTCATCATTTTATAGGGGAATGCGGTGGTGACCTGCTCGTCCAAAATCGTCATAAAGCCCGCATATATCACCAAATCGGCGTTCTCTGCCTGCAACGCCTCGACCATCGCGCGCGAATACGCGGCAATGTCCGAATAGTCTTTGCGCACAAGCACACGGGTTTTAATGTTGTTTTGTTTGGCGCGTTCCAGCGCATAGGCGTCCGCTTTCGAGGAAATCACGCAGGTGATTTTGCCGTTCGGGATTTCGCCGCGGTGTTCGGCGTCTATGAGCGCCTGCAAATTCGTGCCGCCGCCCGAAACCAAGACTACAATGTTTTTCATTACGCAATCACCACGCCTGCGTCGCTCTTTGTGATTTCGCCAATCAAATACGCGTCCTCGCCGTTTGCTTTGAGGATTTGCAACGCCTCGTCTGCCTTGTCGCTGTCCACCACTAAACTCATACCGACGCCCATATTGTAGGTGTTGAACATATCGCGTTCGGGGATATTGCCCGTCTTTTGCAACAGGTCGAAAATCGGCAAAATCCGAAGCGCCTTGCGGTCGATTTGCGCGGTAAAGCCGTCGGGCAAACTTCTCGGAATATTTTCATAGAAGCCGCCGCCCGTGATGTGCGAAACCGCTTTGATATTGACTTTTTCTGCAAGCGCCAAAACGGGTTTGACATAAATTTTGGTCGGGGTTAAGAGCGCCTCACCCACGGTTTTGCCCAATTCGTCGGAATAGATGTTCATATCTTTATTTTCAACATCAAACACCTTGCGCACGAGCGAAAATCCGTTGGAATGTACGCCTGTCGAGGGCAGGGCGATAATCGCATCGCCCGCTTTCACGGTATTGTTGTCAAAAATCTTGTCGCGGTCCACAACGCCTACGGTAAAGCCCGCAAGGTCATAGTCGTCCTCCGCCATCATACCGGGGTGCTCGGCGGTTTCGCCGCCGATAAGCGCACAGCCTGCCTGCACACAGCCCTCTGCCACACCCGAAACGATAGCGGCAATTTTTTCGGGAATGTTTTTCCCGCAGGCAATGTAATCGAGGAAAAACAGTGGTTTTGCTCCACAGCAAATGACATCGTTGACGCACATTGCCACACAGTCAATGCCGATGGTGTCGTGCTTGTCAAGAAGCATTGCGATTTTGAGCTTTGTACCGACGCCGTCCGTACCGCTGACGAGCACGGGATTTTGCATACCGCTTAAATCCGGCAAAAACAGCCCGCCGAAACCGCCGATATCGGACATTGCGCCCGGGGTTAAGGTGCGTTTGATATGCTGTTTCATCAGTTCCACCGATTTATAGCCGGCGGTAATATCCACGCCCGCCGCCTTGTAGCTTTCCGAAAAACTGCTTTCCATATTATTCGTCGCCTCCCGCGTGTTTTTCACTCAATTTGGTTTCAAATTTAGATTTTGCATTTTTCTTGGGCGGCTCTACGGGGTAATCGCCGTTAAAGCAAGCCGCGCACAAATCCAGCGGACAGCCGTCCGCCAAATGTAAAACATTTTCTTCGCTCAAATAGCCCAACGAGTCCGCCCCGATGATTTCGCAAATTTCTTCTACGGAGTGGCTGTTGGCAATTAAGTTTTCCGCCGAGTCAATATCCACGCCGAAATAGCATGCATGCCGAAACGGCGGCGCGGAAACGCGCACATGCACCTCTTTCGCGCCTGCCTCGCGCAGCTGCTTGACAATGCGCGCCGAGGTTGTCCCGCGCACAATCGAGTCGTCAATCATGACCACGCGCTTGCCTTTGACGGTGGAGGGCACGACATTCAGTTTAATGCGCACATCGCTTTCGCGCTGGGCTTGCGTGGGCTGAATGAACGAACGCCCGATATATTTATTTTTGATAAACCCAAGCCCGTAGGGGATACCCGATTCTTTGGCATAGCCCAACGCGGCGTCCAGCCCCGAATCGGGCACGCCGACGACGACATCTGCCTCAACGGGGTGCTGTTTTGCAAGAAACGCGCCTGCTTTTTGGCGCGCCAAATGCACCGAGCAACCCTCGATTTCCGAGTCCGGACGGGCGAAATAGATATATTCAAATACGCAAAGCGCCTTTTTGCAGTCGGTGCAGTGCCCTTCAATGGAGCGCATACCGTATTTGTCGACCACAACAATTTCGCCGGGGCGCACATCACGCACATATTCTGCACCTAAGGTGTTGAGCGCGCAGGTTTCCGAAGCAAAAATGATTTGCCCGTCCTTTTTGCCGATGCATAAGGGGCGGAAGCCCAGCGGGTCACGCGCCGCAATCAGCTTGGAGGGGGACATAATAATTAAGGAATACGCGCCTTTTAAGCGGTACATTGCCGAAAAGACCGCCGCTTCAATAGACGGCGCGGAAATGCGCTCTTTGGTGATGATGTAGGAGATAACTTCCGTGTCGCTGGTCGAATGGAAAATCGAGCCGTTCATTTCGAGCGCCTCGCGCAGTTCTGCGGAGTTGGTCAGATTGCCGTTGTGCGCCAATGCCATACTGCCCTT
>JBJEPR010000175.1:0-11134 GCA_051881335.1 Candidatus Fimenecus sp. | reverse complement strand
TATAGAAATAATCGGAAAAATTCTTTGCAAAGAAAATCTGCACCACAGCAATCACAATACCCGACGCTATGATATAGCGGTTTTTCCATTCGGGACGAAACGATTTTTCTAAATGTGCGGACACAAGGTACAACAGGAAACTGATTTTCACAAAGGCACTTAAAATCCAAATTCCCGTCAGAAGAACATCAAATCGCTGAAACACACTGATTTCGGATAACACGGCGACGGCGTGAATCGGGAACAACTGGGTCAACGCAAAGTACCCCAAGCCGCCGAACACAAAGAAAAATACGAGCAAGGTACTGCCGAGGAATGCGGCGAGCCATACGCCGTAGGCTTTTTTTGTATTGCCGGTCACCTGCGGCAGCATTGCTGAAAACATCATAATTTCCGCACTGCGCGTCGCCGCCGCCAAGCCCGCAGAAAGACTCGGCGAAACACCGTCGTAAAACATCGGCGAAAAATTCACAAAATCAATTTCATCTGCCATAGCAACCATGATAAACAGAAATACCGCGACGAACAGTCCCAAGGAAATCGCGCCCGTTCTGCCGAGTGCTTCTACACCCAACGAAGCCGCATAGCACGCTGCGGCAACACAAATAATTACCAAAAATGCGCTTTGACGATTCGGAAAAATCACGGTGCTGACAAACAGCTCCAATCTCGCCAGCGTTTCCAGTGCGGTAAACAAAAAGAAAAAGGCATACAAAATCGAAATACACTTTGAAAACAAGGGTGACGCACAGTATGCTATATCCACCAAATCGTGCTTCGGGAACCAGCGCATTTGCAAAAACAGCATTACGGAAAACAGCAGGATAAACAGCACCGAAAAAACCGCTGACGGGAAATAATCTGCATTTTGCATCACTTCAGCACCGAGTGTGGTATAGGTTAACAGCGTGAGAAGTCTTGAGAGCAACAACACGGCAAACAACTGCCAAACACTGATTTTCGGAATACTGCGCATTCGTTTCCCTCTCTTTCGGTTTTTATTTTTCTAAATTCTGAATTTTTAATTCGCGTTGTCCGAGTTTTTTCCAGGAAAGACGCACCCAGAAATCACGAATAAGCGCGCCGAGGTGCATTGGGGCTACCGGTGCGGTAAACGGCGTACCGAACGACTTGACTGCACACATATTCGTAAGGACCACCCCGAAGCAGAGGACGATGCCGTAAAAGCCGGTCAAACCGCCAATCACCATAAAGGCAAAACGCAAAATCGACACGGGATAATAAATTTTCGACACGACAAACGAACTGATAGCCGTCATTGCTACTACGATCAGCATCGGTGCGGCAATAAGTCCGGCAGAAACCGCCGCGTCACCAATTACGAGTGCGCCGACGATACTTACCGCGTGCCCGACAGACTTCGGCATCCGAAGTCCCGCTTCGCGCACGATTTCGTAAATAAAATGAATAAAAATGGCTTCCAACATTACAGGAAACGGCGTAATGCTCTCTTGAATTGCCGTATCGTAGAGTAGTGCTGTCGGCAAAATCTCTTGGTGAAAGGTGCATACCGCTACATAGAGCCCCGGTAAGAACACACTGACGACAAATGCCAAAAATTTTAAAAGGCGGATAAAGCCGGAATAATACGGGCGATGGTTGTAGTCATCTAACGACTGAAAATTTTCTAAAAACAGATACGGCACAACCAGTGCAAACGGCGTACCGTCTACCAAAATCACCACTCTGCCCTCCGCCATTTCGGCACAGGCAATGTCCGGCCGCTCTGTTGAGCCGACCGAGGAAAACATTGAGGTGACATCAGACTCCAAAAACGGGCGCAGATACCCCGCTCCCAACACCACATCCAATTCTGCTTTTTGAAGTCGGTCTTTCACCTCGTGTACGGTGTTCGCATCGGCACGGTCGGCAAAATAGCAGACGCACACGCGCGTTTTACTGGTTACGCCAACCTCCTGTATCTCAAATCTTGCTACAGGAGACCGCACACGGCGGCGAATTAAGGCGACATTGTCCTTAAAGCTCTCTACAAACGCCTCACGCGCGCCGCGCTCCTGCACCTCGGTTTGCGCGTCCTCCACTGCGCGTTTCGGGAAGCCCTGCACACCGAACGCCTCACCGACGGTTGCGCCGTCAATAAGCAAAACAACAACACCTGAAAGCACCTCGGTAACGGCATCGTCTAAGTTATATATTTCTTTTTGGTCTATCCCTGAGGAGATTTGGTCACGAATATACGCCATTTGTGCAGACGCGTCCTGCGGCATATCGTCGGCAGTCATAATCGGATTGACCACCTGCTGTGTGACAAGCAAATTGTCACACATACCGTCGTCCATAATCAAAAACGCTTTGTTTTGACCGATAGTGGTCTGCTTATATAAAATATCAAAGCTTGCGCCGAGCTTTTCTTTAAAATAAATAATATTTTTTTCGATATCCTCGTCAATCGGCACAGGGGGTGCAGGTGGATTTGTCTCCCGCACGGTCACGCGCGCAATTTCGCGCTTCAGCCAATTTTGCATTAAAATCACCTGTAATATTGTGACCGTTTCTGCAAATGATATACCCGATAATATCCGCGGGAGTTATAGAAATGCTAATCACACTTTTGAGAACGATTATTCTGTATATTTTGGTGTTAATCACCTTTCGCATTCTCGGAAAACGCCAAGTCGGCGAATTACAGCCTGCCGATTTGGTGATTACCCTTTTGCTGTCGGAAATATTGGTAATTCCGATGCAGGACACGCAAATTCCGCTGATTAACACTTTCATTCCCGTGCTTTTGCTGATTGGGTTTGAGGTGCTCATTTCCGTGTTCAGCATCAAAAGCATTCGCCTGCGCACGCTCTTACAGGGCAACTCCATTATTGTCATTCGAGATGGGAAATTGGACCAAAAACAGTTAAAATTGTTGCGTTTTACAGTGGACGATTTATTAGAGGCGCTCCGAAAAAAAGATGTGTTTGATATTTCGGAGGTACAGTATGCGATTGTGGAAACCGACGGCACATTAAGTGTGCTGTTAAAGCCCGAAGCGCGAACCCCGAAAGCCAAAGCGCTTGCGGCAACCGAGGAGGACAGCGGCATTCCCTGTGTCGTCATCAGTGACGGACACATTTTGGAGTCGGAATTTAAAGAATGCAATATGACAACGCAAAAGCTACAAGCACTCCTGCAAAAAAAGAAAATTCAAAAAGAAAACGTCCTGCTGATGACGCTGGACAAAAAAGGCAATATGCATTTAATTGAAAGAGGGCAAAACCAATGAAACGCATTGTAATTGCAGTTGTTTGCTTAGTATTGGCAATCGGGCTTGCGGTATTCGGCTATGTGGATTTAAATCAAATTTCCGACAAAATGCAGGCGGAAGCACAAATGCTGATACAATCGGCACAGCAGGAAAACGCCACGGAAACCGCCGCACAGCTGGAAACCTTTTTGAATGATTACGAGCACTACGCTGTACGGCTCGGCGCATATGTCAACCACGGGGAGTTGGACGACGCGGAGCTTCTTGTACGCGGGCTTTCAGACAAGCTGGAAAACGGCAATACGGAAGAATTCACAGAAGACTTATATGAAATTCAATATCAATTTGCGCACCTATCGGGGTCGGAGTCACCGAAATTTCAAAATGTATTTTAAAAACCGCCATGGGAGTAGATACTCTCAAGGCGGTTTGCGTGAAATATGTTCTGCTTTTATTCTTTTTCAAATTCCGCTTTGGCAAGATACGCGGCGCCGAGCATACCGGCCTGATTTTTCATTGCCGCTTTTTTAATTTGCACCGCACGGCAGCTGTGCATCGGGCGCGCGTGAATACGGCGCTCGATTTCCCCAATGACATAATCCTCATTCATAATACCGCCGCCGAGAATGATACAGGGCGGATTGAAAATGAATATCAAGGTGATAAGCCCGCCGACAATTTCCTCAATCCAATTATCAATGATGGCACGGATTGCGACATTGCTGAAATTCTCCGGTTCAAAAATTTCACGGCCCGTAAGCACTTTGCCGGTTTCCTCACGCACAGCGTTCACAAGCGCACGGGTGGAAGCATACATTTCATAACAGCCGTTGTTGCCGCAAGTACATTTTTTACCGCCTGTATGGGTAACAATATGCCCAAACTCCCCCGCTGAAAAATATTCGCCGGTATAAATCTTATTGTTAATCCACATTGCCCCGCCGACGCCTGTACCGTAAGTCAGGCATAAAAAGTCCTGATACCCTTTACCTGCACCGAACATCGCTTCCGCAGTCGCGGCCGCATTGACATCGTTTTCTACCTTGACGGGTAGATTGTATTTTTTCTGAATGGTTTTTTTAACTTCAATGCCCGTATAATTGGGAATATTTTCACTGGCAAAGATAATTTTGCCGAGCTCGCTGTTGACCTGCCCCGCCGTGCTGATGCCGACACAGTCCACACGGTCTGCAAATTCGCCGACAAAGGTCATAATTTTGTTCATCAAATGCGGACCGCCTAAGCTCGCCTCGGTTGGAACCTCAAAGGACTGCTCAATGGTAAAATCCTCGTTGACAACGCCGTATTTAATGGCCGTGCCACCAATGTCAATGGCTAAAATTTTCATAGTCGGTCCTCCTTATTTTTGTTGCTTTTCCGCCAACGCGCATAGTTTTTTCAGTCGGTAATTCACACCTGAACGGGACATCGGCGGTTGCATTTCCTCGCCGATTTGCTGTAAAGAATAATCGGGGTTTTGAATACGCAGTTCTGCGATTTGCCGATATTCTTCGGGCAGAGACAAGAACGCGGCTGTATTTTGCAGTTTTTCAATGCTTTCAATCTGCTGTACCGCCGCATTGACGGTTTTATTCAGGTTAGCGCTTTCAAAATTCAAACGGCGGTTCACATTGTTGCGAATATCCTTATACACAATCACATCAATAAATTCCATCACAAAACGTGACGCGCCCATAATTCCTAACAGGTTTTGAATTTCCTCGGTCTTTTTAAAATACAGAACATAAAGCCCGCCGCGGCGCACCGATTTCGGCGAAAAATCATTGTTTTCGAGGAATTTCTGCAAGTCCTGACTTAAATTGTAGTGTGGGACAACAAATTCCAAGTGATAGTTTTTTTCGGGCGAATTGATGGTGCCGCACGCAAGGAATGCCCCGCGCAAAAACGCACCAACGCAACAATCCTCCGAAATGTTCGCCCAGTTTAGCCGTCGCACGCGCTCCGTGCCGTTACAGCCGAATGCGGCAAGAATACGCAAGCGGTCCTGTTCGCCGTCCACGGAAACCTTATATTTTTTCGCAGAGGGCTTTTGCAGTTCCAACGGATGCAAACATAGGCGCTCAGCGAGATATGCATATTTTTCGGCAACGGCTTTATTTTCCGTGGAAATGGAAAGTTCTTTGCCCGAAAAGGCGCGCCCGAACAGCATCAGCCCATAGCTTTCTGCTAAAAGACAGCACGGGTTTTCGGGTTCAATATGTAATAATTCCTCTTTTAATTCGGAAGAAAATGACATAATCTGTTACCTGTTCATATCGCGGTGGAAAACACTGCTGTACGCGCCGTTTTCCAACAAATGCTTGTTAATCAACTCTGCAAACACCACAGAACGGTGCTTACCGCCCGTACAGCCGACGGCAATGGTCAACTGGCTTTTGCCCTCACTGCGGTACAGCGGCAAGAGATAATCCAGTAAATCCAAAAGTTTAGTTTTTAAACCTTGTGCTTGGTCAAATTTCATCACAAATTTGCGTACTTCTTCATCTAATCCCGTGTGGCTTTTCAGTTCGGGCACATAAAACGGATTCGGCAGACACCGCACATCAAACACCAAATCTGCCTCTTTCGGCGCGCCGTATTTAAAGCCGAATGAAATGCAATAGACCTTCATCGCTTTTGCGGCGTCGTCCATAAACAAATTCGCCACGCGTTCTTTAAACTGCGAGCTTTTCACTTGGGAAGTATCGATGATATAATCCGCTCGCTGGCGTGCGGGCAACAAAATTTCGCGTTCCTTGCTGATGGCTTCGGCAATCGAGGGCGAGTCAAACATATCGGCAAGCGGATGCTTGCGGCGCGTCTCTTGATAGCGGCGCATAATGACATCATTGTCCGCATCGATAAAGAGAATTTTATATTTGACATTCATATTTTCCAAATCGCCCAGCACATTAAACAGCGAAGAAAACGAAGCGCCGAGACGAATATCCGCCACCACGGCCACGCAGTCGCGTTTTTCTTTGGATTTTAAAATCAACTCCGCAAAAGTCGGAATAAGCTCGGGCGGCATATTGTCCACACAAAAATAGCCGATGTCCTCCAACGCGTCCACTGCGGCGGATTTGCCCGCACCCGAAAGCCCCGTTACAATTACCAATTCCATCGTTACACTTCCCCGATAAATTCCACTTCTGTTTGCAACTGCACGCCTTTTTCGCGCAAAACGGTTTTCTGAATATGGCGTATCAGCGCCAAAATATCCTCCGTGGTTGCACCGCCCTTGTTAATCACAAAGCCTGCGTGCTTTTCACTGACCTGCGCGCCGCCGATAGAATAGCCCTTTAAACCGCATTCCTCAATCAGCGCGCCTGCGAAATACCCCTCCGGTCGCTTAAAGGTACTGCCGGCGCTCGGGTATTCGAGCGGCTGTTTTGCCGTACGGCGTGCCATTTTATCGTCCATAGCGGCTTTAATCTGTGCAGGGTCGCCGGGTGTTAACTGTAAATACAGCGCGGTAATGCAATACTGTTTTCCCGAATACACGCTTCTGCGGTAACCGAGCTGTAAGTCCTCCCCCGAAAAGCTACCAACCGTGCTGTCGGGGGCTATATGGGTACATTTTGTTAAAACATCTTTCATTTCGCCGCCGTAAGCGCCCGCATTCATATACGCCGCGCCGCCCGCAGAGCCGGGAATTCCATAAGCAAACTCCAACCCCGAAAGACTGTGTTTATAAGCAAAATTACAAAGTGCCGTAAGCGGCGCTCCCGCCGCACAGCAGATTTGCCCGTCGCCGAGATAGGTAATCTCGGAAATCGGCGTCGAAAGGCGCAAAACCGCCCCGCGTACGCCCTTGTCAGACACCAAAAGATTACTGCCGTTGCCGATGACAACATACGGCACATCGTTTTCTCGGCACGCCGAAATCAACGAAGACAACGCCGCCACACTATTCGGCAACAGCAGGATATCGGCATTGCCGCCCGTTTGAAAGCTGGTTACCTTAGAAAGCGGAAACTCCCTGTAATATTCGGTCCCAAAGCGGTCCGCAACCGCCGTAATTTTCTCGAACAAACGAAAATCCTCCGATGCTTATTCGTCTAACAGTGCCGCGCCGATAACGCCCGCGTCATTGCCCAAAACCGCGGAGCAAATCTGCGTTTGCTTGCCGCAGTGAATGCTGTACCGTTCTTTTGTGACATACTCGCGCAGGGGCGCAAGCAACGGCTCACCCTCACAGCCGATACCGCCGCCGATGCAAAGCACATCGGGCTGGAAGATATTGACCACATTGGTCACGCCCGCCGCAAGATAGCGAATATAGGTATCAACCACCTGTTTCGCCGCCGTATCACCCATACGCATACCGTCAAACGCGGTTCTGCCGTTGACTTTCGAGAGGTCTCCGTCCACAATCTGCCACATCAAAGAGGCTTTGTTCTCCTCCATAGCCGCTTTGGTTTGGCGCACCAGCGCCGTTGCGGAAGCATATGCCTCCCAACAGCCCTTTCTGCCGCAGGTGCACGGTTCGCCGTCCACCACAATTACGCTGTGCCCCATTTCGCCGGCGGCATCGTTACAGCCGTTGACGATTTTCCCGTTGACAATGATACCGCTACCGACGCCGGTGCCCAAAGTAATGGCAACAAAGTTTTCCACATTGCCGCCTGCGCCCGCAACCGCTTCGCCGAGTGCGGCACAGTTCGCGTCATTCTCAATATAAATTGGTTTATCAAAATATTTTTGTAAAATATCTCGCGCAGGCACTTTATCAAATCCCAAATTATTGGCATATTCGATAATGCCCATCCGTTTATTGACAGAACCGGGCGTCCCAATTCCGATGGACTGTACCTCGTCCAAGGTAATCCCTGCCGTTTTGACCGCTTCATTTACCGCGGCGGCAATATCCGCTAAAATCTCCCCTGCCGGACGCGGGCAAGCGGTTTTGCGCTTTGCCTTTGCCACGATTTTATAAAATTCATCTACAACACCTGCGACGATATTCGTACCGCCCAAGTCCACACCGATTCTATACATATGCGTTTCCTCCGTTTATAAGTACTTGTCAATAATTTTGCCAGATTTCCAATTCTTCCTCTGCGGCTTCCTCGCCTTCGTCCATACCAAGTTGATGGAGAAGCTCGCGCGCAGCATTGTAACCCATTTTTTTCTGACGGTTATTCATCGCCGCAACCTCAATAATAATTGCCAAGTTCCGACCCGGCTTTACGGGCACAACCGTCATCGGCACTTTCACGCCCATAATGCTGATATAATCGTTATCAAGCCCCATACGGTCATACACCTTGTTTGCATCCCACGGCTCTAACTGCACGACCATATTGATTTTTTCGGTCAGCTTTACGGCGCCCATACCGAAAATACGGCGCGCGTTGATGATACCGATACCGCGCAGTTCGATAAAGTGGCGAATATTATCGGGTGCAGAGCCGACAAGCGTTTTATTCGACACTCTGCGGATTTCCACCGCGTCGTCTGCAATCAATCGGTGACCGCGTTTGATAAGCTCAACGGCCGTTTCGCTTTTGCCGACGCCGCTGTCGCCGACAATCAGCACGCCCTCGCCATAAACCTCCACCAAAACACCGTGGCGGGTAATTCGTTCGGCAAGCTCGGTATTCAAAAAGTAGATGAGCGCCGACATACAGCCAGAGGTGGACTCCTCCGTGCGAAGCAAGGGGACTTTGTATTTTTCCACCAACGAGCGCAAAATCTCGGGGCACTCTAAATTGCGGGTAATCAAAATCAACGGCGGTTTGCGGCAAGTCAGCCGTTCCAAGCCCTGCGCCTGCTGTTCGGCGCTTAATGTTTTTAAAAATTCCAACTCCGAAAGTCCCAAAATCTGTACGCGCGCGGGGTCAAAATAATCATCGCGCCCCGCAAGCAAAAGCCCCGGGCGGTTGACATCCTGCGAGGTAACAGACAATTCGGAAGCGTCGGAAGGCATATACAGCACTTCAAACGAAAATTCCTTTAAAATTTTTGCTAAGGATACCGAATAGTCGGAAGCCATTCCGGTTCCCTCCTCTTTTCATATTCTCTTGTATTATAATCGAAAAATGCGTACTTTCCAATAGGTTTTCGGAAAATTCTTTGCATTTTTACAAGGTTTTTTCAAAAAGTACCGTTCGTATATACGCGTGAGAAATTGCCATACTACTACGGGTGACGAGAATGGTAACAGTTGTATTCCCCGGCGCGGAGAATAAAGCGTGTGCCAAAGAGATTTGCGCGATTTTGGAACGCTTCGGCGGCGCTATTTTTGCCGATGAAACGGAAATATCGGATTTTGCGCCGGTCGCTTCGGTATTTTTTGTCTGCAATGGACAGGGTGTAAAATCCGTGCCGCCGAAAGAATCCGTTTTACTAATCACAGACAAAAACATCGGGAAAGCGCAAGCAGACGGTCTTCCGTTCGCATATCGAATTCTCGATACGGACACCGTTTTAGAAAGTATACCGAACAGCATCACGGTCGGTATGGGGAAAGGCAGTCAAATCAGCATTTCCAGCGCCACAGGAACACATTTGCAAATTTGCATACAAAAGCCCTTAACAACCTTTTCGGGAAAAGAAATTTTGCCATGTGAATTTTCGGTTACCTGCTCTGAAAAGCAAGACATAAAAACCGTTTTGTTTGCTTTTGCCGTTTTACTGCTTTCCGACAAGGCCGATACCGAAAAATTGACAATGCAAATATCCACATAAAGCCAAAAACCGCCGTGCCTACGCACAGCGGTTTTGTTTTGCATTTTCTCTGTTAATAGCCGCGCGCACCGTCTAAGGACTCGTCATCTTCAATCCATTTCTGCACATGGATAATTCTGTAATCGTCCTTGGTATCGCGAATAATCACATGCTGAATGCCCGCATTGATAATCAGGCGTTTGCACATAGAACAGCTACTGGCATTCTCGACATAATCGCCCGTGTCGCATTCAATGCCGACCAAATACAGTGTACTGCCGAGCATTTTGTCGCGGGAAGTGCTGATAATCGCATTCGCTTCCGCATGGACACTGCGGCAAAGCTCATAGCGTTCCCCGCGCGGTACATTGAGCCTCTGGCGCACACAGTAATTTAAATCCGAGCAGTTTTTTCTGCCGCGCGGCGCGCCGGTGTAGCCGGTGGAAATCACCTCGTCGTTTTGCACCAAAACCGCGCCGAAATGCCGCCGCAGGCAGGTGCTTCTTTGCGAAACCATTTCCGCCAAATCCAAATAGTAGTTAATTTTGTCGCGTCGTTCCATATGCACACTCCCAAAATCCGTTTTATGCTTTGTGCGCCGAAGGCGCTTGCCACCAAGTAATTTTACCGCTTTCACGGGTTTTCGGCACATCGATAAGCCGTTGATTTTCACTGCCGCGGAATTGCAGAGAAATATTGCGTTTTTCCTCGACGAATTCCCCGTCTACCAGCACATCGATAAGGGACAGCATTTCATCGGTCACGGCACAGCGGGCACGGCTTTCCCCTGTTAATTCCTCATAGGTATACCCGGAAAACGCCCAAACCGTTTTTTGCGGCAATTCACGGCGCACACGGCGCAAGAGTTTGACAAGCTCCGCCTGATTTTGCGGCTCAAACGGCTCACCGCCGAGCAAGGTCAGCCCGTCAATGAAATCAGGGCGCAGGGCTTCTAAAATTTCATTTTCCGTTTCTACGGTATAGTCCTGCCCATACTGAAAATCCCAGGTTTCAGGCTGAAAACAGCCTTTGCAATGGTGCGTACAACCCGAAACAAACAGCACCACACGCACCCCGATGCCATTGGCAATATCCCGTTTTTTTATCGCACCGTAACGCATTACAGATGCAACACTCTTTCTTTAATTTCCTGCGTTCTGCCCTGATTCCAGAACTGCGAACCGATATAGCCGCAGGTACGGCGCGCAACATTCATTTTGTCTT
>JBJEPR010000174.1:0-2472 GCA_051881335.1 Candidatus Fimenecus sp. | reverse complement strand
CTGAAAATCTCCTGTCAGCGTAATTTTACTTGTCCACTTTATTGACTATATTCCAGCGCGCGGCACTGCCTTTTTTGTCTTTTTCGTTTTTGTACTTTTCACTTTTCATAGGAATCTCCTTTCGCAGAGGATTACGCCGCGCCTTGTTGCGACTTGTGGGGCTTTGAGAAAAAGTCAACGAAAGCGTGAATTTCCACAACCATTTTTCTCGCCATATAGGTGGTCGGAAAATCCGTTCGGTGAAACAGTGCGTAGACGGTTGACCGCCCAAGCCCCGTCAACGCCGCTACATCGTTCGCCGTTAAAAAGCAAGTGTTTATGACTTTCCCGGAAGAACAAGTCATCGGCTCACACAGCTTATCAAATACTCTTTTTCGCGTACTGTCAAACCTGTACCGCGCGTCTATCACACTCGGCGCAAACGAAACCTCTTCCTTGCGGCTGTGTGCCTGTTGCATATACTCCATCAGCGCGTGGACTTCCACCAAAAGCGTTTTTCCGAACGCAAAGGATGGGAAGTCTTTCTGCGCGAAAGTACGGCGCGCGGTTTGTTCCGAGCACTTTACCAATTCCATATAATCCTTTACCGTTAAAAAACAGGTATAGACAGTATGTCCGTACTCGGTTACAAAGGGGCTGCAAAGCGGCTGACCGTCGTAAACAATTTCAGGTTCGCCGTCCGCTTTCCTTTGCAAATAACTGAAATCAGGTGTTACTCTTTTCGGCATTTTTCATGCCTCCTTTCATTTTTTAATCTGTCGGTGTTGGTTACATACATATATATGCAAATTCTTTTGTTTTTTGCCCTTTTTCTGCAAAAATCGGCTGCAAAACTACGCAAGGCAAATCGGACTTCCATCCGTGCGTAACACGGGAAAGTTTTTGAAACGCGCCTTTCTCTCTTGCGGCATATACCTGTCTCGTATATATGTAATATACGGGATTTGGTCATCTGCAAGAAAGATTTTGGTGTTCATAAAGTTTTTGCCGCGGCTATTTTCCGATACGAGCAGTGCATAAGCCGTCTCGTATTGGTGAAATGAGCCTTCGGGCAAAACACAACAACCGCAATGCGTTTGATTTAATCGGAACGAAAGCGTACCGTCATCGTCTAACAGTTGCACAATTCTGTCAAGTAGGTGGGAATAGTCCCCGTCATTTACTAAAAAGTGTATATTCAGCGGTGAAAACCCAAATGTACTTTCCACGATTGCGCCCCGCGTGCGCATAAAGCCGTTGATCTCGTATTGATGTTGTCTCTGCTGTTTTGTCTGCAAAGACTTTCTGACGCTTTCGGCAATCAAACCGTAACTGTCCGCTATGAAAACGGCTTTGCATTGCATTTCGGGCATTGCAATCCCGTTTGTACGGAGGAAATCTGCATACCGTCTTTGCAAATACCACATCATATTTTTTTCTGTGGTTTCGTTAAAAACCTTGTTTTTATCGTACAGAAAGAAAAAGCAATACATCGTCCATCTGCTTTCCTGACTTTTTGTAATCAGCGCAAATGACATCGTACTGCCTTGTACCTGCTGTACGGCCAACGGCTCCCGCGCAGCCAGATCTTCTTTTTCGTCCGGCGCAAAATATCCTTCACATACTTCATTAACCGTTGTTTTGCTTTGCAGCTGATACCTTAATTGGAGAAAAATAAACCTTTCATAATTTACTCTGTTAACGCGGTCCAGCGCGTTTGCACTTCTCACAGGTTTGCAAAAAACTTTTGAGGGAAAATAGCGTTGGCAAATGGAATGCCCGTTTTGCGTTAAGGCAAAAGAGTTTATCCCTTGCTTTTGAATTTTCTCCACATATTTGGCTCTCACCAATTTTTGCATGGCGTCCTTCGTGCATTCAAAGGATTCTGCACCGAAAATATGCTTTAATTGCGCATATCCCATTTGATTGTTGAAATACAAATAGAGTAAAATGTAATACGCGCGAGATCGTTTAATAATATTCATTTGTTTCACTCCCAATGAAATAAGAAATAGTCTGTCTTGAAAAACGAAACGGAACCATGAAAATTTCGGAATATTCCGCACCGTTTATAGAATGTTCACTGATACATACCGTTGTCACAAAGGATGAGTTATCCGATTCAAGATAATACCGTTGGAGGACATCGATAGTCAGTTTGATGGAAAGATTGTCATTGTCGATATATCGAGTCGCGGCACACGCGTAATGACAAACGAAAAATATTGTGCATTCCCGATAATGCGCTGGCAAATCATATTTCGCAGCAGCCGCATCCAAGCTTTCAATATATTCCGTCACATTCTTCGCTTTCCGGTTTGCCGGAATGAGGGAAGTTTGCATATACAGCATATCGTATTGTGAAATGTATTTGATTTGATGTACCATAGAGATTACCTCCTTTGCTTTAAAATTTATAACATACAACAAAACCAATAAAAAAAGGCTCTATAATAAATGTTGGGGTAACCAAATAGAGTCTGCGAAAAAAAT
>JBJEPR010000173.1:0-11158 GCA_051881335.1 Candidatus Fimenecus sp. | reverse complement strand
GGGAAGTGTGCTAAAATGCTATGCGTATCATTATAAATTGGGATGTGAGAAGATGTTTGTAGCGGTTATGGGATACGGCACCGTCGGTTCGGGCGTCGTTGAGGTTTTAAACAAAAACCACGACAGCATTGTCAAGCGCAGTACGCGTGACGCTTTGGATTTGAAATATATTTTGGATTTGCGCGATTTTCCGGGCGACCCGAATGCAGATAAATTCATTAAGGATTTTAATATTATTTTAAATGACAGCGATGTCAAAATCGTTGTGGAAACCATGGGCGGCTTGCACCCCGCGTTTGAATTTGTTTCGTCGCTGTTAAAAGCCGGCAAAAGCGTGGTGACCTCCAACAAGGAATTGGTTGCCGCAAAGGGCTATGAGCTTTTACAGCTGGCGGAGGAGAATAATGTCAACTTCCTGTTTGAAGCGTCTGTCGGCGGCGGTATTCCGATTATCCGCCCGATTACCCAGTGCTTGGCGGCGAACGAGATTGACGAAATCGCCGGTATATTGAACGGCACAACCAATTTCATCTTAACGATGATGATTGAAAAGAATATGCGGTTTGAAGACGCGCTCAAATTGGCACAGGACAACGGCTATGCCGAAAAAGACCCGACCGCCGATATTGAAGGGCACGACGCTTGCCGCAAAATTTGCATTTTGGCGTCTTTGTGCTTCGGGAATCATGTATATCCCGAGTCGGTCTACACCGAGGGCATTACCAAAATCACCTTGCAGGATGTGGAATATGTCCGCGATTTCGGCGGTGTGATTAAACTGTTGGGCAGAGCAAAGCGCCTTTCCGATGAGAAGATTTCCGCGATGGTCAGCCCCGCAGTGGTGTTAAACGGCAGTCAGCTCGCTTCCGTCACCGATGTGTTTAACGCAATTTTGGTGCGCGGCGACGCAATAGGCGATGTCGTGTTTTACGGCAAGGGTGCAGGCAAATTGCCGACCGCAAGCGCCGTGGTTGCCGATGTGATTGACTGCGCAAAGCATGTGGACCGCAAAAAGTCCTTCGGCTGGGGCAAGAGCGTGGAAAATTATGTGGTGGACCACAAAACGCTGGAGACTGCGCTGTATATCCGCACAGAGGTTCAAGACAAAGCGACGGCATTGAAAGCCGTAGAAGGACAACTCGGCAAGGTGAAAGTGCTTTCGCGTGAAAATGCGCCCGAAAACGAACTGGCGTTTGTAACGCCGGTCGACACCGAACAGGCGCTTTGCGACAAACTCGAAGCCGCCGGCATCGTGCCGCAGTCGCTTATCCGTGTGACGGATTATTAAGCACGGCTTAATTCAGTAAACATTCGGCGTGTTTGCGTCGATTTTGGAGGTTTTTATGGGACTGATAGTTCAGAAATTCGGCGGTAGCTCGGTTGCCAATGCCGAAAGAGTAATGAATGTCGCGAATATCGTCACCGATACCTACCGTGCAGGCAACGATGTTGTCGTGGTGGTTTCGGCACAGGGCGATACGACCGACGATTTGATTGAAAAGGCGCACGAAATTAACGCCGCCCCCTCAAAACGGGAAATGGATATGCTGTTGACCTCGGGCGAGCAGATTTCGATTGCCCTTTTGGCGATGGCGATTGAGAAGCTCGGCTGTCCGGTTGTGTCCTTGCTCGGCTGGCAGGCAGGCTTCAATACCAGCTCTGCTTACGGTATGGCGCGCATCAAATCCATTAAGACAGACCGTCTGCGTGCGGAAATCGACCGCCACAACATTGTTGTGGTTGCAGGCTTTCAAGGCATTAATAAATACGATGACCTGACCACCCTCGGGCGCGGCGGTTCGGATACCAGCGCCGTGGCGATTGCGGCGGCAATGCACGCCGACCGCTGTCAGATTTTCACCGATGTCGAGGGCGTATTTACCGCCGACCCGCGCAAGGTGGAGAATGCGAAAAAATTACAGGAAATTACCTACGACGAAATGTTGGAGCTTGCCACCCTCGGCGCGCAGGTGCTCAATAACCGTTCCGTCGAAATGGCGAAAAAATACAATGTGGAAGTCGAAGTACTTTCCAGCTTAAAAAGAGTGCCCGGCACAATCGTTAAGGAGGTCGCAAAAATGGAAAAAATGCTTGTCAGAGGGGTTACAAAGGATACCGATGTTGCCCGTATATCCGTGAAGAAAATCCCCAATAACCCCGGTGTGGCGTTCAAACTGTTCGCAAAGCTGGCACAGAAAAAAATCAATGTGGATATTATTTTGCAATCTGTCGGCAGAGACGATACAAAGGATATTACCTTTACCGTTTCCAAAGAAAATGCCGAAGAAGCCGTGCAAGCCGTGCTTGATACCTTTGATATGGACGAAAGCAATGTCATTTGCGACAAAGAGGTTGCCAAAATCTCCGTGGTCGGCGCAGGTATGGAGTCCCACCCCGGCACCGCGTCCAAAATGTTTGAGGCGCTGTATGAGCACGATATCAACATTGATATGATTTCCACCAGCGAAATCAAAATTTCAGTGCTGATTGATTTAAAAGACGCCGACCGTGCGGTTTCTGCCGTGCATAAAGCGTTTTATCCCGCTTAATTTTACACAGAAAAGAAGCAACTCCCTTTCCGAACGGAAGGGGAGTTGTTTTTTGCTGTATTTTTGGTTTAGCCTTGTTCCAACTTCTTTTGGGATTCCATTTTCAAGTAGGCATTGATAAACCCGTCCAAATCGCCGTCCATTACATTGTTGATGTTCCCCGACTCAAAATTGGTGCGGTGGTCTTTGACCAACTGATAGGGCATAAACACATAGGAACGGATTTGACTGCCCCATGCAATTTCCTTTTGGTCGCCCTTAATATCCGAAATTTTTTCGAGGTGCTCGCGTTCTTTAATCTCCACCAATTTGGATTTGAGCATGCGCATGGCGACCTCGCGGTTTTGGTGCTGACTGCGCTCGACCTGGCAGGAGACGACAATCCCTGTCGGAATGTGCGTTAACCGCACGGCAGAGGAGGTCTTGTTGACCTTTTGCCCGCCCGCGCCGCTGGAACGGTACACATCCATTTTGATGTCCTCGGGTGCGATTTCCACTTCGATGGTGTCGTCGATTTCGGGCATCACCTCTAACGAAGCAAACGAGGTGTGACGGCGTCCTTCCGAGTCGAACGGGGAAACACGCACCAAGCGGTGAATGCCCGTTTCGCTCTTTAAAAAGCCGTAGGCGTTTTCGCCCTCAATGAGAATGCTCGCGGATTTCAAGCCCGCCTCGTCGCCGTCGAGGTAATCGAGCGTCGAAACCTTGTAGCCGTGGCGCTCGCCCCAGCGGTTATACATACGGAACAGCATCTGTGCCCAATCCTGCGCCTCCGTGCCGCCCGCGCCCGCGTGAAAGGTGAGAATGGCGTTTTTGCTGTCATACTCGCCCGAAAGCAGGGTGGTGAGCGTCATCGTATCCAAATTGCTTTCAAATGCTTTGACATTTTCTTCACATTCGGGCAATAAATCCAAATCGCCCTCTTCATCGGAAAGTTCAATCATTACCAGTGCGTCGTCATAATCCGCACACAGTTTTTCATACGCCGAGACCTTGGATTTTAACGCGCTTGTGCGTTTTAACACGATTTGGGAATTTTGCAAATCGTCCCAAAAGCCGTCTTCTGCCGCTTTTTCTTCCAAAGTGACGATTTCCTCTTTCATTTTATGCAAGCCCAACGCTTCGGAAAGGTCTTTTAACGCCTTTTCGTGCCCCAAAAGCCGCAAACGCAATTCTTCAAACTGCAACATACCGTTAATTCCTTTTCTGTAAAAATAATACAAAACTCAATTCGATTTAGTATTTTACTATAAACTGTAAAAATATGCAACTATTTCAAGCAGGGAATTATCTTTTTTGCGGCAACGGCAAACCCCTGCGCGTTTAAATGCAACCCGTCAAATGTGTATTCCTTAGAAAGCCCGCCTTTTTTATCGGCGAGTATCTCGGTCAAATCCAGCCAAAAAGCGTTGTATTGCGCGGCAATTTCCCGTAGCACGGTGTTGAGCGCGGCAATATCCTCGTTGCGGCGCTTGCCGACCATTTGCCGTGCGGAAAGGTTTATATGACGGTTGACAGGGTATACGGCCTGCAAAACGATATTGGTGTTCGGGCAAAGCGTGCGGGTCATTTTCAGCGTTTCGCGGATATTCTCCACAATGAATTCCTGCGGCAGGCAAACGCCTAAATCGTTCGTTCCGATTAACAGCACCAAATTGCGGGGCTCTAAATTGAGCGCGTTGGATTTTAACCGCTCCAAAAGACGGTCGCTGGTGTCGCCGCTGATGCCGCGGTTGTAAACCGCTTGTCCGCTTTTTTGTGCAAAATCATAGAAGAACTCATAGCTGTTAAACAGCTCTGTTATAGAATCGCCGAGCAGTACGGTTTGTCCTTTTTTGCAGTAGTTTTCATTTATAAACAAAAAGTTTTCTTTTTTTACGGTTTGTGCGAGGTCATATTTGGTCTTTTTTTGTAATTTTGTAAATTCTTCTGTCATCTTCCACCAACTCCGACGGTATTATACAATATGCTGTCAACGAATGCAAATTTTTTATTTGTTTGTCAAAAAACAAAAATAATACGAAAAAAGCAGACCATTTTCCCCGTTTTTTCTCTTGCATAAAAAATTTTTATTTGGTAAAATATGCATATAAGTATCCTAAAATAGGGTATTGTTGTTTTGAGCCTTAAAGGAGATGGTCACATTGCAAAAAACGCAAAAAAGATTTTGGAGCGTGTTGCTGTCATGCATTTTAGTGTTGACGGCACTGTTGCCCTGTTTTACGGTATTGGCGGCTTCGGCAACCATTATCATTACACAGGACGGCGTGGAGGTTACCGAGCGGTTAGAGGTGCAGGAATACCGCTCCATTCAGCTTGACTACATTACCGAGGGCGATGTGCCCGAGGGGGCGTATGTCACTTGGGAGAGTAATCTGCCGCTTTTGGCAGGCGTGGACGAAACCGGTAAGGTTACGGGCTATGACTACTCCAAAGCCGCCATCATTACGAAGTGGCTGGACGAAAATGTCCGTCCTTTGCCTTTAGTCGGTGATGCGTTGGCAGACGAAATCGAAAACCAAATTCAAGCAAAATGCGATGAAATGGGCGTGGATTTGGACGATTTGAACAATGATACCATTGTGGCGATTGTGCGTGCTTTGGCGGGTGATACCTTGGCAGACAGTCTCCAAAATGCGCTTGACAATATGAATGTAGAAATCACCGCTACCCTTTGTGCGGCGGACGGCTCGGTCTTGGCAACGGATATGGTGGAGGTTGTCGTAACCAAAAGCGTGATTGCCAATGTCGCGCCGACAGGCGTACATATCACCAATAAAAACAGCGTGCCGACGACGGTTGCCGTCGGGGCACAGGTCCAGCTTTACGGCGTTTGCACGCCCGTGCGTTTACACGAGGGCGTGAAATGGACCGTGGGCAGTACGATTTTTGACTCGGAATCGAGTAAGCACGCGAATGTGACTTCCGACGGGCTTGTGACCTTCACCTCCGCCGGTACGGCCACCGTGCGGCTCAATCCCGAAAGCTCGCTGTATTCTTCCTTTACCGATAAAATCACCTTTACGGTGTTAGACCCCGAAGATTTGCCGGTTGAGGATTTTAACATTACCGGTACTTTGAAGGTGGACGAGGGTGCAACCACCCAGCTTGCCATTACGGATTTAACCCCTGCGGGTGCCTATACGGGCGACCTTGTGTGGGAAAGCTCCGACCCGTCTGTTGCGGCTGTGGACCAAAGCGGCTTGGTGACGGGCTTGGACGGCGGCAGCGGTGCGTTTACATACAGCAAAACCGCAACCATTACCGCAACCATCGGCGGCGTTTCCAAATCGGTGGAAGTCACCGTCAACCGCAAATTGCTCAATTCGACGATCTCCGGCATTGAAATTATCGGCGAACCCGTGATTCCGAACAACGCTTCCGCCGAATATGTGATTCAAGTTACACCCGACCGTTTGAATACGAGCAGCTCGGTGGTGCGGGAATGGGGTATGACCGACCCGCTGACAGAGGAAATCATTTGGGCAACAGCGGACACGCCCGCTGATACAAGCCTTGCCACACTGACGGCGGACGGCATCTTAACACCGAAGCAAAGCGGTATTATGACCATTCACGCGCGGGCGACGCAGGGCGAAGTGGTTTTGGAAACCGAAATGACGGTTACGGCGGGCAACGCGATTACGGATTTTGAAATCACCGGCGATACCGATATTTACGAAGGTACGATTGAAACCTTGCGCGTCGATAACATTTCTCCCGAAGATTATGACACGGCGCTTTTGCAGACCGTGGTTTGGACCTCTTCCGACCCGAGCATTGCCGTGGTCGATGAAAAAGGTGCGGTGTATGGCGTGGATGCCGGCGGTTTGACCATTTTCCACACCAAAAAGGTGACCATTACCGCAACCATCGGCGGCATTTCCAAAAGTGTGACCGTCACCATTCGCGGCAACAGCGTGAATACTTTGACAAGTGCGACCATCTACGGCAGTGATTATGTTATTAAGGATTTCCCGCGCACCTATACAGCCACATTTTCTCCCTCGCGTATTTCGGTGAAAAATGTGCACTGGGGCGTGCCGACAGATGCGGGCGCCCGTCCGTGGACAAGTGCTTGGAGCAGTACAAGCGGCAATCAGGAAAATGCCATTGCCACGGTGGATAACAACGGAGTTGTGTACGGCAATTCCGCCGGTACGACCGACTTGTATGTGTTCGGCAGAGAGGGTGCAACCAAGCTGGACGGTTCGTATGTCGAGGACATCAAAACCATTCAGGTTGTCGAATTGGAGCCGGATAGCATTACCTTGACCGCGCCGACACGCAAAAATTATGTGGAGGGCGAAACCGAACTCGATTTAACCGGGCTGAAAGTGGTTCTGAACTATAATAAAGAAGATATTAGTCGCTATTACGATACCACCGATTGGGCGGACAGCGATTTTTCGGTTGAGGTTACGGATTATACCGTATCCGAAATCAATCAAAAGATTTTAGATAACGAGCAGTACATTTTGGTATCGGTCACCCGCGCGGGTGAAACCTATCGCGGCGTATTCCCGATTGTGCTGGAATCCAAAAAGGTGACGAGCATTGACCTTGTCAATCCCCGTTATATTTATTACGAGGGAGAAACCGCGCTTGATTTAGAGGGCTTAGAGGTCACAGCCAATTACAGCAATGCGGAATCGGAACTCGTAACGGATTATTTAGTCGATGACGATATGTTTGACCCGACGCTTTTAGATGTGGAACAGCAAATCCCCGTGACCTATACGCACGAGGGGCTGTCCGCAACGGCGTATTTCCCCGTGATTATTTACGGTACGCCCGTTGTCTCGGTGGATACCGGCGACTATGCGGGCGGTTGGACGCCTGAAGATGTCACCTTTACGCTGTCGGCAACACATCCGATGGATGGGTTGACCTATTCTTACAAAACGGACAGCAATCCCGAATGGGTAATACTTGAAGGCAATAGCCTGACCGTATCGGAAAATATAGAGGAAACCTATTATTTCAAAGCAGTCAATTCCGTCAATGTAGAAAGTGCCGAAACACAAGGGTATACGGTGCAGCGCGACGATATTCAGCCCGATTTCACCTTGACACCGGCGCAAACGAAGCTAATCAACCAGTCCTTTGCGGTGACGCTTGACAATCTTACGGTCGGCGCTTCGGGCGTCACATCCGTCACCTTGAACGGCGCGGATATTACCGAGAATTACAGCGCGTTTATCGTGGACGAAAACGGCACTTATACCGTGAAATTGACGGCGGGCAATGGACTTTCGTGTGAAAGAACCGTTGAAATCAACAATATTGATAAAATTGCGCCGACGGTGGATGCGGTTGAGCTTGCACATAAAAATTCCGGCGGATTTGCACGGTTCATCAGCGAACTGACCTACGGCAAGTTCTTTAATGAAGAAATCGAATTGACGATTGACGCTTCCGATGAAGGCGTTTCGGGCATTGCAAAAGTGGAATACCGTTGGTATGATGCAGATACCGATACCTATTCCGACTGGACGGTGTATAATGCGGCAAACAAACCAACCAAAGCACCGAATTTCCGAGGCTTTGCAGAAGTGCGCGCTACGGACGCGGCAGGCAATGTTTCGGCTGTGGTGACAAGCGACGGCGTAACGGTAGATGGCACAAAGCCCGCTCTGGTTTCAATTACGGCGACTTATAACGGCGAAACCTATCAAAGCTCCGACTGGGTGGCGGACAATGTCGAAATGACCTTGGAAAGTAATGCATATTCGGGTATTTACACCTACCAGTACCGCGTGGACAGCGGCGAATGGCAAACACTTGCGGGCAATACGCTGACAGCCACCGAAGAGGGCAGACATGTGTACGAATTCCGTGCCGTCAGCAATGCAGGACTTTACAGTGCGGCGACGGTGCAGGTGGTGCAAATCGACCGTCAAAAACCGGTGATTCGTGTAGAATTCGACGGGACCTTCGGTCGTTGGACTGCCGAGGGTGCGCGTTTCAATTTCTCAACAGAAGAAGAAAGCCTTTCGGGTATTACCTATTATTACTATGACGGTACGGGCTGGTATGAATTCGACGGCTCGGAACTGAACTTAACACAAGATACCAACGCCGTGTATTGCTTCAAAGCGATCAACGGTGCGGGCACGGAAAGCACCACTTCGGACAGCTACCGTGTGATGATTGACACCACCGAGCCGGATATTATTTTAACACCGGCTGAAACGGAACCGACCGAATCGGCATATTTGGTGAATTTTGAGACGATTGTCGGTCCTTCGGGCCTTGCATCGGTGTCGGTGGACGGCCGCGATTATACGCGCCGCACCTCGTTCCCCGTAAGCCAAAACGGCAACTATTTGGTTACGGTAACCGGCAATAACGGTAAGGTGAAAACCGTGCTGTTAACCATCAGCAATTTCCCGGACCCCAACGAAACCCCGATTTTACAGGTCGGCGTTTCCGGTGCACTCGGTGTGCAAACCGACAAGCCGATTACCTTTACGCTTTCCGTGCCCAATTATTCTACGGGGATTTCCTATTATTATTCAACCGGAGACGGCTGGACGCGCATTGCAGGCAATACCTTAACGATTGACAGCGAAACCAAAACAACCTATACTTTCAAGGCTGTTAATAAATCGGGCGTAGAAAGCTATGTTTCCCCCGCATACGAGGTTTGGTTTGAGAAAACGGAAATCAAGCAGATTTTGCCGAATGAGGACGGCTCTACCGACATTACGGTGGACCGTTCGCAGGGTACAACCTATCTTGTGGGCTTGAACGCCGAGAATACCTCGGTTGCGGAACTGAAAGCAGAACTGCAAAATGAGGATACACAGATTATTGTTCTGCGCGGCGGCACCGTGTTAACGGACAGCGATGCGGTTGGCACGGGTTGTGTGGTACAGTGTGTATCCGCGAAAGATACTTCCGTTATTTACGAAAGTGCAACCGTGATTTTGTACGGTGATGTCAACGGTGACGGCGTAATTGACGCGTCCGATTACAGCACAATGAGCACCGCATCCATGGTCGATGCATCTGTGATTGCAGGCGGCGTTTACAGTGTGGCGGCGGATTTGAACGGCGACGGCGTTGTGGATTTCTTCGATGTGGCAATGCTGAATTTGCATCTGTCCGGGAAATACCCGCTGGACCAAACCGCACAGCTTTATAAATAAACCGAAAAAACAGAAATAAGGGACTGCCGAATGCGGTCGGTCCCTATTTTCTGCTACGAGGAAGACTTTTATTTCGGAAGCGAGAACTATGAACGGTGAAAAACAGCAACAGGTGATTAACGGTTACTGCGATGCGGTTGGGGATTTGCTTTCAAGCGCGGTCGTACAGCAGATGCGGCAGTATCCGCACCATAAAACAGTCAGCACCTTTTGGCACAGCGTGTATGTGTCTTATCTTACCTATCGGTTTTGCGGCGGACTGCATTTGCAGCAGCGCGAAGCCGCCCGCGCCGCGCTTTTACACGACTTTTATTTGTATAATTGGTATGTGGAAAAGCACGGGGAGTATCATGTTTGGTATCATCCGAAAACGGCGGTGAAAAATGCCGAAGAATATTTCGGACCGCTGACGGAAAAGCAAAAAAATATGATTTTAAGTCATATGTGGCCGTTGTTTGTTGAGCCGCCGAAATCGAAAGAGGCGTATGTGCTGACCTTAGCGGACAAAATTGCCGCCACGCGGGATTTGCTGGGCTTTGCGGATACCTTCAAGCCTATGTACGCACAAATTGAAAGGGAGTTGGAACGGCGTGGAGCTTTTGAGAACCGTAGCTGAATATTTTCTTTGGTTTGTTCTTTACAGCGTTTGCGGCTGGATTATGGAAACTGCTTTGTATGCCGTGCGCAGGAAGCAGGCGGTCAAACGCGGCTTTTTGTTCGGTCCGCTTTGTCCGATTTACGGCGTCGGTATGATTCTTTGTATGGTTTTGTTTTATGACCGTATCGACAACATTTTCCTGCTGTTTTTGGTGGGTGCCGTTACCTGCACAGCGCTCGAATATGTGACGCATTTTGTGCTCGAAAAGCTGTTTCATTCCACTTGGTGGGATTATTCCAATAAAAAATTCAATGTCAAAGGGCGTATCTGTCTGCAAAACAGCTTGCTGTTCGGGGTGGGCGTGGTGTTGATTGTCCGCGTGATACAGCCGTGGCTTATCCTTTGGACGGCGAAAATTCCCGATACGGTGCTTTACTGGATTGTTTTTATTTTGTATACCGTATTGATTGTGGATTTGACCACCACCATTGCGAGCCTGAAAAACACGGTGGCTATGTTAAAACACTTGCAGGGCGTCATCAATGAGCATATGCAGAAGGGCATTGATGAAACCGACGCGTATTTCAATGAATTGACGGAGCGCGTGAAGGAGTCGGCGGCGCTGACGGATTTTGCCGAGCATTTAAAAGGCAGCAAATCTATGTTGGCGCGGCTGCATAAAGAATATCCGAATTTGAAATTGGAACGGTATAAGGACGCGCTTCAAATGCTGTTTGAAAAGTTAGACGAGAAAAAAGACGAGCATAAAAAATAAGGATAAAGCAAATCCCCTTGCAATCGGAAATCAGATTGCAAGGGGATTGTTCGTAGATTGCATTATTTTTGCTTTCGTAGTT
>JBJEPR010000172.1:0-2483 GCA_051881335.1 Candidatus Fimenecus sp. | reverse complement strand
TCAGAGGGAGGAATAACGGGTCGTCGAGACGCCGACCCCAACAAACCCCAATTTACATTTCCTGTTCGCACATACTGCGGGCGGCGGTGACGGTATTTTTCAAAAGGGTGGCAATCGTCATCGGGCCTACGCCGCCGGGGACGGGCGTAATATATGACGCTTTCGGCGCGACAGCGTCAAAATCCACATCGCCGCACAGCTTACCGTTTTCATCGCGGTCCATACCGACATCTATAACTACCGCGCCGTCTTTCACCATATCGGCGGTAACAAACTTCGGAATGCCCACGGCGGCGACCAAAATATCGGCGCGCGCGGTGACGGCGGCAAGATTGACGGTTTTGGAATGGCAAACGGTCACCGTACCGTTTTGCTGTAACAAAAGCATCGCCATGGGCTTGCCGACAATGTTACTGCGCCCGATAACCACACATTCCTTGCCCGCCACGGGAATATTATAGTATTTGAGCATTTCCATAATCCCCGCAGGTGTGCAGGGGAGGAAACGATAATCCCCAATCATAATATGCCCGACATTGACCGCGTGGAATGCGTCCACATCTTTTTCCGGGCTGATGGCGGCGATAACCGCCTTTTCGTCCAAATGCTTCGGCAACGGCAGTTGGCAAAGAATGCCGTGAATGCCGTCCTTTTTGTTGAGCGTGTCAATTAAATCCAATAGTTCTGCCTGTGTGGTGCTTTCGGGCAGGGCGTATTCCTCGGAAACGATGCCCGCTTCGGCACACGCTTTCTTTTTGTTGTTTACATAGGTGCGCGAGGCGGGGTTATCCCCGACGATAATGACCGCAAGCCCTACGGAAATCCCTTTTTCCTGTAAGGCTTCGACCTCCGATTTCACTGCCTGCTTTACGGCGGCGGAAACCGCCTTCCCGTCAAGAATTGTCGCCATTTTTGCGCGCCTCCCTTTGCTGTTTCTCCTGCATTTTATTCTTTGCGTTCTGCGCTTTTTTCACATTTTTCCGTTTTTGAAGCTGTTCTTCTTTTTCTGTATCCAGCTCGTAGTCCAATTCGGGCGGCAGCTCCTCTACGGGCGAAAACGGCACGGGATTTTTCTTTAACTGCACCAGCTTCACAATTAAAATCACAAGGCAAATCACCGCCAACGCCAAGGACAGGACTTGCGACACGCGCAAGCTCGTCGAGCCTATGTAGAGGCTGTCGGTACGCAGACCCTCCACCACGGCGCGCTCCGCCCCGTACAGAATACCGTAGCACAAAATCAACTGGCCGCTGAATTTATATGCTTTTTTGCAAATGAGATATAAAATAAAGAAACTCAAAATACACCAAACGGACTCGTACAAAAAGGTCGGGTGCACGGGCGCGGACGCGTCCATCGTAATCCCTCTTGCCAAAAACTCGCTTTGGTGCGCGTTAATATAGTTCGTAATTTTGGCGCTGCTCATACCGAGGAAGCCGTCGGTGTTCGTGCCGAACGCTTCTTGGTTTGTGTAGTTGCCCCAACGGCCGATACCCTGCCCGATTAAGAAGCTCATCCCCGCCAAATCGAGGAGCTTTAAGAAATTCAGCCCGTTGTGCCGACAGGTAAAGTACGCGCCGATAATGCCGCCGATCAGCCCCCCGTAAATGGCAAGTCCGCCGTGCCAAATCTGCGGAATTTCTGCCAAATGCTGACTGTAATACTCCCATTCAAACGCGACATAGTAAAGCCGCGCGCCCAAAATGCCGCCGATGGTGCCGAACAGCAGAATATCGAGCATTTTATTCAAATCCAGCTTCCATTTGTACGCCATTCTGCCGCCGAACAACACCGCCAGCAAAAAGCCGAATGCGATAATTAACCCGTAAAATTTGATGCTGAATTCCTTCCCGAACAGCGTGAACTCGCAAAAGGTGGAATACACATTAAAAACATGGTCGATTCCCGTGAAGCGAACCGCTGTATAGTCTGTTAAAAACTGCATAGGCTCATTCTCCTTTAATCACCGTCAAGGAACGGCAGTTTACATCGATTGCCGTACGCAGACGGGCATTGACCTCGTCCAGCGTCAGGCTTTGCAGAATTTCGGCATCGTCAAACACACTTTCTTTACGGAAATACGACGATACCATATTGTTGGCTATCGACTCGATATCGTTAAACTGCATCACCGTTCTGCCGTAGTGTTTCTTGCGAATGCGCTCGAAATCCGCTTCGGAGATGCCGCTTTCCTGTAAAGCGGAAATGCGCTCGACCAGCCTTTGCTCGACGGCGCGCGCATCGGGCGTTTCGCCCGTGAAAATCGTTGCCGCGTAGCCGTAGCCGTAAAAATATTCCCAATCGAACGAGGTGTTGATAAGCCCGCGGTCTAAAAGCTCGTTGTAAAACGGTGTGGTTTTCCCGCAAATCGCGTCCAACAGCAGATTGCTGATGATGACCTCTTTTAACGAGCGTTCGGGCGTGTCCACCGCCTCTTTAAATCCGAGGCTGAAAATCGGTGCGGCAACGGCAAGCGTTTCCT
>JBJEPR010000171.1:0-11227 GCA_051881335.1 Candidatus Fimenecus sp. | reverse complement strand
GACATTGACATTTTCAGGATGTTTTTCGCTTTTATCCTTAAACTGCGTCATACGCGCCGCTTCGCCGAATTGCGTATAGCAGTTCAAAATCCACGCAAGCTGTGCGTGTGCATTGACATGACTTTGCACAAACACAGTGTTTTTCTCGGGGTCAAGACCGATTGCAAGCAAAAGCGCATACATTTCTAATGTACGGCGGCGAAGCTGTGCGGGCTCGGGGCGCACGGTAATCGAGTGTAAATCCGCTACGGCATAAAAGCAGTCATACTCTTCGGACATCGTTTTCCAATTCTTCAAAGCACCGAGATAGTTGCCGAGTGTGGGCGTACCCGTCGGCTGAATGGCGCTTAATACAATTTGCTTTTTTTCTGCTGTTTCCATATCTGTAACTCCTAAAATAAAGTACAAAATCAAATTACGAGCATTGTACCACAAAATACAGTTTATGGCAATAAAAAAATCCGCAAGGTGTTGCAACAGCCCTGCGGATATACGAATTTCACAACGCTTATCCCTTTTTCTTTCGCAAATTGCTGATGAGCACATATAAAAGCAATATAACGGCAGACGAGCCGAACAAAACGGCATACTGCACGCTGACGCTTACCTCGTTATCGAAAAAGAAAATCGTGTTGTCAAAGGCTTTGCGGAGTTCCTCCGTCATTTCGGCGGGCAAATCTTTGGTAAGTTCTGCGATTGCGCCGTGCATAAAGTGATTGCGCAAAAGCACCGTGCCGTAAGTACCGGGCACAAAGCTTACAAATTTTTGAATACCGTCTGCAAACTGGGAAATGGGCATATACGCCCCACAGATAAAGCCGTACATGGAAGAAACAGCGGTGGAAACGGCGCTGATACCGCCCTGCGTGCTGACGAACTGCTCCACAAGCGCCGCAAGCGATGTGCCGAAGAACACACAACCCAAAACATCTAAAAGAATATACGGTATATCCTGTGCGCTCAAATACCAGCCTGTTTTTCCGAGGAACAAAAGAGAAACCGCCAAAGCAATTAAGCACACAAGCAAGGTAGTCAAAAAGTTTGCCAAATAATATCCGACGGCCAACTGCCCCCGTTTTACAGGCGTGACATAAAAATCGTTTATGCGTTTTGTCACCTTATCCATCGCCATTATATTGTTAGAGCAAAACGCCACCGTTACAGCAGACACGCCCAAAATGGAGGACACAAGCCAACCGCCCGTAAAGCCGTTGATGAGTTTTTCAGGTATTTCCATACCCGCAGGCAGTCCTGCAAGCAGAGAGTCCACATAGACGCTCCGCAAAAAGGTCACATACAATATCAGCAAAATTACAGGGGTAATTAAAGATGTGAAAAAGGTTACCTTATCCTTAAAATAGATTCGGATATTCCGCCCTGTCAGCAAAAGTACCGTTTTCATTCGTTCTCCCCCTTTAACTGCTTGCCGGTGGCGGCCAGAAATACATCGTCCATTTTGCACTTGATAATCTCAAAATCGTCAAACAATTCGGGATTTCGTAAAATCAGTTCCTTTGCCGCACAGGTATTTTCCGCTTCAATCTGCAAATAGCCGTTTTCCTCGGAAAACGCAATTCCTTTTGCGGAAAGAGCTGCTTTGTCGCCGTTATACAAACGGATAAAGTCCCCTGTGTAGCGGTTTTTCAAATCGTTTGGCGTACCCTCGGCGGCGATTCTACCGCTGTCAAGAATGACCACATAGTCTGCCTCTGCCGCCTCCTCCATATAGTGGGTGGTGAGGAAAACGGTCAGCCCCTTTTCACGGCGATAGCGGTCAATAACCTCCCAAACCGTTTTGCGGGAGCGGGGGTCAAGCCCCGTGGTGGGCTCGTCTAAAATCAGAATTTTCGGGTCGTTTATCAGCGCCCGGGCAACATCCAACCGCCTGCGCTGACCGCCCGAAAGCTTGCCCACAGGGCGTTTGATAAAATCGTGCAAATCGAGCAAATAGCTCAAATTCTTTATGCGTTCATCACAGTCCTTACCGTAAATGCCGTAAAGCCCCGCGCGAGTTTTCAGGTTATCTTTGCCGCTTAAAACGCTGTCCAGCGCCGATTCCTGAAACACTATGCCGATTTCGCTTTTGATTTTTTCGCTGTCGCGGTCAATATCCATTCCGTCAATCGTCACCTTGCCGCTGTCACGAGCAAGGGTGGAAGTCATAATGGATATAGTGGTACTTTTGCCTGCACCGTTTAATCCCAAAAAGGCGAACATACTGCCTTTTTCAACGGAAAAGGAAATCCCGTCCACGGCGTGCACCTGTCCGAAAGATTTTTGTAAATTCTCAACCTCTATGATGTGCAAAGTTCTCACTCCCTCATATGCTTGACAAGGCTTACGCCCACTTCTGTGAGCATAGCATCCACTTCATCATCGGTAAAATTGCATACGCCCGTTGCCTGCAAAACGGCGATACCGTGGCTGTAAATCCATAAATGGTGGTGCAGTTTCTGCGCCGTTTCACGGTCAACCTCAAAGCTCTCCTTTGCCGCATCGGTTACAGATGTGCTGATTTTATCCATATATCGCATTAAATCGTCTGCATTGGGCGCTTGCGGCGTGCCCGTCATAAAGAGTAATCGGAACAAATTCGGTTCTTCCCGCGCCATACGGACATACGCCTTGCCTGTACCTTTAAAAGGGTGTTTTTCTTGTAGTCCCGTATGGATATATTGATTATAAATTTCCTTAGCGGCTTTTTCCACCTCAGTACGAACTTCCGCCATATTTTCAAATACGGTGAAAATCGGTCGGGCGGAGCTTTGCAGTGCATCGCCCAGTGCGCGGGCGGTCAAAGCTTCTGCTCCCTCTTCACGCACAAGATTGAGTGCGGCGGCAACAATTTCTTCTTTTGTGAATTTTTGTTTCGGCGGCATCAAAACACCCCCTTTCTAATTAAAACACTTGTTTTAAAACTTATGTTTTTAGTATAAATGTTTTTATACACTTGTCAAGAGTTATGTTTTCGTTTTCTCGCAATTTTCCGATAGATTTTAATGCACAAACCTTGACAGAAAAATATTTTTTTGATAAAATACTTACCGTTGCATATGCGGGTGTAGTTCAATGGCTAGAATTCCAGCCTTCCAAGCTGGCTGTGTGGGTTCGATTCCCATCACCCGCTCCACAATAGAAATCCCCGTCGTCTCCCGACGGGGATTTTTATTGTGGATTGTCAGTGCTGCGGAATCGAACAGGACGGCGCACCGCAGTGCGCAAAAAAAACAGTCCGGTGGACTGTTTTTCCGTCCGCGGGCAGATTCGTAAATTCCCTATTCAAGCTCGCTTCGGGATTTGTCGTCTCCCGACGGGGATTTTTATTGAATTACACCCGAAAATATGCATCGGCAGCAAAACCTAATATCCAATAAAGCGCATAAGAACAACAGGCATTACCATTAAAACGTTTTTTTGCTTTTTTTGTAAATACGGGCAGTAAATCGATAATCACGGTTGCCACAAGAAACAGTACCGGTGCTATAATACCTAAAACCGAAGCGGCAAGCTCTATATCAATCCACACCAACGGCGCGGTAATTAACAGCGTCTTATACAACGCGCCGCTTGTCATAAAGTAGGCAAATTGATATACAAAGCCCATATATACATACCAGATGTAAAAAATAACCGCGACTATCATAAACCGTTATTGTTTTGACATAAATACACCTACTTAAACCAATCCGCAATCTGCAAACAGCATCACGCATTCGTATGGCTTTTTGCTTTTAATTCTGCAACATGGCGATAGACCAAACAAAAATACAAAATCGGCGTGAAGAGTAACAGCGGTGGAAGAAATATCGGCAATATAATCGACATCAAGGCAAGTGCGGCGGGAATCAAGAACAATAGCAGTTCCGCTTTTGATATAGCTTCACGAAGTTCCCCGATACACAGGAAATATATCACAGAAACAGCAACAGGGAAAAGCGTAACACCGCTCAGCAGATACCGCGCAATCGCTTCGTCAGTTGTTAAGGGAGCTACCAAAGACATATAAATCGTTTCTGCCGTGTTGCTGAATATGGAAAGCACTCTGCTAAGCATTAAAAATAAAGTATATATAAGATATACACCACAAAAAACAATCGTGAATATACGATACGCTTTTCCCATTTTCATAGAAATCCCCTCTCAAATAAACGGTGCATTGCACTCATAAAATAATTTGTATATTACTGAAGCGGAATATTGGACAGAATTACGGATGCAAATTATCCCCACTGTACTCCACTGACTTTGGTCTTTTTTATTTGCAACAGCTTCAAAAAGCGGTTTCGCTTGCTTTGCAGCATCATCTGTTATAGCAAATACACTTATAGTGCGATTTTGAACATAGAATTCGGTTAGAACTGAAATATCTTGTAAACAGGCATCTATATTAGTTTCAACATACGCTTCAAAATCCGAATGCGAAGATCCTGGACCCGCAATCGCATTGCTTGTATGATGCGGTTCACATACATCTTGAATGTAGTGGAGTGCCCTGCCAAGATCCTCTAGAACCGCAAAGAATTCGTCCGACTTTAAAGACATATAAGGCTTTGCACTCAATTTTTGATACGCAGCAGCATAGTGTTCTTCCACATGATCCTTTGCTGATTTTTAAACACATTCGTCCCATATCCTATATCGGGATTATAAAAGTGTCCGGCAAAAGAAAAATTGTCTGTCTCATCTTTATCAAGCAATACGGATGCCGCAACAAGATACAGTAATACAAACAGTGCCGTAGTTCCGTCTACATTCAGTAAACCGAAAGCTTCAATATATGTGCTCAGGGCTTCCAGTTGATATGGTGTACAATATCCTCGTTGGTTATATTTGTTTTTCACAACTCAATTATACCACAAAAAAGACTGCAAGTATATCCTTTTCGGATTTCTTGCAGTCTTTTTTTATTCGGGCTGTTTTTTACAGCCCCTTTTAGTTTACTCTTCCAACCATCCCCTGTCTTGTTTACAAAAACGACAGATATATAAACAAGGAGAAGTCTATACAACCATAAGGTCGATTTTTGAATCCTCCTTCATAGCCTACAACTGCCGCAATCACGCAAGCAGTTTTCGGTCAAATGGTTTTTTCCAACCTTTTTCGTTTGTATCTAATAAAATCTTGCTTGCAAATTCATAAATCTTATGATATATTGCAAACATAAGGAAACCAAAAAAATAAATTCGGTATCCAAGGAGAATATTTATGGACAGTATTCAATTCCCAAAAGATTTCGTTTTAGGCACGGCAACAGCCTCAACGCAAATCGAGGGCGGCGAAACAAACAGCAACTGGAACGATTGGTACAGAAAGGGCGGCATTAAGGACGGCACAAATCCTGCCCGCGCCAATGACCATTACAACAGATATCGTGAAGACATTGATTTGATGGCGTCATTAAATATCAAGGCTTACAGAATGAGCATTGAATGGAGCCGTCTTGAACCGACGCATGGCGAGCTTTGCGAAGAAGCGGTACAGCATTATATCGACGAGCTTTCATATCTTCGTGAAAAAGGGATAAGCGTTCTTTTAACACTGCACCATTTTAACAATCCTATGTGGTTTGAAAATCTCGGCGGGTTTCTCAACAAAAAATCACCTGAAATTCTCAACAGCTTTTGCGAGCGCATTGTGAAGAGATTAGGCCATCTTGTGGACGAATACATCACCGTAAACGAACCGAATGTTTACGCGACCAGTGCCTATTATTTCGGTGAATTTCCGCCCGGGAAAAAGTCAGTGAAAGATGCGGTTATTGTGATGACGAATTTGGCAAAAGCCCATATTGCCATGTATAACACCATACATACAGTCAGAAAAGAAATGGGCTTTGAGAACACAAAGGTCGGTTATGCTAGCCATGTTCGCGTTTTTGAACCGGAAAGGCTCAAAAATCCCGTTGACATTATCGGCGCAAAGCTGATGGAAAGAATGTTCCAAGGCGGTCTTGACACTTGTTCTATGACAGGGAAGGCCATTTTCCCCATCATAAATAAAAAGGATTTTGTGCGCGGTAAATATTATGATTTTATCGGCATTAACTATTATGCCCGCAGTGTTGTAAGAGTTTTTGACGAAAGGCCCATTAAAAATTCCGAATACAACGATATGGGTTGGGAGATTTACCCCAAGGGTATTCGAATGGTTGCGGAAAAATATTACCAAAAATTTGACGCACCGATTTACATTACCGAAAACGGTATTCCCGATAGGAATGATACAAAGCGCACCAAGTTTATTTATGACCATTTAAAAGAACTGCTTTCGGCAAATGCGGATGTTCGGCGTTACTATTACTGGACTTTTATTGACAATTTTGAATGGATGGACGGCGAGCACGAGCGTTTCGGTCTGGTGGAAAACGATTATGAAACGCAAACGAGAACGGTTCGCAAAAGCGGCGAATTTTACAGAGATATTATTGCATCGCACGGGATTACAGACGAACTGATACAAAAGTATTTCTAATCGGAGAACGGAATGGAAGAAAAAATCATAAAAACCGCTGTTGATTTGGTACAAGAATACGGCGTAAAATTCACACTGTACGATATTGCTGCAAACGCTAGGATAAGCAAAAAAACGATTTACAAGTATTTTGACAGCAAAGAGGCACTGTTAAGGGCTGTTGTCGATTATGTGTTTGAGGATATTCGACGACAGCACCAAAAAATACTCACACAGGATTTGCCAAATGTTGAAAAACTCAGGCGAATTGTCTGTGTTTATCCAGAAGTCATTCGTTTTGATTCAATAAAGCTTAATAAACTGATTGAACTGCACCCTGAGATTTATGCAAGAATCAATGCGCAATTTCGTGACAACTGGGATTTGACCTTTGCGCTTTTCGAGGAATGCGTAAAAGAAGGCAGTATAAGAAACATAGATAAACAGTATTTCAGAATGATACTGTTAGGGATTTTCGACCAAGCAATACATACTGAAAATCACGAGGAAACCACCAATGCCTGCATTGACGCTGTTTTCGACGGATTTGTAAATAAGCAGAAAGGAAACGCACAATGACAAAAGAAAAGAAATTCTATTGGAAAAACACAACAGGGCTTACGCTCGCGGCATTCGGTCACTGTATTTTTATTACATTAACCTCTATGGCGCTCCCGATGTTTTTCACAGATGTTATGTATATCAGTCCCGAAAAGGTTTCGGCAATTTTCCTTGTCACCCGTATTTGGGACGCAGTCAACGACCCGATTATGGGCAGTTTGGTGGACAGAACGCATACCAAGTGGGGTAAATGCCGCCCGTATCTTATGTATTCGTCGTTCCCGCTGTTTATTTTTACAATATTGATGTTCACGCCGCTGTCTATTTCCTCGGAAACAGGGAAATTTGTATACGCGCTGATTACATACATTTTATTTATCACCTCTTTTACGATGGTCGATATTCCCCTTGCGGGACTGAAATCTTTGCTGTATACAGAGCCTGCGGAAAGAAATAAAGCGATGTCTTTCAGTTCCACATTCGGCTCGCTCGGCTCTTTGTTGGCGCTTGATTTATTCTTCATTTTTGTTGTGCTTTTCGGCGGCGGAAATGACAAAAAAGGCTATTTCCTCACCGTGCTTTTCCTCGCCATCATCGCCTTTGCCTCTTTGCAGGGCGGTTTCTTTACCGTGCGCGAAGTTGTACCCGTTTCGAAGAAAAAAGGCTCATTTTTCACAACCATGCTTACCGTTTTCAAAAACAAGCATCTGCTTATGATCATTGCAGTTCAGCTTTGCAGTATAGCCATCGGTGCATACGGTATGATGCTCCCCTATTTTTCAAAATGGAATTTGGCAAACAGTTTCTCTTTCGGGAAATTCAGCGTGGAATCCATTTTGATACCGGCGCTTTCGACGGCAACGGGCATTGTCTATATGATCGCCGTTATGATTACACCGTACATCTTGAAAATCGGCTCAAAAAAGAAGATGTTTATTGCTATGTCAGCGCTTGGCTTCGTACTGAATGTAATTTCATTTTTGTGCGGATATGAAAATATGTTTGTGTTCATTGCACTTCGTGTGCTCGCGCATATTCCGCCGACGATCACCGGAACCATTGCCGGATATATGGTGATGGATTGTCTTGACTACGCCGAATATGAAACCGGCGAACGCACGGAAGGTTCCACCTTCGCCGTGAACAACTTGATTATGAAAATCGGGAATGCGGTTTTCAGTGCACTCGTTATGCTGATTCTCGGACTTGTCGGGTATGATGCGGCTGTCAATGAACCGGCTTTGCGAATCGGCGAGCATATGATGCACAATTACCCCGAAATGCTGAACGGCATTTATGCTTTGATGACAGGCGTTCCCGCAATAGGCTGTTTATTGCAAATGATTGCTATGTTCTTCTATAAACTGGACGACAGCAAGGTAAACAGCATTGTTGCCGAACTTAAAGTCAGACGCTCCGCCGCAGTCAGTGAACAAAATGAAGGAGAGCAAATATGAAGAAAACATTTTTCTCTGTATTTTCCATGATTTTTTTGGTTTCTCTTATACTTTTTTCCGCAACCGCCTGTCAAAAAAACAGCTACGGTAAGGTTTTGGACGCACAGGATAAGCTGACGGAAGAAATGCAAGCAGTTAATCTGCATTTTAAATATCCACAGCATATGGGCAGTGACAGTGATGATAGCGAATACCAGTATGTGGCTGTGAAGTCTGCCGACGATACGCAATACACGGGGTATAAAATCTATTGCTTTGGCACGCCGTTTTATACAAGCGTTACGGCATACAATTTTCAAAGTGATGAGCTGTTGAGTGATGAAAATGCAAGAACAACCTTTCATAAAAGTATCGTTTCCGATAAAGGGAATATCGATGTGTATGCAGGAAAAGGACACAAAGACGCTTTGTACCTAATCGGTTGTATCAATATTGACGAACAGCATTATGAAATCAGAGTAACTGCAAACGAAGAAATGAAAGACGACAAATATGTCAATGCCATCTATGAAGGAAACGAATGTTATGATAAAGCATTTGCGGTATTGGTAGATATTGCAGAAAATCTTGATTAAAGAATACTTCGTTACATCAACTAAATGACGGTATGCACACCTGTGGTACACATACCGTCATATCTGTTTAGATTTCTTTTACAAAAAAATTTCCGAAATACATACTTCGGCTCCGGCATTTATGGCGCGAATCCTTGTGCCGATTTTTATGTGAAATCTTCATTGACTTTTGCAAGAGATATCGTATTGTGTTGTCAGTTTTTCATGGTATAATACAAATTAGTAGATAAATCGGAATTTTATAAGTTTATTGTTATAAGCCAATTCTAACAAAACGAAAGGGATATAAATATGGCGGAAATTTATAAAGAACTCCTTACAGGAATAGGCTTAGCGGCAGCAGTCGGCGCGTCGGCTTATGCAGGTATCAGCACATACTATTTCAAAAAAAAGTGCAAATTGGGAACGGAGTTTGTTGAAGGCACCATTGATGAATACAACTGGCAAAGCAGTGACAAATTCTGCGTAGAGGATTATCCCGCAATTACTGCAAAAAACGGCAAGATAAGAATTTTAGCCCTGACCGATACACACCTTGAAATGACGGGCATTTATTCAAATGACAGATGGACCAAACATATTTTGGTTAAAACAGGATACAGGCACATAAAAAAGCTAATTGACGCTACACAGCCGGACCTTATCGTTTTAACCGGAGACGTTCTTACGGACCCGTTCAGTGATATTGTATTTCAAAATATCGCTGATTTTCTTGACGGATTTAACATTCCCTGGACAATGGTTTTCGGCAATCACGACGGCGAATGGAGAGCGAGCAAGGAATTTTTCTGCAATGTTATGGAAAAGGCAAAGAACTGCATTTTCCAGCCAGGTCCTACAAATTTGCAAGGGCTTGGCAACGCACTTATCAATTTCAAAACTGCTGACGGCAAAATATTTTACAGCCTTATACTTATGGATTCAGGCGACAGTCAAAAAATTGATGAAAATAAAATTTGGTACAGCGATATGCGGCTGGATAAAACAAACAGGCGCTTCGGCACTGTCAGAGTTGGCATTAACGATACCCAAACACTGTGGTACAAATGGGTAATTAACGGACTGAAGGCACAATGCGGCGATACAGTGGAAACGATGCTTGCAATGCACTTCCCTCTCAAGGCGTATGAATATGCTGTGCGGCTTGGCAAATTCACTCGCAACGAAATGCCGTTTGAAATAGCCGCAGAGGACTGCTACGATCCACCCGAAAAATTTTCAAACTTTAATGAAATGGATGCCGACACCTTGAAAGAGGGCTATGCGGATTACAAGAAAAACTATCCATTTTACAAAGCGATAAAGGAGCTTGGCAGCACAAAGCATATTATAACAGGCCACAACCACTGCTTTGGCTACACAGCGGAATTTGACGGTATCAGTTTCACATCGGTTGTTAAGACCACCAGCATTTATGTTGAGCGCAAATCTGACCACGGAAAACGAGGCGGAACCATATTTGAAATCAGCGAAAACATAGCAAACGGCACCCATATAACAAAAAATCAGCCGATTTATAATAGGGATATAAAATAATGCTCTGCTAAAAAACAAAAAGTGAAACGCCGCTGAACATAAAGTTTAGGCAGTATTAAAAATTTCGCTATTTAAAATTTATAATTTATGGTAACACGGTAATTATGATTAAGGATTGCGACAGGGGCAGTACGGAATATTTAATGGCGTTTCCAAATGGAAATAAAAAGATAATTTGTGGATGGAATACTATGAAAAACAAGTCGATTATCGGTATTACTTTACGCCTTATGTGCTGTTCTCTGGACGATTAGAGTTATACTTGACGTTGCATATAAACATATAACGATTCTGTCTTTTGGGTCGTAATGAATATACTTTGTGCCGTTTTTTGGATTGTGGCTTTTATTTTGAATTAAAAAAATGGTATAATCGAGTCGATAAACAATGTGAGGGAAAGATATGAAAAGCTTAAGCATCAACACAGCTGAGTATTCGTTATACGGCTTTCAAAGCAATGGCAATTACATCATTCCGCCCCACTATCAGCCGAAAAAGTTTTCAGGTGACGGTATTCTCTGGCTGATTCCCGTAGCAAAAGACAAAAGCGCAAAGCTTTTCAAATGCAAAGCATACACTGTTAAACGAAAAAAAGGTGTTTTAACGGTATTTTTTGACGGTAAATATACGGTGCGGGAATTTTCATCT
>JBJEPR010000170.1:0-11380 GCA_051881335.1 Candidatus Fimenecus sp. | reverse complement strand
GCGAACGAGGTATTTGGTATGCATGGCCGATTGGCTGGACAGTCGCAAGCATACTTTCGATGGTTTTCTACTGCACGGGTATTTGGAAAAAGCATTTACCCGCCCCCGTCGAAAAAAAGACCTAAACACGCAAACAACCGTTTCCGCAGCAAACACACGGAAACGGTTGTTTTATTTTTCATTATGCTTTTTCTTTCTTTTTGCTCGCCAAATAAATGCCGAGCAAAATCAAAATCAGGAGTGCTAACCCGACAGGCAGAGAAATCCAAACACTTTCAGTAAAGCCTGCAAGCAAATAGGTCACAAAGCACACCGCCGCTACCAAAAGCGCATACGGCGACTGCGTGGAAACATGGTCTAAATGGTTACAATTTGCGCCGGTCGATGCCAAAATCGTTGTATCGGAAATCGGTGAAATATGGTCGCCGCAAACGGCCCCTGCCAAAATCGACGCCACGGAAATGCTCAAAATCGGCGTAATTTCCATACCGCCGAACACGGACACCGCAATCGGAATCAGAATCGCAAATGTGCCCCAAGAAGTGCCTGTTGCAAAGGCAAGCCCCAAGGCGACAAGGAAGAAAATCGCCGGTAAAAGCCCGGTAGGCATATTGCTTGAAGACACCGCATTGCTGACAAACGCGCCTGCATTGAGGTAGCTTGCGCCGCAAATGCCGCTCAAGGTCCACGCAAAGGTTAAAATTAAGATAGCGGGCACCATTGCCTTGAAGCCATCAGTGAGGCTTTCCATAAATGCTCGTGCGGAAATGACCTTACGCGGGATATACAAGAGGAAAATGACAATCAAGGTGAAGAAAGAGCCGAGCGCCAAGGAAAGTCCCGCAGAGCAATCCGCAAATGCGTCTTTCACGCTTGCCCCCTCTAAAATGCCGCCCGTATACAGCATTGCCAGCATACAGAACAAAATCAGCGTAGCAATGGGAATAATTAAATCAAACACCCTGCCTTTTGTGTTTTTCACTTCTACGGGAATTTCAACCAGTGTGTCGCCGCCTTCAGGGTGTTTGTCGTTGTACTTTTTCATCGGTCCAAAATCAAAATTCGTGATAATTAAGAAAATAATCATTGCAACCGTGAACAACGCATAGAAGTTTGCGGGAATGGTGCGCAAAAACAGTCCGAAGCCGTCAATGCTGCTGCCCTCGGGCATAGACGAACCGACTGCCGCCGCCCAGCTGGAAATCGGGGCGATAATACACACGGGTGCCGCTGTAGCGTCAATGATGTAAGCCAGCTTTGCACGGGTGATTTTATGACGGTCGGTTACAGGGCTCATCACCGTACCGACAGTTAAGCAGTTAAAATAGTCATCGACGAAAATCAAAGCGCCGAGTGCCGAGGTTGCCGCCAATGCGCCGCGTTTACTTTTAATCGCACGCGACGCCCATTTGCCGTACGCCGCAGACGCGCCCGATTTGCTCATTAAAGACACAATCATCCCGAGAATGACCAAAAAAATCAAAATGGTTATATTGCCGCCGACTTTGTCACTCATAATGTCAAAAGTGGTTTCAAGTGCATTTAAAAGATGAAAATCGGTGTAAAACAGCGCGCCCGACAAAATGCCGATGAGTAAGGATATATACACCTCTTTCGTAATCAACGCCAACACAATGGCGATAATGGGCGGTACTAACGCCCAAAAGGTTGCCGCCATAATTTTCCCCTTTCTTTTTCATTATTTATTCTTCTGTTTTATACTGCGCCAATTTTTCACCGTCTAAACGGAATATCCACCACTCGTCCATATGCTTCGCGCCCAAACGGAAGTAAAATTCCTGCGACGGCGTATTCCAATCGAGGCAAACCCATTCAAGCCTGCCGTAATTGCCGTCTGCCGCATATTTTGCCACTGCATCGAACAGTGCCTTTCCGTAGCCCTTACCACGGCAATCCGGGTCGACAAACAAATCCTCTAAATGTATCCCCTTGCGCCCGACAAAGGTGGAATAGGTTTCAAAAAACAGCGCAAAGCCGACCGCTTTGCCGTTTTCTTCGCCTAAAAAGACCTTGGCGGCATTGTCGCCGAACACAACCTCGCGAATTAAATCTTCGGAATTGACAACCTCGTCAGTCATTTTTTCATATTCTGCGATTTTTTGAATAAAAGACAGAACGGTTTTTGCGTCCTCGGCAGTTGCAAGGCGCACCGAAAAGTTCGATTGCATCAAAGCCCCTCTTTCTCATTTTCTCTATCACAATAGATAAGAATAACAAAATCGGCAAAAAATTGCAATAAAAACATAGAATTTTGTCAAATTTGCGTATTTCCGCCATAAAACAACGACCAAACAGTATTACTTTCTGCTTGGTCGTTTCTGTGTAAATTACAAATTCTGTTAAATTTCAATCCCCAATGTAAGAATTTCAAACGGCTGATATGGGATTTCGGCGCTTTCACCCTCTACATCTTCCAACATATTCAGGTGTTTCACCTTTTTGGGTAAATGCAATGTGCCGCGGTGTCCGTCGCATTCCGTCAAACGGACCACCACCATTTTACCGTCCTCGGACAGCTTCATCGCCTGCAAGAATAATCCGTCAAAGGTATTCTGGCAGGAAACATTTGCTTTCACAATCGGAATGTTGTATTCCAACGCGATTTGGTTGATTTTTGCCGACACCGCATCACCCGCGTGCGGCAAAATGAGATAGCAGAAGCGGTGCACGCCCATATCGCTTGTCGGGTCGGGGCGAATGGTTGCGCGCAAAAGGCTTAATGATATTGTGTTTTCCTCAAAGCCGACACCGTATTTGCAATCATTGATCAGCGCCACGCCACCGTCGGTTTCCGCAAGGTCACACCATTTGTGATGGCAGACTTCAAAACGCGCCCGTTGCCAAGTGGTGTTTTTGTGCGTTTCGCGTTTGATAAAGCCCGCGCTGAGGTCACAAACTGCCTCGCGTGTTAAGACATTGCACGAAAACTCGGCTTTGGCAAGGCGGTGCTTTTCGCGCCAATCCACCATATTTTCAACTTCAATCCCACGCGACTGACGGAACAAGCGAATATAGCGTTTCCAAGTGCTTTGCCCGACTTTTAGGGTGCATTCCAATACGGCAACCTCGTCATTTTTCTCGGTCAAATGCAAGGGCTCGGAAACAGTCGGCAACACGGGTTTATCTTTATAATTCGGCAAAATATCCCATGCGTCATACACACCGGGCTTATCCTCATAGAATTTCAATTTGTTGAAATCACCGTTTGCCCATTCACGGGAAAGCGTTTTGTCATACAATGACAAAATACTGCCGTCTGGCGAAAAACGGATTTTGTAATACGGGGTTTCCGCTGTCTCCCCGTCTGAAAAATACCATTCGCCCGCCGTGCCGACGCTCCGCTTGATTTCCCCGTTTTGCAAAGCCTGCAAATTCGGGAAACACCAAAAACCTGTTTTGCCGTAGCGCGTACTGTCACCGTTTTCGTTTTCAACAAATGTTAAGTTTGTACGCGGGAAATTTAAGGAGTTAAAATACTGCGTACCGTTACCGATGATTTCGTCAAGTGCCTTGTCAATCGCTTTGTAATCTGCCATTGCATCGCGGTAAACCGGCGTAATATGGCTACCCGGTAAAATATCGTGAAACTGATTGATTAACAGTTTTTTCCAGCATTCGCGCAATTCTTTTTGCGGATAGGGTTTTCCCGCAAGGGCACGCAAGGTCGAAATGATTTCCGCTTCGCGCAGTTTATATTCCAGCTTGCGATTGGCTTTTTTGAGTTTTGCTTTTGTGGTAAAGGTACCGCGGTGCATTTCCAGGTATAATTCCCCATCCCACTTTTGCAGGTTAGGGTTGTCTTTTAAATTCTTTTCCAAAAATGCTTCGGCGCTTGTGTGCTCGGTCTTGGGCATAATCGACAGTTTCTTGAAGCGGCGCATGAACTCAATCATTTCCTCGGTGCAACCGCTGCCGCCATCCCCATAACCGAACATAGATAGGGTTTGCCCGCCGGTATTTTTATCCTGATACGCTTCCCAATTTTCCTGAATTTGTGATGGCATATTCCAGGTAATAAAATGTGTGGGCGGCACACAGGCATAGACCTCGCTGCCGTCTATCCCCTTCCAAACAAAGTTATTATGCGGAAAACGGTTGGTATCGTTCCAAGTTGACATTTTATTGGACACAAAATAGTCCACGCCGCTTTTTTTGAGAATTTGCGGCAAAATCCAACTGTTGCCGAACACATCGGGCAACCAGCAGTTTTGCACGGTTTTGCCGAACTTTTCGCGGAAATAGTGCTGTCCGTACAAGCATTGGCGAATGAGACTTTCCGCCGCGGGAATATTGCAGTCGGGCTCGACATACATCGCGCCCACAGGCTCAAACTGCCCTGCGGCAATTTTTTCTTGTAACTCCGCAAACACTTCGGGGTAATATTTTTCTAAGGTTTCATAGGTATAGGCTTGGGTGTGGGTATATTTAAAATCGGGGTAACGGTCCATTAAGCGCAGTTGGATAAGCACCGTACGCAAATTCTTTTGCACGGCGTGAATGCGCCGCCAATAGTACGCAATATCCAAATGGGAATGGGCAATCAGCGCTATATCGCCGTTGCCTTTGTAATCGTCGTTTTGATAAATGACTTCCTCCACATAGCGTTTCGCGTCCAAAAGACCGGGCAGTGTATCGTCCTCGAAATCAATCAAATTTAAGGCGTTGTTCAGTTCGCGGTTTAAAAACGTGCGGTAGTCCTCATTGAACAAGTCACTGCTTGCAATATCTAAAAGCAGTTCCAAATCATAGATAAAATCCAAGACATCGTGATTGACTGTTGCAAGGTATGCACCCTCAAAAATTTGGCGGCAACCGCGCACAGACAGCGATTCGGGATTGCGCTCGTCATCGGGCTTGGAACGATTATAGCCCTGCATTTCAAAATGCAGCTTTTCGCAGTTCGGTTCAATATAAGGAGAAAGCAAGATTCGGTCGCGGTTCGGGTCAATGCCGCCGACATATTTGCCGTTGACCTTGACAATAATTTCCGCCGCGGTTTTCAAAGTTAACCACAGCTCTTTCCCGCGAAAATCATCGGGAATCACAATATCCCCGCGGATAAACGCCGTGCCGTCAGGGGTAAAATACATATCCCCTTTTTGCAGTGGACGGTAACTATCGGAATAGAATTCGTATTCCATTTCGGCAACCTGTCGTGCATCGCGGATTTGTAAGGTTTTGATTTCATAGGTTTTTCCGTAAATATGCCGTTTTAACCAGCCGAAGCGTAACGCTGTCCATTCTTCGGGACGCATACTGCGGCGGGTAACTTTGATATGTGCCATATTTTAACTCCTTATGTATCCCAAAAAAACGGTTTTTTGCGCACGGCGTTTACCGTAACGCGTTTGCCCAAATCGTTTTCAATTTCCTGTTCAATCCACCGCACACAGCGGTCTAAAATCAAGCATTTGGAACATTCGCCCTGAAAAACAAGTGTCAGCATATCGTCTTGAAGCTCCGCAAAGCACACCTCGCCGCCGTCACCCTGAATTTTCGGTCGAATCACAGATGCAATGTACTCTTCCATTGTTCATTCTCCAATCGTGTCGTGTATCAGGTTGCGAAGAGATTGCAAAGTTGCGTTTGCCGCTTCTTCGTTTTCACCGCAGACGGAATAATAGATTTTCAGTTTCGGCTCCGTCCCCGACGGACGCACTGCGAGCCAACTGCCGTTTTCAAAAATGAATTTTAGTACATTTTCTTTCGGCAAATCATCAATACCCAGCGAATAATCTATAACGCGCGCCACACCGTCAAAGGCGGTTTCCCCTGCGGTACGGAATGCAGACATAATCGCGCGTATTCTCTCCGCGCCGTCTTTGCCTTTGAGGGTAAACGAATCCAACGCATCCAAATAGAAGCCGTACTGTGCATACAATTTGTGCAAGGCATCTACAAGTGTTTTCCCGTTGGCTTTGTGGTATGCCGCCGCTTCACAGATAAGCAAGGATGCAACAACCGCGTCTTTGTCACGCGCGTGCGTGCCGACCAAATACCCGTAGCTTTCTTCATACCCCAGCACAAATTCATTTGTGCCGCTTTGTTCATAGCGATTGATGCGGTCACCGATATATTTAAAGCCTGTCAGCGTTTCGACCACCTGTAAACCGTAATGCCGCGCAATATTCGCACCCAAATCGTTGGTCACAATTGTTTTGACAAGTGTGGATTTTTCCGTTAAAATATCTTCTTTGAAATGCAGAACGAAATCTGTAAGTAAGGCGCCGACCTGATTGCCCGTCAGCAAGACATACGCGCCGTTGTGCCGAACGGCAATGCCCACGCGGTCACAGTCGGGGTCAGTGCCAAGCACCAAATCCGCATTTTCACGCGCCGCTTGTGCAATGCCGAGCGTCAGCGCATCTTTTTCCTCGGGATTGGGCGAACGAACGGTGGAAAAATCGCCGTCGGGCAGTTCCTGCTCTGGAACAACCGAAACAGCATAACGCCCAAGAATACGGCGCACGGGGATATTACCCGTACCGTGCAAAGGTGTATACACAACCTTTAAACTGTTCGTTTCCGTATACAACTCCTGCTGTTGTACCGCCGTCAAAAATGCATCAAGCACCTCGTCGCCAACGAACTTTATCAATCCACTGGCGCACGCAACCTCATAGTCGAGGTGCGGCACGGCGCGCAAGTCCGTAATCGCGTTCACATAGGCAATCACTTTATCGGCATATTCGGGTACAAGCTGACATCCGTTTTGGTCATAAACCTTATAGCCGTTGTATTCTTTCGGATTATGGCTGGCGGTAATCACAATTCCCGCCGTACAATGCAAATATTTTACGGCAAAGGACAAAACGGGGGTTGGCATAATCTGCCCAAACAGATAGACGGTAATTCCTTTCGCCGCCAAAACCTGCGCCGCACTTTTTGCAAATTCAGCGGAATTGTTGCGGGAATCAAAAGCAATTACAACGCGTTTTTCACCGTCAAATTCTGCCAAAAGATATTCGGCAAGCCCCAAAGTCGCTTTGCCGACAGTGTACTTATTCATACGGTTCGGCCCTGCGCCCATAATACCGCGTAACCCTCCGGTACCGAACTGTAAATCTTTATAAAAACGGTCTTCCAACTCTTTTTCATCGGTAATTTTCAGCAGTTCCTGCTTGGTCTCATCATCAAACAAAAGCCATTCATTGTATCGTTCGGTATAAAGCATGTAAACACCTCACTTAAATTTGCACCTATTTTACAGCAAAAGAATATCAAAATCAACAAAAAAACAGAAATAAATTTGGTATGCAATTCTATTATTTTATGGTATACTGATTTTATTATCCGTTTATGGAGAAAATTTGGAGGACAGTATGGAAAAATTTAAATTGCAGTTGGAATACAAGGTCGGCAAAACCGTGTATTCAACCAATTTGTTTGAAACCGAGCATTTTAAAATGGAGTATAAAGCGTTCTGCGACCATCTTGTTTTAAATCTGCACGCCGCTATGCCGTTGACAATTCAGCGTCTTGCGGTAACCGTGCCTTATACATTTTTGCAGAATGACCGTGTGTTTTTAAACGGCTATCAGTCGTGGACGGACTGCCGCGAATATTTCATTGACGACAAACCTCCGTGCCTTGCGCCGTATGTCAAGCCGTATGTGATGGCAACCTCTATGCGCTCTGCCGGCGACTACACCTTTGTGGAATACGATAAACGCCCCGGACATTTCCACGGATTTTCCTACGGCTATGTGCGGCGGGCGGAAACCTATGACCTGTTCGCTTCGTTAAACGAGCGTACAGGCTACACGATTTTCCGTTTTGACTGTCCCGATAATTCCGTCACAGTGGAAAAGGATTTAGAAGGCGTTGCATTTACGGGTGATTATGAAGTGCTGAATTTCGTGCATTTAAACGGCACGGAAGCTACGGTATTTGACAAATGGTTCTCGCTTCTCGGTGTGCCGAAAGCGACCGCGCCGGTCAAAAACGGCTACACAACTTGGTACAACTATTATCCGAATATCAACGAAACCATCGTCAGCAACGATTTGGAAGCGCTTTCAAAGGTTAACGCCGAAATCGATATTTTCCAAATTGACGACGGATATCAGACCAATGTCGGCGACTGGCTATCGGTTGACGCAAAAAAATTCCCTTGCGGAATGAAAGTGGTTGCCGATAAAATTCATAAAAAAGGCATGCAGGCAGGGCTTTGGCTCGCGCCGTTTGCCGCGCAATATGTGTCAGAGGTCGCAAAGGCACATCCCGATTGGATTATTCGCCACAAAAGCGGTAAACCGGTGCGTTGTGGAATGAATTGGGGTGGATTTTACGCGCTGGATATTGAAATTCCCGAAGTGCGCGAGCACATCCGTCACTTCTTTGATGTCGTTTTAAACGATTGGGGCTATGACCTTGTAAAGCTTGATTTTCTCTATGCCGCCGCAATTATCCCGAATCACGGAAAAACCCGCGGCCAACTGATGTGTGAAGCAATGGACTTTTTGCGCGAGTGCGTCGGAGAAAAGCAAATTCTCGGCTGCGGCGTACCGATGATGCCTGCCTTCGGCAAGGTGGATTACTGCCGCATCGGTGCGGATATGGGTCTTTCGTGGCATCGTAGCAATAAGAGCCACCGCGAAGATGTTTCTACCATTCACGCATTGGGCAACACCATTTTCCGCCGCCAGTTAGACGGAAGAGCATTCCGCAACGACCCTGATGTCTTTTTGTTGCGCGAAAACAATATGCATTGCAATTTTGAACAGCGTAAAATCATTGCAACCGTTAACAAGCTGTTTGGCAGTGTGCTGTTTACTTCGGACAATGTCAGCGATTACAACCAACTGCAAATGCAGGCGCTATTAAAAGCATTCCGTAAAGATGATATTGAAATTTTACGCGCGGAATTTTCCGCAGAACAGCGAAACACCTTAGAAATTGATTATATCGAAAACGGCGAAAAGAAGTTTTTCCGTTTTGATTTGCAAAACGGAAAAGCGCTGTCGGAGATGTAATACCGACAAACAGATATAAATACACCCCCGTTGAATAACGGGGGTTGTCTCAAAACTTTTCTTCTGTTAAGCCGTCCTTTCTTTCCGAAAACAATTCCCGTTCCCACCGAGCACCCAATCGAAATGCATATAGAAATAAATCTTCCTGTTCTGCCAAATTAAGTTCTGTTTGCAACGAGCAATATGTTTGAAAATCTTGCAACTGTTTATTATCTAAATCCGAACACAGTTGCGTACGGATTCTCTCTTGTTGATTCAGCAAATTTGTATATGCCTTTTTTTCTGCACTGCAAGCATAACTGCGGTCTATCGGGCAAATATTACCATAGTAGAAATCCTTTAACACAGACATTCCGTTATTCTCCTTATTTTTATATCATTCTATCACAAATATTCTCGTTATTTGTGTTAAAGGTCAGAATATAAAAATATATCTTTTACACAATCGTAAGGCGGGCGTGGAAGCCCGCCACTACACAAAATTTCGGTGCGTGCGTAGGGATGATTCACTTGTCGCCCGTTTGAATTTGGTGTTTTTACGGAACAACACTAAGGTTGTTCCCTACGTTTTACAGGGACGCTTGCGTGTTGCGCCTGTTTTGGTTCGGTATATATTTACGGAACGGTCAAGACCGTTCCCTACACGGCAGGGGGGCATCAACGCCCTGCCGTTTCATACCGTTACACAGTTCATAACAAACCGCGAACAGATTTTCTGCTCGCGGTTTGTTATATTTTTAGGAAAATCAAATATCAGAGAAGTTCCACCGATATTTTTGCAAATCCACAACACCGTCGTCGCTGACTTCCACGCCCTCTTGCCGCAGACGGCGGATTTGCTCATTTTCCCCGCCGAACACAAAGGCGGCGGAAACCCTGCCCTCGCGGTTCACCACGCGGTGGCATTTGATGGTTGCGGAGTCGGGATTTTGGTGCAGTGCATACCCCACCACACGCGCAAGGCGTGGATTACCTGCCAAAAATGCCACATCGCCGTAGGTCGCGACACAGCCCTTCGGGATTTGTCGGACAATTTCATAGATTTTCTCAAAGGTATTCATCGTATCACCGATTGTATTTTAGCGCAAAATCTTGAAAATTACAAGTTTTCCACGCCGTTGCCGACACGGCTGATTTCCGCTTTGGTTTCCACCTGATATTGCACGGACGGCAAAACCGCTTTCCAATCCGTGATATTCGCTTTGTAAAAACGCGCGTGCAGCCGTAAAAAACGCATACCGAAGCAAAATGGGTCGGACTGCATTTCGGAAAAGCAATAGGATAGGTTCTGATTGAGTAAATCCGTAATATAGATTTCCGCTTGCTTTTGCGTTTCGGTAATATAGGCTTCATCAACCGTGAATGGTGTTTCTGTTTTGTTTTCGATCACATCTAAGTGCAATTTCACCTGCACTCGAAAGAAAACCTTGCCGTTTTCTACGGTGGGTTTTATGTGTGTACTGCATTTTTTTATTCGCAAAACGGTTTCAGACGCAAACACATCATTTCTTACGGAAAACACGCCGCTTTGTACCTCATCGCTTAACAGCATCAACGCCATAATGTTTTCATCTTTCAATTCATACCGCATACAGTCCTTATTGAACACGCCAACGGACAACATTTGGATTTTGCTTTTCTCTTCTTCGGCGCTGACGCGCAACACCGGCAGAACTGCATCTGCTGTGTCAGAGTCCAATTTATTGATTAGATTATAAAGTTCTCTGCTTAAAATATTTGCATTAAAGCTTTCCGCCTGTAAAATATCTTCTATACTGTCTGCCGCCAATACGCTTTCACCCATTTTGGCGCTGACGAGTTCCTCTGCTGTTGTGTCGGAAATTGCCACCAACACCGTGGCTCGGTTTTGCACATTGCGCACAAAATAGTCGAGATACCCGTGCAATCCGTTTTCGGCGGTTTCCCTGCCGAACACAATCAAGCGGTTTTGCGAAAGCAACGGCATTTTTCCGACCGTTTCCGATGCGTTGGAAATCGCTTCTGCAATCGTTGCTCCCTCCACCGTTAAAGAATTGACGATATCTCCCGGGTTTGCCCCGCTGTTGGGGTTACCCGTCATTTCCGTGTTGAGGGTTTGCAAGGTTACGCGCACACCGCCGTCTTCTTTTCGATCAATCCCGATTGCCTGCACAATCAAACGGTTTTTCAATTCCTCTGTGGAAAAATCACAACCGGAGAACAGCGTACAGAACAAGAAAATCGGCACAAGGACTTTAATCAACTTGCGCATTTTGTTTGCCTCCCCTCTTTTTGCGCGCCGCAAGCAGTACAATCGCCGGCAAAACGACGGCAAACACCGCAAAAAAGGCAGTCCGCTGCCACAACCCAACTGTATAGAAATAATCGGAAAAATTCTTTGCAAA
>JBJEPR010000169.1:0-11701 GCA_051881335.1 Candidatus Fimenecus sp. | reverse complement strand
TGCACACGATAAACTGCAAAGCATCAAAAATGCTTGGAGTAAAGATGAGATTTGTCGTCTTGAGATGGCAGCCTTGCTGACGCAAGGCAACAGCGAAAGCGACAAATATCGCTTTAATACTGCATTTTTGACGGGTTCGGATGATTACCGTTACCCTAAATTTCCGCGCCGCCGACCGGTCGAATGGACAGCACATAGCACGCGCCCTCGCCGAACACGCGCTCGATTTCGGATTTGTAGGTGTCCAGCAAATCCAGCGGCACAAACGCCTGAATGGTACCCGCAAAGCCGCCGCCGTGTACGCGCCACGCGCCGCGCCCCGCCAATACGCGCTGGGAAATTGCCAACGCCAGCGACACGGGCTGTTCCTGCGGCTTTTTGACCGAGAACACATTTTGGTTATACATATACGACGAATTGCCGCTTTCGAGTATGTACTGCTTAAAGGTCTCAAAATCGCCTGCACGAAGCGCGTCCACCTCTTTTAACACGCGGGCGTTATCCGCGTAAAAATGCATCGCACGCAACACCGCACGGTCGCCGACGCGTTTGCGTACCGCCGCAATTTCGCCGTAGAATTCCGCTTCGGGCACTTCGCGCAACACCTTTTTGCCGAAATACTGCGCGACGCTCTCCATTTCCTCGCGGATATAGGCGTATTCGTCGGTCAAATCCGAGTGACTGCCCTTGGTATCCACAATGCACAGCGCGTGCGAGCAAGCGGCAAAGTCAAATTTCACTTCTTCGATTTCGGGATTTTGCGGGTCGCAAAAATCAATCGTCACAAATGACCCGACCGAGCAAGCGGTTTGGTCCATAAGCCCACAGGGCTTGCCGAAGTATTCATTTTCGGCGTACTGCGCGATTTTCGCAATCGTCACCGCGTCCACCTTGCCGTCGTTGTAAAGGTAGTTGAGCATTGTGCCCACCAGCACCTCGTATGCCGCCGAGGACGAAAGCCCCGAGCCCGACAGCACGCGCGACGCCGTTGCCGCGTCAAAGCCGCCGATTTTATAGCCGTAATTCAAAAAGCCTTGGCAAACGCCGCGCACAAGCGCCGGGGAATGCCCGAGCTCCGACGGCTGTACCGACAAGTCGGACAAATCCACCACATCCATCGGGTAGCCCTCGCTTTTGACGCGTACGACATTGTCGTCATTTTTCGCCGCCGCTGCAATCGCATCTAAATTGATGCCCGCCGCAAGCACTCTGCCGTGGTTATGGTCGGTATGGTTGCCGCCGACCTCGGTTCTGCCGGGGGCAGAGAACAGGCGAATATCGCGCTCGCCCGAAAACAGCTCCGAAAACGCGTCGATAACGGCGGTGTAGCGCGCATACTGCGCTTGAATCTCCGCTTCGGTCACATACACGCGTCGCAGTCTCTCATCGAGTGCACCGCCTGTCAGCATTGCCTTTAATTCCTGTTGGTTTGCCATGTTGTGAAACATCCTTTCAGCTCTTTTTTATACTGTTATCTTTTTTAAAAGTATTGTTGTATATGTCAATCATCTTGTTCACGCCGAACAGCGACAGGCCCGAAATCGTGAACAGGATAACAAACGGCAAAATAAACGCCATGGAGAACGGGTCGTATACATTGCGACCGATGACGCTGTACGAAACAAGCTTCGGTAAAAAGCCCACAACCGACAGCAGCATATACCATTTCAAATCATACCGCATTGCGCCGTACACTTGGCTTATCGTGTTAATCGGAAAACTCGGCACAAGGCGAAATCCTACAAGCAGCGCGCCTTTCGCCTTGTCGTCTGCCTTTTCCAAAATCCGCTCAATCTCCTCGCTTTTCAAAAGGAGCTTATGCACAAGCCCCCCGCCGATATGCTTGCCCCAGAAATATTTGATGATACACAAAAGCGAAAAGCCGACAATGTTAATCAGCACCGCCACGGGGAGCGGGAACGCCATACCGGCAATCACGCAAACGGCGGAAATCGGCAGCGGTATAATGGATTTTGAAAGATAAATCAGCAGGATAGCAACAATGACAAGCCCACGGTACGGAAGCGTTGCCACGGAATACTCAAATTCCGCAAGCCACCGCATAATTTCATCGTAATGCGAGACAAAGGTCGGGTCTTGAAACAGCAGTGCTACACAAAACAGAATGAGCGCCAAAATCAGCAGAACACAGCCAAGGAAATTCAAAAGCCTTCTTCGGTTGCTCTTTTTATGCGCCAAGACCTCCACCGCCCTTTCCGAAATTCGTATGTGCACGCTTTTTTGAAGGCGAAGCGCGCACAAATCTATGATAATTGTATAACAAAATGGGCTTTAGGTCAAACAAAATATGGAAAAAGAAAAAATTTTCTTCGTTTTGCTGTTATGGTATGGAATTTTATGCTACAATATACGCAACAACAGTTCCGTGAGGAGGAAAATTCGATGAAAATCGTCATTTTAGACGCATTTACAACAAATCCCGGCGACCTTTCGTGGGATTGGCTTCGGCAGTACGGCGAAGTCACCGTCTATGACCGCACCCCGCGCGAAAAAATCGTGCCGCGCTGTAAAGACGCGGAAATTGTGATTACCAACAAAACGCCGCTTGAAAAGGCAGAAATCGACGGGATGCCGAATTTGAATTTCGTCGCACTTTTGTCCACCGGCTTTAACATTGCCGACGGCGCCTATTTGCGGCAAAAGGGCATTCCGCTTTGCAACATTCCCGCTTATTCCACGGGCGCAGTGGCACAGCTTGTATTTTCGTTTATCACGGCGTTTACCAATGCCGTTGCCGTACACAGCGAGGCGGTACATAACGGGGAATGGACTGCCTGCCCCGATTTTTGTTTTTGGAAAACACCACTCCAAGAACTCGCGGGCAAAACGCTCGGAATTATCGGCTTCGGCAAAATCGGGCAACGCGTGGCGGACCTCGCCGAAGCGTTTGAAATGCAAATTCTCGCGTCCTCAGGGCACGAAACAGACCAAAGCGGCCGCAAAAATTTCCGTTGGGCAAGTACAGATGAAATCGCGCAGAAAGCGGATTTTATCACGCTACATTGCCCCTTAAATGCAAACACCGAAGGGCTTGTGAACGCAGAATTTCTCTCCAAAATGCAAAAAACCGCCTATCTTATCAACACCTCGCGCGGGCCCGTGGTAGACGACCGCGCTTTGGCAGAGGCGTTAAACAACGGCAAGATCGCGGGCGCGGGGTTAGATGTGCTCACCGTAGAGCCACCCAAAGCCGACAATCCGCTGTTGACGGCGAAAAACTGCCTGATTACTCCGCATATTGCGTGGGCAGGGTATGAAACGCGGGCGCGGCTTATCTCTGTTTTGCAGGACAATTTCAAAGCCTATTTTGCGGGGCATCCGCAAAATGTTGTGAACTGAGCTGAAAGCTCGAAAAGGTGGGATAGAATGAAATTAGCTGTTTTAGGCGGCGGTGGGGTGCGCTCTCTGTTTTTGGCACGCAGTCTTGCCGCACGCGCAAAGGACTTAGAAATCCAAGAGCTCGTCTTTATGGACAACGACCCCGAAAAACTGCGTATTTACGGCACGCTCGCCAAAGAAACCGCCAAACGCATTTGCCCGCCTTTGCAGTTTTCACTGACTATGGACAGCCGCGAAGCGCTCAAAGATGCGGATTATGTGATTACGACCATTCGCCCGGGCGGCGACGATATGCGCGTACGCGATGAACGCATCGCCCTTGATTTGGGGCTTTTGGGGCAGGAAACCACAGGCGCGGCGGGCTTTTCGTTTGCGATGCGCTCGGTGTCGGCATTGCAAAATTACTGCGAACAGGTAAAACGCTTTGCGATGCCGAACTGCAAGGTGTTTAATTTCACCAACCCCGCGGGCGTGGTCAGCCAAACGCTTCGGGATATGGGGTACGATTTTACATATGGGATTTGCGACGCACCGTCGGGTATGCTTCGCTCGTTTGAAAAGCTGTACGGCGCGCCCGAGGGCAGTGCCGCAGGCGAGGTCTACGGGTTAAATCATCTCTCCTATTTCTCGTCGGTCACCTTAAACGGGAAAGACATTACGCAAGACCTGATAAACAACCCCGAAGCCTACAGAAAAACCGATATGCGGTATTTTGAGCCGTCGCTCTTACACGCGCGCGGGGCGATTTTGAACGAATACTTGTATTATTTTTACTACCGCGAGCAAGCGGTGGCAAACATTTTAAACGCCCCTGCGACGCGCGGCGAGCAGATTGCTGACATCAACCGCCGTATGACGGCGGCACTGCGCGATTTGGATATAGAAAAGGATTTCGACAAAGCACTGTCGATTTTTGAAAAATATTACGGCGAGCGTGAAAACAACTATATGGCGGCAGAAACAGGCGTACGCCGCGAAACACCGTGGAAATTTGACATCCTCGGCAAGGATGACGGCGGCTATGCGGGCGTTGCCATACGGTTTATCGAATTGACACAACGAAAAGAACGCGGCTCAATGATTTTGTGCGTGCCGAACGGCGGCGCGATAAACGGCCTTTTGGACACAGATGTGGTTGAAATCACCTGCGATGTTCAAAACGGCGAAGCCGTACCGCACAAATTCCCGCAGGTAGACGCGCAGAATTTGGAACTGATCCGCCGCGTCAAAAATTATGAACGGCTTGCAAGCCTTGCCATCCGCGAAAAAAGCGTTTCTGCGGCGGTGGACGCGCTGACGCTCCACCCGTTGGTCAACAGTTATTCGCTCGCAAAACAGTTGGTTTCGGCATATACCGAACATAACAAAGATTACACGGAGGGCTGGAAATGAGCGGTTTTGTTGCAGGCGCAGGCGCAACCAATGTGGATTTGCTGTATAAGGGTTTTCCGCGGTTGCCGAAGCTCGGCGAAGAAATCTATTGCGACGATTTTTCGTTACAACTCGGCGGCGGCGTTCCCGCCACACTCATCAATTTGGGGCGTTTGGGGATTGAAGCACATATTGCGACAGAGCTTGGCGACGATATGTTCTCGCGTTTTGCCCAAGAAAAATTCCGGGAGAACGGCGTTGCGCCCGTCAATTTATATACAGGCGACAAAATCCCGTTAAACATTACATCGGCGATTATTTTGCCCGAGGACCGCACCTTTTTCACCTACGGCAAAGGGAGCATCGAGCCGAGCGACGAAGCATTGGAGACCTTTTATCAAACGGCAACAGGCGCAAAGGTGGTTTTGATGCAACCCGGCGGGTTTTTGCCCGTTTATAAACAACTCAAAGCCGAGGGGAGTATTCTGGTGCTGGACACGGGCTGGGACGAAAATTTATCGTTTGACACCTACGGCAAATACTTGGAAATTGCCGACTACTACACCCCAAACCGCAAGGAAGCATTGCAAATCACGGGCGAACCGACGCCCGAACGCGCGGCAGAGCGTCTACACGCCTATTTTGACAAAGTGGTTGTGAAAGTGGACAAGGACGGGTGCATCGGCAGTGAAAACGGGCGGCAGTTTTTTGTAAAGAGCGTTTCGGAATTTCAAAATGTTGACTCGACCGGCGCGGGCGACGCCTTTTTGGCGGGCTTTATTTACGGGCTTGTGCACGACGCACCCCTTTCCACCTGTATTGCGTACGGCAACATCACAGGCGGCAAAGCGGTCACGGCAGTCGGGGCGCTGTCTGCCTATGTCACCGAAGCAGAATTGCATACCTTATATAAAACCTATTTTGCAGAATAAAAGCAGGATGCAAAATGTTCTCTCTACCACGGTAAATTTTAATTTATATTTGTTATTTGTCATCCTGAGCGTAGCGAAGGATCTCAAGCAGCACAAAATATAAAATATGCGGAACGAGATTCTTCGGCTACCGCCTCAGAATGACAACGCGTAGGGAACGGTCGTGACCGTTCCGAAAATCCTACAATAAATAAAAATTTATTCTCGATGGCACATTATAACAACCGCACCCCCGAAACGCAATTCCTGCGTTTCGGGGGTACGGTTTTGTATATCTATATCACGCTGTCGGCACCGCTTCTTCCACTTGTGCGATAAAGGTGTCAAAAAAGCCGTCTTCCATCATTTGCAACACGATTTCCGCAATTTTGGGGTCGAATTGCCTACCCTGCCCCGTACGAATTTCCGTCATAATATAATCCTTGGTATGCGGCGCGCTGTAACTGCGCACACTGGACATAGCATCGTAAGCGTCTGCCATACCGATGATGCGCCCTTCTAAACTGATATTATTCCCGCGCAGTCCCCGCGGATAGCCACTGCCGTCATACCACTCGTGGTGGTCGCAAATGCCGCGGTGAATATTCGGAATGGCAGTTATATCTTTCACAATATCCGCACCGATAGCAGCATGCGTTTTGATAATTTCATATTCTTCGTCGGTCAGCCGCCCGGGCTTTTTGAGAATTTCATCAGGTATACCGATTTTGCCGATATCGTGCAGCAGTGCCGAATAATAAATATCCGACACTTTTAAGGGCTTTAACCCATATCGCCTTGCAATTTCCGCCGCATATTGCGCCACACGGTCGGAATGCCCGCGTGTATAAGGGTCTTTGGCATCTACGGCATTGACAATCGCAGAAATCGATTGCCGCGTAATATCCTGATACCGTTTTTGCCGCTGTTTTGATACAACAGCGTGCACAGCCAAAATCAGCAACGCACCAAGCCCCACAGCCAACAGTACGGCGGCGGTAATCTCCAAATATAAAACAGTGTGATCGCTTGGCCTCGTTCCGTTGCGGAAGAGTTCCGTTGCAGACAGCAAGGTCGGCACACTGCGGCAAACGGTCATCAACTGTCATTCCCCCTCTTTTTACGCCTGTTACAGTTACGCTCGACGACGAAATAACGCAATGTAAATATACCACAAAACGAAAAGTCGAGCAACTTGAAAATTTGCTAAATTTTTCCTTTACAAATCAGCAATATGCCCAAAGTCTGCTTGTGTTTCCGCAAGCAACAATCCCCTTCCGGACTGAAATCCGAAAGGGGATTGTTTATGCATTTAGGGATTCTTAATAATCAAAATCGGAATAGCTGTCACTAATTACCATCGTTGCCGCACCGACAACCTGAACCGTGTTGGTTCTAACGGTAAACTTGCTGTAAACCGTGTAGAAGAAAGACATCTGCTCTAACTGACCGGTCAAGGGGTTGATTTCCACCTCAACCTGAATGCCGGAATATTTTGCATTCAAATCCGTCAGCTTTAAGGGGCTGGTGGACACTTCCGTAATGGAAATCGAATTTTGAATGCGCTCTGCGACTTCGTGCTGTACCAAATAGTCATTGGTCAAACGGGTTAAGCCGCAATCCGCGCGTCTGTTCGGATTATCAACATCTTTGAGTTGGAATACATAATGTCCTTCCAACGGGTTTGCTTCCAAAATCGCGATATCTTTGGCCGTCAATTGCGTGGGCATTAAGCCGTAATTCTTTGCCGTTGCCGCATCATACCCTTTGTTGGCAGCAGCCTCTTCTGCCGACTGGCCTTTTGCAACCGAATACGTAATCGGTGTTCCATAATCATCTCCGGACTGCATACCGGCAAATTCACCCACCACATTATCTAAGGTGATTCCGCCTACATTAAGCAAAAGCCAGTTAATTGTATCGGTTTGCTCGCCAATATTAACATTGCCGCCATCTGCGTAATCCGCCGTATGGGTAACCGTATAGCCAACGCCCGCCTGCGTTGCATTGTTCAGCGCCTGCACCAACAGATTGCGCGCCGCTTCATCGCCTCTGTCCACGGATTCGTCGAAATCATATTCGATAGCTTCGTGTGTAATGGACGGTTTGCCGCTGATTGCCGCTTCCAACTGGTCAATTAAGTTCAGCAGGGAATCTTTAGCGGTTTGAATACCGCCGGCAATGGTGATACCAAGACCGTCTAAATTCAATTTGCCTGCAAGACTGCTCAAATCCAGACCGCCGAGCAACCCCATCAGGGTATCTAAAATACTGCCTTCGTCATCAGAGGTAGACGGTGCTGTCGTCGGTGTATCGTCTTCCTCATCCGTTGTGTCCGCCGAAGTGGTCGGCTGAACTTCTTGTTTTTGCACAACCGTTTTGGTTTGTGCGCGCACCACATTCGGATAGACCTCAACAACTGTCGGATCTCCGCTGGATGCCATACCGTAAATACCGGCAGTCAGCACAACCGCAAGCAGGATTGCACAGAAACGAACCCAACCGCGCTGGCGTTTGCTTTTTTTCGCCTGAAGCTCTTCCAGCGTGAGTTCGACTTTAGGTTTTTTCGCCATCATGCTCTTCCTTTCTTAACGAAATATGCACATCATTTGTGCGTTTAAATCGGTGTGCTGTTTAATACACGAAGTTGCTGTAAGTTGCTTCGGTGTGCATAGCGCCTGTACCCTTAATGGAGATACCGAGCGCTTTCAAGCCGAGTTCCGAAACATCTGCATCATAAGAATAGGTCATTTTTTCCAGTTTCCCATCTTTGATAATCGCTTCAACCTTGATATTGCCGTAAGTAACATCTACATTGTTCACGGTCACAACGGAAACATAAGCCTTGATTTCCGCGTCAATCTCAGACTGGGTAACGAGGTCATCGGTAAAGCGGTTAAGCGAAGTGCTGCCGTCTTTCTGCGGAGAAGTTGCATTCGCCAAAGTGAAGGTATATTTTCCGTCTTCCACTTTCAGGTCTTTGAGGTCGGACGCTTTGAGCGAGGTTGCTTTCAGCTTATAGCTGTCGCCGTGATAGCCGATGCACTCTGCCGCATCCTTGCCTTTTTCAACCTTGGCTTCTTTTGTGCCGATACCGAGGAAGCCGCCGACAACGGAATCCAAGTTCGCATTTTCGTCCGCCATATGGATAACCTTATTCAAAGTATCGGTCGCATTGCCGACATCAATCGGTTTGGTATACGCGCTGGTTCTCGTCCAGTCATAGCCGGCGGTTGCCGCTGTTGCAGTCGCCGCGTTAATGGCTTTTGCCGCTTCTTCCGCTTCATCGGTTGCCGGTGCCGCCGCATCATCGGAACTGCCGGCAGAGCCGCTGCTTGAACCGTCATCCCAGCTTTGTGCGCTGCCCGCATTTACGCTGGCGGCATACTGTGATGCGAGCTCTGCCTGCTTTGCCGCCGCTTCATCATTCGCATCTCCTGCCTTCTTCACTGCGAAAGAGGTGGAGGCGCCTACCAAAACCAGCGCCAAAACGATGGCCCAAAAACGGGTCCAACCGTTGGAGCGTCTGATTTTTTTCTCTGCAATTTCTTCAGGGGTCAATACTTCTTTTGCCATATTACTGTCTCCCTCTCATCCAATCAATACACGAAGTTGCTGTAAGTTGCTTCGGTGTGCATAGCGCCTGTACCCTTAATGGAGATACCGAGCGCTTTCAAGCCGAGTTCCGAAACATCTGCATCATAAGAATAGGTCATTTTTTCCAGTTTCCCATCTTTGATAATCGCTTCAACCTTGATATTGCCGTAAGTAACATCTACATTGTTCACGGTCACAACGGAAACATAAGCCTTGATTTCCGCGTCAATCTCAGACTGGGTAACGAGGTCATCGGTAAAGCGGTTAAGCGAAGTGCTGCCGTCTTTCTGCGGAGAAGTTGCATTCGCCAAAGTGAAGGTATATTTTCCGTCTTCCACTTTCAGGTCTTTGAGGTCGGACGCTTTGAGCGAGGTTGCTTTCAGCTTATAGCTGTCGCCGTGATAGCCGATGCACTCTGCCGCATCCTTGCCTTTTTCAACCTTGGCTTCTTTTGTGCCGATCCCGAGGAAGCCGCCGACAACGGAATCCAAGTTCGCATTTTCGTCCGCCATATGAATAACCTTATTCAAAGTATCGGTCGCATTACCGACATCAATCGGTTTGGTATACGCGCTGGTTCTCGTCCAGTCATAGCCCGCAACAGCTGCCGCCGCAGTCGCCGCGTTAATAGCGTTTGCCGCTTCTTCCGCTTCGTTGGAGGCCGGTGCCGCGTCATCAGAACTGCCGGCAGAGCCGCCGCTCACCGAGCCGCTTGAGGAACCGCCGTCTACGACAAGTGCGCCGGCGTCAACCTGCACGCCTTGATAAACGGTTCTGCCCTTACCGAACGCAACATATGTAACCGAGTACACAAAAACAACTGCCAAAAACAGTGCCGCTGCTTTCAAAAAGGTTTCGCCGAAGATTTTTCTTTTTTCTTTTTTACGCTCTGCGCGTGCAAGACGCTCTTCAGGCGTGAGCATAGAATCTTTTTTTGCCATTCTGAATGAATCCCCTTTCTTACAATAACAGATTAGCATTCCACACTAATCGATACTATTACAATTTACAATAAAATCTCCGAATTGTCAATAAACAATCCGAATTTTGTGACGGATTTATTGAAAAAAACCGTTTTAGCCGCCGTTTTTTTACAAAAAAAGGAATAATACGGGAGTTATTCCGTATTATTCCGAAATTTCACTGCAATGACTGTAATATCATCGCTTCGCGGCGCAGTTGTTTTTTGTTTTGCCGTTTCCGCAAGCTGTTTGGCAATCTCTGCACAGTCATCTTGCAGGCGAATACTTCCAACCGCCTTTTTGAACGGCTGTTCGGCGTAATCAAATGCGCCGTCGGACGCCATAACCACCAAATCTCCCGGCTGCAGTTGTCCCGTACAGCACCCGAAACGCACCTCGCGCAAAATGCCGACCGGCAGTGCCGCGCGCTTGATTTCCATACATTTATCCTTGCGGCGCAACAGAGATTTTGCCGCACCTGCTTTGTAAAATCCCGCTTCACCGGTATACAAATCAATATGCAAAATATCGAGCGTGGCAAGGGACTCCGCCTCCGACTTGAGCATCAAAGACGCATTGACCATTTTCAGGGCGCTGTGCACATCGATTCCCGCTTTCAAAAGGGCGGTCGTCATTTGCACGGCCAGCGTGCTGTCCAGTGCGGCGCGTGTACCCTGGCCCATTCCGTCGCTGAGAATGACATAATATCCGCCGCGCCCGTCGAAAAAGCTCTCGTAGCTGTCACCGCTGTACTTTTCGCGGTCTGCTGTGATTTTGGCCGCCGCCGCTTCCACACGGAACGCCGTCCGTTCGCAGAAAATCATCTGTGCGCCCGCCGTGCCGTCCTGCACCACGGGCAATTCCAGCTGTCTGCCCGTAACGGTTTCCAAGACTGCACGCAAATCCGCCTCTGACGGCAGCACCGCAGATGACGGGAAAGTCATTTCCAAGCGCAGTGTGCCGCCCGCCGTATACGCACAGGTCACGCATTGCGCGGTAACACCGAACGCGTTTTGCAACGCTTCGCCGATACGGTCCGCCGCAGTTTCGTCGAAACACAACGCCTCGGCAAATTCCGCAGACAAGGCTTCCAGCATATCCACAACGCCGTCAAAGCGTTCCGCGTTTGCCTGCCGCAATTCGCGGATTTTCGCCTGCGCCGCGCTGTGCTCTGCGTCGCGCATAGAAAACCGCTGTAAGTTCTCGGTCAGCGCTGTCAAGCGAATACAGCGCGCCTGCATCGCGGCGGGGATATTTTCCGTACAAAGCGGTTTGGATTCCCGCAACGGAATATCCATTTGCGCAAACGCCTGCAAGGTTTCGCGCCGATGCGCTTCCCAGCAGTACGCATACCTGCCGCAGCCGTCACAAACCGCTTCTTTGGCGCGGGCGAACCGCGTCTGCGATTGCACAGGCACAGCGGCGTCTGTCAGCTTCGCCGCCTTTTGGACCGTTTGCGAGAGCGTTTCCACCGCCGCCGTCGCGCGCCCGAGCTGTGTG
>JBJEPR010000168.1:0-2607 GCA_051881335.1 Candidatus Fimenecus sp. | reverse complement strand
GGTCTTTATATGCGCGGAAATCAATGCAACCGCCCGAGAAATTCAAAATGACTAATTTCTTGCCGAGAGAAAACAACTTTTCCAACAGGTCAATTTGCACATCTGGCAGAGAAAGCGTCAGGCGGTCGCCCTGTTCGCCGAGCATTCCGCCGCCGCCTTTTAATTCTTCGCCGCCTTCTTCACCCTCAAAGGAGCAATCAAGCCCACCGCAGAAAAGTATCAAATCGGCGTTTTCCGCTTTTTTAAGTGCATCTTGCTGTAAAGCGGTGTTTTCTTTTAAGTTATAGGAATAGCCTTGTGCATACTCGGTGTCGCTGTTTTCAAGTTTTACCGCCTCGGGCACTTTGCAATAGCGTTTCGGCGTACCGAAATAGTTGCCTAAGTACGCCAAGTCATTTTCCGCATTATAGCCCACCACCAAAATTCGCTGTGCGTTGGGTTTAAGGGGTAAAATGCCGTTGTTTTCCAGTAAGACAACACCTTTTTCCGCCATTTTGACGGACAGTTCTTCGTTGGCAGGCGTAGCATTTTCATCAGGAGAAAGGGCGTTATAGGGGCAGTTTTCGTTGAACATACCAAGCGCACTGCGAATGGCAAACAGCCTTGATACCGACTGCAAAAGCGTTTCTTTGGTTATGTAATGCAATGTGTATGAAACAGGCAACAAGCGGTAGTACTTACCGCATTCCAAATCACAGCCTGCGTTTAGTGCCATTGCCGCCGCCCATGCAGGATTTTTTGTAAGCTTGTGGTCTTTTTTGATATTGTTAAGTGCACCGCAATCGGAAACGAAATAGCCCTCAAAGCCCCAACTTTCTCGCAAAATCTTTTGAATGAGTGTATCAGACGCACAGCACGCCTCGCCGTTAGTACGGTTGTATGCGCCCATTACACCGCAAACCTTGGCATCTTTTACCGCCGTTTTAAAGGCAGGGAGATATGTTTCAAACATATCCTTTTTTGAAGCGACGGCATTAAAACAATGGCGCAATTCCTCAGGTCCGCTGTGCACCGCATAATGCTTGGCACAGGCGGCGGTTTTGATATATTCGGGATCGTCGCCCTGCAAGCCGCAGATAAACGCATTGCCGAGAAGCCCTGTTAAATAGGGGTCCTCGCCGTAGGTTTCCTGCCCTCTGCCCCAGCGGGGGTCGCGGAAAATATTGATATTCGGCGACCACATGGTTAAGCCTTTGTACCAGCCGTAATCGCCGTTTCGCTGGCTTTCGTTGAATTTGGCGCGTGCCTCGGTGGAGATTACCTCGGCAACGGTTTTAAGCATTTGTGCATCGAAAGACGCCGCCATACAAATTGCCTGTGGAAATACCGTGGCAACCCCTGCCCGCGCCACGCCGTGCAGTGCCTCGTTCCACCAATTATAGGGCTTTACAGAAAGGCGGTCAATGCCTTTGGATTGGTGCATCAGTTGGGAAACCAGTTCCGTGACGGAAAGACTTTCTGCCATGGTTTTTCCAGTTTCAAAATGTGCCTTGCGATTTTGCGCATCCATCGCGTTCCTCCTTGACAATTCCTGCGGTTCGTTGTATAATTTCGATAGTATCGTGCTCGTGCACGAAAGTTCTTGAATGATTATAGCATTGTCTTTTGAAAAAATCAAGGGTGGGAAACGAATGGCAATCACGGCAAAGGAAATTGCAACCCTCGCGGGTGTCAGCCGCGGCACGGTGGACCGTGCCTTGAAGGGGCGCCCCGGTATTGCCGAGGAAACCAAACAAAAGATTTTAGAAATTGCCAAAAAATATGATTACAAGCCGAACATCATCGGCAAGGCGCTTGTGTATTCGGGCAAACCCATACAGGTTTCTGTTCTATTGAACAGCGTGGGCAATCCTTTCTTTGATGAAGTGAAACGGGGCATTTTTGCCGCAGAGGAAGCCTTTCAAAGTTACGGGTTTCAGGTCACGCTGTCTGAATTTAAAGGCTACTCTCACACCGCCCTTTTAGACCTTTTAAACGCCCTGCCCGAGGAAACCGCGCAGGTGATTTTAACGCCGATTTGCCACCCCGATGTAAAAGCGAAATTACAGGAAATGCTTTCTCGCGGCGTGCGGATTGTGATGCTCTCCGCCGCGGTTGAGGATTTAAAAGGCGCGGTGTATGTAGGCTGTGACTATCTGAAAAGCGGGCGCATCGCGGGGCGGCTGACGGGGCTTTTGTCCGCAGGGCACGCAAACCTTTTTATTATGAACGGTAATGCACACCACGCGGGGCACGCACAGCGTGTAGAGGGGCTTCGCGCGATTTTGGAAAATGAATATCCGAAAATCAGCCTTGTAGGTGTGGCGGAAAATGATGACGATGACGATGTCGCCTACCGTGTGATGAAAGACGCATTGAAAATGCACCCCGAAATTGATTTTGTGTATATCACCGCCGCCGGCGTCAACGGTACACTGCGCGCTATTCGGGAGCACAACCGCGATGTGCGGGTTTGCACCTTTGACGACACTTCGGTCACCCGCGAGGCGCTCTGCCAAGGCAGTGTGCTTGCTACCATTTGCCAACAGCCCTTTGAGCAAGGCTACCAGGCAGTGAAAGTTTTGTTTGACGGTATTGTCTTAAAAAATACGGTATCAACCACCAATT
>JBJEPR010000167.1:0-11939 GCA_051881335.1 Candidatus Fimenecus sp. | reverse complement strand
ATGATGATGGAAATATAGTAGACTGCATTTGTATTGAAGATAAATATGATTCAGTATATATCGATGAAAATAAGCTTTATAGAATATCAAATTTGAATTTACTAGATTTACAAAAAACTCATAAATATATCGATTTTGATGATAAAATATATACTGCTACAAGAGAACCTCTAATAACATTAGGATTTAATAATTATTCTCCTAATTTTAACAGAAATAATGATAATATAACAGATATAGGTACCCTAGTAAATATTACATCACTTGAATCTCACTTTTATCAAGACGGCATATTAATTCCGCTTGATATAGAAAGTATTTTTCCTGTAGGTTATTTTAAAATCATATGCAATCTGACAGCAGATTCAAGAATAAAATTAAATGTTACTAGACATAAAGCAAGTGAAATTAAAGATGATATAGAACCATGGGTTAAAAATATAGTATCAAAAATCCAATATAATATTTATTCTCATTTAAATTCTGAATTGAAGGAATTAAAGTTATCTTGTAATTTTAGAGACCTAATGTGGGAAAAACCGGTAGAGACTTTTTCAAATGAATGTTATATAGAATTAATAAAGATTATAAAAAATCCAAAACAGTAGGACAATCATAAAGGGGATACTATTTTGTATAACAGATATGATCCTATAATTCGTTGAGAAAAAGATTATATAACCGCATTTGAAATACTATGGTTATAAATATATTCCTCATTATAATCTATAATATCACCAAGGTGACGATACCCTCAGGTTCTAATGAAGGAAATTTCATGCAGGTTCAAGTCCTTTTATCCGTACCAAAAAGAAACGGCAATTTCTGACAAGAAATTGCCTCAGCTTTATTGCGTAAGCAACAAGATTCCCAGTACTCGTTCAAAATCTTTGATTTTGGTAACGGGTGGGGTTCTTATTTCAGAGCGGAGGTAAAAAAGTATGCCATATATCCCGCCGGAGGTGGCGGAGAAAGCCCGTGAAATGGGCTTGCCGACCTATCTGAAAAGCTATGAGCCGCAGGAGCTTATTCATTTCGGCGGCAACACTTATTGCACCCGTGATCACGACAGCATGAAGATTTCAAACGGCAAATGGTGTTGGTTTTTCCGTGAGAACGGCGGATATTCTACGCTGGACTATCTAATCAAGGTCAAAGAAATGCCTTTTACGCAGGTGGTTGAAAAGATTATTGATTGCTAAAACAGAAAGAATTGTTTTGGGCAAGTTGGCAATATTTTCTATGATTTTAAAATAATAAAACAATGTATAATGAAAATATTAGCAATAAAAATAGAAAATATAAACAAAGAATATTAATAAATAATCCATTAGGGACAAAAAAAGTAGTCATAAAATCTTTTGTACCCATATTCAGAAAAACATTAATATTTATTGTAGGAAAAACAAAAAGAGCCTGTATCCGCATTGCAAGCTCTTTTTGCTTTTTTAGAGTGTAATTCTTTACTGAAAAACTTGGAGGAATTATTTGTTAAACAGAACAAAGAATATAGAAATAAAGAATTACGATAAATATATAATATGTTTTGTTTGCAAAAGCAAGAAAAAAGGAAAAATATTTTTAAATAGGATATGCAATATTGGGTTTAATTCTGTCAATTGTCTGTTATCGAAGCAACAGACCATGCTGTAAAGCATGTAGTGATGCCATCGCCAATGTTATTGCGAGGTTTTGTATATGCATGACACTGTTCTTACTCGTCAGAGTTGTTTAATCGTGCATCGCAGAGCGGCAGACTTGGCATAACATCCACCGGTGCCTATATATTCTCGCATAACGTAGTCCCAAAAGGGACTGAGGCTAATCAACCAAAGCTATTGCTTACACCAAATGTGTCGAGTGATTGATGTTTTGCGTGTAAATAATACAATTATTCTGATCAAAATATTTTGCTTGTTTTTCAGGGAGATGATTGGTGTCGAGTGATTGATTATATTTGGTTTTTGATATATGTTTTCACTGTGGAGCGTTTTTAGGCAATTAAAAGGGATTACAGCCGAATAAGCGTATTTATCTGCGTTTTTTGCCCGAAATTCTATATGAATTCTTACGGAATGGTTGCGTTTTTGCATTCATTCCTTTTGATATACCTAAAAAGGAGCGTGATTGAGTGATTGATTCTAACCGAAAAGCTCATCTATTAATAGAAAAAACAGATTTTTACTCCATACCAACATTTGCCCCCAATCCAATTAAAATACCTGATATAAGACATATATTAATCAGTATTTCTAATATTTCAAACATAATTGATCACACCTTCATATCAGCTACCATAAAAGAAATAAATCTTATATGCATCGTTACCAACCGCATCTTTGCATGACTCAATATATACCTTATAATATTTTGCGGCAGGATGATAAGTGCAATCGATACTGCCATTTATTTTTTCTTTAATTCTTTCTACACTATCTCCCTGAACAATAACTATCGGCACATTCCAACCGGAATTATCCTTATTCATCAAATCAAGCCATTTCAACCCCCGTGCTTCACATACACTTCTCGCATATGCCACGGCTTCTTCCGGCGACATGGCAAAGTCCTTCGGTTTTGAGGTAGTAGGTTCAGTCGGCTTAGATGTCGTAGGCTCCGTTGGTTTCGGTTTGGAAGTTGTCGGTTCAGTAGGTTTTGTCGTGCCGGAACTGCCGCCGGACGGTTTTGTTGTAGAAGTATTGTCAGAAGGCTTTGTCGTTGTCGGCGGCGTTACAATAGGTGCACTGGTTGTTTTAGTCGTCGTGCTCTCTTCACTTGTTACGCCGGTAGGCTCCTGTACGCTTTCCTCAACCTTAGATACCGCATTGGAAAGCTTATCCTTCTCATCCGTCAAACGGTCTTTGTATTCAGCAGAAAGAGAATCGTATTTTGCTTTCAGTTCCTCAACCTTTTCTTTATCTTCCGCCGTAAGATTTTCCGTATCCGGCAGCGCGGCAATTTCATCTTTCAATTCCTGCATCAATTCCGCATCAGATTTTGTAACCATCACGGTAATTGTTGCGGACTTTGCTTTTTTACCCTCGCCCGCCGTTGCTTTTACAATAACCTTGCCGGCGTTCTCTGCCGTTACCAAACCGGTATTGTCAAGAGAAATCACTTTCCCCTCGCCGGTTTCCGCTTTATTGTCACCCTCAACTGCCCATACAACTTTTGCTTTGCAGTCAGCAGGCTCAACAATAGCGGTAAGCTGAATTGTATTGTTTATGCGCAAAACGAGAAATTTATCGTTCCCTTGCTCGGAAAGATATGCGTTATCTGCATTACAAACAATTTCGATTGCCTGCGGCGCGTGATAATGTTGGTATGTAGCAAATATCGCAATAATAATGCCGACAAGCACGGCAATTGCTGCGATAAGAATCAAAACGGTTTTTTTGGATTTTATATTGATTTTCATTTTCGGATTCCTTTCTAAAGTCTTTTACTTATATTTTACGCCTATTCTCGCCGAAAGTCAACAAATAGTGTTCTAATATTCCATCAGTGTTTCTTCATAATATAGAATTAGGAGAGTAAAAACAGAAATGAGGGATACCCATGATGGGCAAAAAGATTAGAATGCTCCGAGAATCAAACGGGTTGACGCAAAAACAGTTTGGGGAACGCATCGGTGTGTCCAAAGGGGTCGTTTCATCGTATGAAACGGATGCGCGCCAACCCTCTTATGGTGTTCTTAAACGCATATGCGTCGCATTCGGCGTATCGGCAGATTACCTTTTGGGTATTGAAAAAGAATCCCTGCAAATCCCGTTCCACGATTTGACGGAAAAGCAGTTCCAAATAATTTCTGAGTTAATCAGCGAATTTACAAACTCTAACAAATGAGATTTTTTAGATATACCATATACAAATTTTTGTATATAAAATCGCACTTGTCCTTTGTATTTTGCTTTGGATATATGTTTTCACTGTGGAGCGTTTTTAGGCAATTAAAAGGGTTTACGGCCGAATAAGTGTATTTATCTGCGTTTTTTGCCCGAAATGCTATCTGTATTCCTCTGGAATGGTTGCGTTTTTGCATTCATTCCTTGTAATATACCTAAAAAGGAGCACGATTTCAAAAACGCGAAATCCTGTTTTTAAAACAATAAATCTTACAAAAATTTGTATATAGGCAGTTGTAGCTGTAATCTAAGAAATTTGTATATATTTTGTATTCGTGCAGTCGTGAAAGCGACTGCTTTTTTTATTTTTTCTTTTATATGAATCTACACCCTAAAAACGAGCATAAAAAGAGCAACCACTTTTCTTTCTTAAAGAGAAACAAATTTTTAGAAATGTAAAAATGTGTTTTTTACTTGTGGAATTTTCTGAATTTTTACATAGCAAAATCGCCAAGTGCAATGCATTTTTAAGCATAAAACCATACAATCGCAACAATTATTGAAAAAATCAAATTTTATAAGTTAGCACAAAAAGAAGTTGCATTTCAGAATAAAAACAAGCAAAACAAACAAAATTTACACTATGTTTTTCACTTTCTGCTCACAAGAATGACTGATAATCTTCATTTTCTCTGCATTTCATCTTCGCCTTTACTTGCTTTTTTAAAATTAGATGGTATATAGACTGCGACAAGCTTGTTTAACTCGGATGAACAAAGGAGGAAAATCACGATTTCTTTTACAAATTTACCAAGCGCCGAACAAATCTAAATGAAAAAACGAATGGTTTCGGTTACATCGTAGTACTGTTAAAGTGCATTACATACGGGTGCCGTACCGCCTCTATTGCAAAAGATTAGTATTACCCTTTTGTACAACTTGTGTAATTGTGCAATCAAAAAAATTCTAAAAATAAAAGAAAAATTTAAAATGCAAATAAAATTAAAACGGAGGATGAAAGAATGCGTAAAGCTCTAAATACTCGTTCAAGAAAATATCAACTGACTATTAACAACCCAACAGAAAAAGGTTACGACCACGAAAGAATACGCAATATTTTAGACAGTAGCAAGCCGAAGTATTATTGCTACTGTGATGAAATAGGCAAGGATGGCATACTGCACACACATATTTATGTATATTATGAAAATGCTGTGTTTTTTTCTACAATGAAAAATCGCTTCCCCGAAGCCCATATAGAAGCGGCTTATGGCTCAAGCCAAGAAAATCGTGATTATATCCGCAAAGAGGGAAAATACCTTGATAGCGAGAAAAAGAAAACAAACCATAGTGAAACATTTAAGGAATATGGTGAAATACCTTTAGATAAAGCCACAAAAAACGAAAAAATAAGTAATATAGTACTTGAAATGATACGCGATGGCGCAACAAATCTTGAGATTATCACGGAATATCCAAGCTACGGAACAAAAATACCGCATCTTGATAGAATGCGGCAGACCATTTTGGAGGAACAATATAAAAAAATATTTCGAAAAGTAAAAGTACATTACATTTATGGTAAAACCGGCACAGGCAAAACGCGTTCCGTAATGGAAACTTATGGATATGAAAATGTCTACCATGTCACCAATTATGAACACCCATTCGACAACTACAGCGGCGAGAAGGTCTTGCTACTGGATGAATTTCGCGACTCCCTGCTTATTAAAGCGTTACTGCAATATATAGACGGCTATCCATGCCGACTTCCTGCACGATACGATGACAAAATCGCCTGTTTTACAGAAGTATATATTGTAAGTAATATTGACTTATGGCAACAATATCGTTACATTCAAGTAAATGAGCCCGAAACATGGAATGCGCTCATTCGCCGCATTACCGATGTAACAATGTTCATGCGCAACGAAAACGGCAGTGTTGATAAAATTTCTCTAATAAAAAACAATTATTATTTAAAAGGCGGTGACGATATTGTTTGAAAACTACAAGGATGTGCTCACTGTTCAAGAAGCATGTGACGCTTTACATATTGGTAAAAACTCGCTGTATCGACTTTTGAAAATGGGTGCAATTCGCTCAATCAAAATTGGCAAAAAATATATTATTCCGAAGGTCTGCCTACTTGATTTTGTCAACTCATATAGAGTACAATAGCAATAAAGTAATGGTAGTGTTTCCAAAAGAAAGGAGTCAACATGACAGGAAGCCTGCAACAAAAAAACGGCAAATATTATGCCGTCATAAATTTAACCGACCAAAACGGTAAACGTAAACAAAAATGGATTCCTACTGGATTAGAGGTAAAAGGCAATAAACGAAAAGCAGAACAATTCCTTCGCGATAAGCTCAAAGAATACGAGGATAAAGAGAATGTTATCCCAACAGAGATTCTATTCAGCGAGTATGTATTGCGTTGGCTTGACCGAAAAAGGACAAGTATTGACGAAGTAACATATCAAGGCTACAAAACCATTGTTCGCGCGCATATCGTGCCTTATTTTAAAACAAAAGCTATTAAATTAACTGATTTGAGCCGTAATGATATTCAATGCTATATTGACGAAAAAAGCCAAAACGGACGTCGTGACGGCAAAGGCGGATTATCAGCCAAAAGTGTCAAATCACATATTGTTATCATTAAGCAAGTGTTAAAAGAAGCTGTTAAAAGCGGTTATCTCTTAACAAATCCAAGTGAATTTGTTACATTACCGCGAATACAGCATTTTGAAGCAAGCTTTTACACTGCAAACCAAATCGCTGAATTGTTGCACTGCATTCAAGATGACCCTTTATATCCGTTGATTTATTTAACGATTGTTTATGGGTTACGCCGCAGTGAGGTTCTCGGATTAAAATGGGATAGTATTAACTTTGAAACTCGCACATTGACAATCAAGCACACAGTCGTGCAGTTTAGCGAGGTAGTTGAAAAAGACAGCACAAAAACCGCCTCAAGCCACCGCGCATATCCTATAACGGATGAGATTATGCAAATCCTTCTAAATATGAAAAACGCCGAAGCGCAAAATGTAACGCTATTCGGCAAAGAGTATGTAAAAAATGATTATATATTTAAGTGGGACAACGGTACACCATATTCCCCGAACTACATTACGCACAGATTTAAGCAGTTATTAAAAAAGTATAACTTGCCCATCATTCGCTTCCACGATTTAAGACACACTTGTGCGAGCTTGCTGGTTGCAAAAGGGTTTTCAATGAAAGACATTCAAGAATGGCTCGGGCACTCCGATTTCAGTACAACAGCAAATATTTATTCGCATTTAGATGTAAAAAGAAAGAATAGCATCGCAGATTCAATGTCAAGCATCATCTAACTGTGTTAGAAAAAGTGTTAGAAAAATGATATGCTTAAGCGTTTCAAGGAAAAAAGAAAAGCCTTGATAACTCACAGAAAGCAAGTAATATCAAGGCTTTTCGTTTTGGTGCCGGTGGCCGGGGTCGAACCGGCACGGTATCGCTACCACTGGATTTTGAGTCCAGCACGTCTGCCAATTCCATCACACCGGCAGGTGGATTTTTAATGCTTGTATATTATAACGGATAACTTTGAAAAAATCAACACTAAATTTTATTTTCCTGAAAATTATTTTTTTCTCACCTGTCAAAACGCGTCGGCAAGCGGTTCTATTCGTCTTTTTCAGCCACCATAGGCGAAAAATACGCAGAATACCGAATTCGCCGCAAAAATATTCTCAAAACAGCCTCTTGACAATCGCACAATATCTGTTATAATAACAGTAATGATTATCGTTATTGTTAATAATCGGAGAGGTGGTGTCCATGCCGCAGGTGCGAAAAAGCCGTCAGCGTGACGCAATCTTGCAAAATTTGCAGCAACGCTGTGACCATCCTACCGCTATGGAATTGTATCTTTCCGTGCGGGAGCAAATGCCGAATTTAAGTCTCGGCACGCTGTACCGAAATCTCAATAATCTGTGTGAAGACGGTACAATCCTGCGTTTTTCCTCGGGCGGGGAGGAGCACTATGACGCCGACACCCACCGCCACGCACATTTGCAGTGTGAGAAATGCGGCAGATTTTATGATTTACCGCAGTGTATTCCGCCGTCCGCAGAAGAATTGCTCACAAATTCGTTCTGCGGCGAAATCCACGATTACAGTTTGATTTTTTTCGGTGTTTGTACGAATTGCTGCGCGCAGCCCGAACAAAATAAAAAAGAAAATTTTTAAATTCAGGAGGAATTTGTTATGAAAAAATTTGTTTGTCCCGTATGCGGCTATGTCCATGAAGGCGATACGCCGCCCGAAAAATGCCCCCAGTGCGGTGTTCCCGGCTCGAAGTTCAATGTGGTCGAGGAAAGCGCAAAAACTTGGGCTGCTGAACATGTTGTCGGCGTAGCGAAAGGTGTTCCGGAAGACATTATTGAAGGCCTTCGTGCAAACTTCAACGGCGAATGCTCGGAAGTCGGTATGTATCTTGCGATGGCGCGCGTTGCCCATAGAGAGGGCTATCCCGAAATCGGTCTGTATTGGGAAAAAGCGGCATATGAAGAAGCAGAGCATGCCGCAAAATTCGCAGAGCTTTTGGGCGAAGTCGTCACCGACAGCACCAAGAAGAATTTGGAAATGCGCGTAGAAGCTGAAAACGGCGCAACTATGGGCAAGGTTGAGCTTGCAAAACGCGCAAAAGAGGAAGGCCTCGACGCTATCCATGACACTGTGCACGAAATGGCGCGCGACGAAGCCCGTCACGGCAAAGCATTTGAAGGCCTCCTGCAGAGATATTTCGGTTAATTTTTCATTTAAAATTTTGCTGAAAAGTAAGGGTATGTCAAAGCAATTTGACATACCCTGTTTTTGTGTTTCAATTGTTTAGGGGATATAAATTTGGATTTGTACGCGTAGTGGCGGGCTTCCACGCCCGCCCGTGGATTTTGATGTAATTCTGCGGAACGGTCAAGACCGTTCCCTACGCACGAAATACATTTTATAGGGTAGGGCGGGAGCTTGCCCCCACCGTTTCCGCCCCCTCTGACGAGGGGGCTGTCAAATGCATCGCATTTGACTGGGGGAGAGATTTTTCTTTTTCTCTCCCTCCGTCACGGCTACGCCGTGCCACCTTCCTCGTCAGAGGGAGGAATAACGGGCGGGCGTGGAAGCCCGCCACTACGCGAACAAATCCCAATTTCCCATTCTGCGTGAAAGCCACAATGCTTATATCAGCAATGCGCTTGCACAAATGCCGCAATATCCGCAGTCTCACAGCCGCCGACACGCCGCGCCACTTCCTGCCCGTTTTTCACGAGTACCAGCGTCGGAATGGACAAAATCCCGTACAGCTGTGCAAGCTCACCGTTTTCATCCACATTGATTTGCCCGACCTTTACAAGGTCGGTGTTCGCTTCAAAGGCCTCAAGCTCGGGGTGCAGCATTTGGCACGGACCGCACCAGTCTGCATAAAAATCCAGTAAAACGGGTTTTTCACTGGTCGAAACCTCCGATTGAAAATTATTTAAAGAAATATTGACGATTGCCATTTTGGTTTCTCCTTTCGTTTCATTATCTATTATAGACTTTTTGCAAGCGAAAATGCGCGCTGTAAGGTTTCGCGCGAAACAGGCGCACTGTCTGTGTTGTCCGCCAAAACCGTACCGACGATTTCCGTGTTCATCACCGAAAATGCACGGCGAGTTTGCGCTTCTATTACGCTTTGTGCCTCTTTACCGTCATCGCCTGCCGATAACAGTAAAACCGCCTTTTTCGGCTTTGCAATCGGCTTTACAATGCCACGGCGAAAGCGTGCGTTGTAAAATCGCTGAAAACGGTCAAATAACGCTTTTAAAGGAGCGGGGTAGGAGAGCAGATATACAGGACTTGCCACGACCACCAAATCTGCGTCAAAATAACTTTCCATAAAGCGGTCCAAATCCTTTTTCGAGCACCCGTCCGACGCCTTGCAGTACCCGCAGTCGTTGCAGGGCTTCGGCATCAAGTCAAACAGCCGTACGATTTCGACAGCATAGTCTTTGGAAAGCCCCTGTAAAAACGCACCGCAAAGCGCGGCAGTATGACTGTTGCGCTTCGGCGAGCCGAATAAAAATAACGCTTTCATTCTTCCAACAAACTGTCGCAGAATTTGCAGACAGTCTTGCCTCCTTTTTCATAAAACAGATGCGGCACATAGGCTTCGGTATTTGTCACACACCGCGGATTGCGGCAGTGCCGTTCATCTGCACTGTGTACCGGCGCAGGGCTAACCCCTGTGCGCATATTGAGCATTGTAATAATCAGCGCCATACGCGCATACATCCCGTACTCTGCCTGTTCAAAATATTTGGCGCGCGGGTCGTCGTCGACTGCCACGGTGATTTCATCAACGCGCGGCAGGGGGTGGAGCACCACCAAATCTTTCTTTGCCAACCGCATTTTTGCTTCGTCTAATACATAAATGCCCTTTTGTGCTTCATATTCTTCTTTGGATTTAAAGCGCTCCTGCTGAATACGCGTCATATACAGCACATCAAGCTCGCCGATGGAGTTTTCCAAGCTGTCCGAAAAGCTGTACGCACAGCCGCTTTCCTCTAAAATATCGAGCATATACTGCGGCAGCTGCAATTCGGGCGTGGAAATCAGCACAAAACGGTTGTTTTTGTATTTTGACAGCGTTTTAATCAGCGAATGTACCGTTCTGCCGTTTTTCATATCGCCGCAAAGCCCGACGGTTAAGCCGTCCAAAGTGCCTTTTTCAAAGGACAGCGTGACCACATCGGTCAAAGTTTGCGTCGGGTGCAAGTGTCCGCCGTCACCGGCGTTAATAATCGGGCTTTTGGAATAGAGCGACGCCGCCAGCGCCGAGCCCTCTACGGGGTTGCGCATCACGATTAAATCCGCATAGCCGCTGACCACGCGCACGGTGTCTTTTAAACTTTCCCCTTTGGCAACCGAGGCGTTTGAAGGGTTATCAAACCCGATAATTTGCCCGCCTAAACGCAGCATTGCAGTCTGAAAGGACATTTGCGTGCGGGTGGACGGCTCGTAAAAAAGCGTCGCCATAATTTTGCCGTGGCACGCATCGGTAAAAATCGAGGGGTGCGCCTTTATCATCTGGGCCAAGCGGATAATTTCCTGTAAATCATTTTTGGAAATATCCTCTAAATCAATCAGGTTGTGTGTCTGCATATCTATCACTCCGTTTATATATAGTATTCTAACAATTCTTACTGAAAAATGCAATCCTTTCACAGAAAAAGCGGCGCGCCGAAAAACCGGCACACCGCTGTTTTATTTTTGTTCAAAACGTTTTTTCACGCGCATATCCTCACCGTAAAAACGGCGCACTTGATAGCAGCCCAAAATACGGGAGACAATGCGATTGGTATATTTATCTTCCAATTCCTCAAACGAAAGGTTTGTGTTGATGACCGTCGGCTTGCCGCAAAGCAGACGCGTGTTGATGATGTTGTAAAACGATGCAGTGACAAAGCCCGTGGTGAATTCTGTGCCGAGGTCGTCTAAAATCAGTAAATCGCAGTCTAAAAGCATCGCTTCGATGTCCTCCTCGGCGGATTTTCCGAAATGCTCCTTTTCCAGTGCGGAAAATAAATTTTGCGCCGCGCCGTAGACAACGCCGTACCCCTTTTCAATCGCCGCCGCCGCAATCGCCAAAGAAAGATGCGTTTTGCCGAGCCCTGTGTTGCCGAAAAATAACAGACTCGGTGATTGCAGTGAAAATGTGTCCGCGTAGCGTTTGCAAAAGTTCAGAACCTCTTCCATTTTCTGCCGTGGGATTATACCGTTTCCGTCGGGGGTATCCTGATAGTAGGACAGCGAAAAGCTGTCAAAGGTACAAAGCTGCAACGGTGTTTTTGCGGACAGCTCCCGAAAGGCAATATCCCGCAGTAGCTTTTGATAGCAGGCACATTCCTTGCCATCCACCGCACCTGTGTCCTCGCAGACCGCGCAAGTGTAGTGCGGCTGTAAAAAATCCGCAGGAAAGCCGTTTTGTAAGAGGAGTTCCTTTCGCTTTGCCTGTAATTCCAAATTATATTTTGCCAAACTGTTGATAATATCTACAGCGTCTTT
>JBJEPR010000166.1:0-12103 GCA_051881335.1 Candidatus Fimenecus sp. | reverse complement strand
ACCTTTTTCGTGAAGCCACGCATAAATTTGCGCCGCCCGAAATTTGGGGAAACCGCGCGCCGTCATTTCCGCCGTCAGCTCCGCGAAGTTGAAAGAACGAATATCTGCTTTGCTCACTGTACTTTTCTCCCGAGCCGCGCAAAAAAGAACCCGTCCGCTCCATCTTTATGCGGCAACAGTGTTGTATACGCGTCCAAGGCTTCAAAATCAGAATTTTCCTGCAAAAAACGGTCACAAACCGCATCGTTTTCCGCACGGTTGAGGGTACAGGTGGAATACACCAAAGTACCGCCCTCTTTTACATACTTTGACGCATTAACTAAAATATTATACTGTAAAAGGGTCAAGTTGTCAATAAACCCCATATCTTTATAGCGAATTTCAGGCTTACGGCGAATGGTACCAAGCCCCGAACACGGTACATCGCACAACACGCGGTCTGCAGTTTTTTGAAGTGACGGGAAATACACCGATGCGTCCTGCACCGCCGCCTCTACAATGGAAACCCCGAGCCGTGCTGCGCCGTTTTCTATCAGTGCAACACGCTGTGGATATAGATCAAATGCCAAAATTTTGCCGTGGTTTTCCATTTGCTCGGCAATCGTAAAGGTTTTGCCACCCGGTGCGGCGCAAACATCTACAACTGTCTGTCCGGGGTGCACATCCAGTGCCTGCACGCAAAGTGCACTTGCCGCATCCTGCACATGAAAAAGCCCGTTTTGATAGGCTGTACACTGTTCAATTGCACCACCGTCCGTTAAAACAAGTGTATTTTCCGTCCGACCGATTTCCGCGGCAAATCCCTCTGCCGCCAACATTTCTTTTAGGCTGTCTGCATTCGTTTTCAGCGTATTCACCCGCAAAACGGTTGGCACCGGACCGATGGAAGTCGCCAAAATTCCCTCAGCATTTTCCGCGCCATAGTCATCTATGTAGTGCTGCACAAGTACCGTCGGGCAGGAATACCGAACGCTTAAATATTGCAGTAGGTCAGTCTTTTCGGGATACGCAATCTCGACATCGGCTACTTTATGAAGGACAGAATTTACCAAGCCCGCGGCATATGCACAGCCATTGGCTTTCACGAGCTTGACGCTTTCGTTCACTGCCGCCGAAGCAGGTACTTTATCCATAAATTTTAACTGATATACGCCTAAACGCAAGGCGGTCAGCACCTCAGGACGCAGTTTTTTAATCGGCTGTCTCAGAAAAGAGGACAAAATATAATCCAAAGTGATTTTGCATTCTAAAACACCGTAAACCAGTGCGGTCACAAACGCTGAGGAATTCGTATTTCCCTGATTTTGCCGTAACTCTGCGTCCAGTGCCAAATTGGAATACGCCTTGTTTTTTTCAATTCGATTTAACACCCGAAACGCCGTTTGGCGGTCATTCATACGGTCAATCCCTTCTATTTCTTGTAAGCAACAGCAACCGAAGCAGCTGTGCCGCCGACATTGCAAACGACGCAACATAGGTCATTGCCGCCGCGTGCAGTACCTTTTTTGCCCCACCGATTTCCGGTTCAGCGAGAAGTCCCGTATCCTGTATCACAGAGATTGCACGGCGGCTGGCGTTGAATTCAACGGGCAGAGTACATAATTGGAACAGCATCACTGCGGCATACAGAAAAATACCGAGATTCATTAAAAATTGCGAGCCGAGAAAAATCCCGATAATTGCAAGTGGTATGGCGGCATTGGAGCCGATTTGCGCCGGCAGCAAAAAGGCGTTGCGTACTTTAATGGGCGCATACCCTTCCGCGTGCTGTGCGGCGTGCCCCGCCTCGTGACAGGCCACCCCGACCGCCGCAATGGAGCAACTGCCATATACGCCGTCGGAAAGGCGAATTACATTCGTTTTCGGGTCATAATGGTCATTGAGTTTACCGTGAATATGCTCAATACGCACATCGTGCACGCCGTAAAAATCCAAAACCGCCTGCGCCGCCATCGCACCCGTCAGGCCGCGCATATTATGGACCGCAGAAAAACGGTTATAGGCAGAATTGACGCGTGCCTGTGTAATTAACGATATAATAAGGACCGGCACAACAAGTATAAAATAATAGTAATCGAGATACATATTTTTCACCTAATTTTATTGAAAAGTGTCCCCTGTTTTGACGGAATGCCCCACCAAAAATGCTTTTGCCGTCATCCGTTTCTTCCCCTCGGACTGTAACTCTAAAATCTCTATGGCTTTGCCGTCGCCGCAGGCAACCGTAATTCCGTTGTCTACTGCAATGACTGTACCGGGCGGCGCGGCGGTATCGGTTTGCGTACACCGCGTTTTATGAATTTTCATTCGTTTGCCGCCAAACACAGCCGTAGCGCTCGGCCAAGGACAGAGCCCGCGTACCTGATTGTGTATCTCCAGTGCGGATTTTTGAAAATCAATCGGGCAAAGCGCCTTTGTAAGCATTGGGGCGTAGTTACTTTCCGTCGGTTGCGGGACAGGTTTTAAAGTGTTCTTCCGTATGGCTTGTACGGTTTCGGACATGACCTCGGCGCCAAGTACGGAGAGTGCGTCATGCAATTCACCTGCCGTCATTTCGGGCGGAATGGACATACTTTTTGAAAGTAGCATATCGCCCGTATCAAGTCCCTCATTCATTTGCATAGATGTTACGCCCGTTTGCGTTTCCCCGTTTAGAATACACCACTGTATCGGCGCGGCGCCGCGATATCGCGGCAAAAGCGAAGCGTGAATATTTACAGAGCCGAATTTCGGGAGTTCTAAAACCTCTTTCGGCAAAATTTTGCCGTATGCGACAACAATCGACAAATCGGGATTGAGATTTTTTAACATTTCCAAAGCCTCGCCGTTGCGCATACTGTTCGGCTGAAACACGGGGATTCCGTGTAAAACCGCCTCCGCTTTCACAGGCGGCGGCGTCAATTCGTAGCCGCGGCCTTTGGGCTTGTCGGGCTGGGTAAATACGCCGACAACCTCTTCACCGTCGGCAAGTAACCGCTGTAAACACGGCACGGCAAAATCCGGCGTGCCCATAAACACAATTCGCATCGGTCAGTCCTCCAAACGGTGTTCGGCTTTTAAACGCTCAACGGCGTCTTTCGGCGCTAAGCGTTCTGTATACAAATGCCCGTCCAAGTGGTCAATTTCGTGGCAAAATGCGCGTGCAAGCAGTGCTTCGCCGGTATATTCACACCACGCGCCTTTTCGGTTTTGCGCGCGGACACGCACAAAGGCAGGACGCAATGTATAGCCACTCTCGCCGGGTAAGGAAAGACAGCCCTCTACATCGCACTGTTCCCCTTTTCGTTCCACAATTTCAGGGTTAATCAACTCCAAAAGACCGTCGCCCGTATCAATCACGACAACGCGTTTTAACACGCCCACCTGAACGGCCGCCAAACCGCAACCGTCCGCGTCGTACATCGTATCGCGCATATCGTCAAGCAAGGTAAACAGGCGGTCATCGAATTTTTCAACCGTTCTGCTTTTGAGCTTTAAAATCGGGTCGCCTTTTACCCGTATGTTCCGAATCGCCATTTTTGTCACCTCAATATATATTCTCCGGATTCATATCCGCTATGACTGTCACTTTTTTGTAAGTATTGTTTTTAGAAAAGTCTTTTAACTGTTCTGCCACAAACTCCCGCAGTTTCGCGTTGTTGTGACATTTCAAAATGATACGGTACCGATATTTGCCCGAAACCTTAGAAAGCCGCGGGGCAATCGGACCCAATACAATCAAATTCAAATCTGCATATTCCGCTTTGTGCCGCGCGCGCAAGCTCTCCAAAAATGCTTTTGCCGCCGCTTTTGTCAGCAGTTCGTCTGTACTGACAAATCCAATCGTACACAAATCACAGTACGGCGGATAAATCATTGCTTTACGAATTTGAATTTCCAAATCATAAAATGCAGGAAAATCCTGTGCCTTTGCAAGGGCAATGACTTCATTGTCGGGAAAAGCCGTCTGTATAATCGCTTTGCCTGCCTTTTCACCGCGTCCCGCGCGCCCGACCACCTGCGTTAACAAATCAAAAGTCCGCTCTGCGCTTTTATAGTCATCATTATACAGCATTTGGTCCACGGATACAACGCCGACCAGGGTGACATTCGGAAAATCCAGCCCTTTTGCCACCATCTGCGTTCCGACCATTATATCATACGCCCCATTTGTGAACTTTTTTAGTGCATTTTCAAAAGAATATCTTGAAGCGGTGGTATCGGTATCCAAACGCAGAATTCGCGCTTCGGGCAACAGCTCGCCAATGGTATCCTCCAAACGCTGTGTGCCAAAGCCGGAATATTGGACGGCTTTCGCACCGCATTCTGAACAGATATCGGTAAATGGCTCAGAGTAACCGCAATAGTGGCACATTAAGCGGTGATTTCGCGCGTGATAGGTTAAGGAAATACTACAATTCGGGCAAACCTTTACTTTGCCGCAGGAAGAACAGGCGGCAAAGGTATTATATCCGCGCCGATTAAGCAGCAATATAGACTGATTGCCTGCTTTTAGGTTTTCCCGCAGTTCGCAAAGTAAAGCGTCGCTCAATTGCGTGCCCGTATCAGACTGTGCATTATTGACGGTCAACACCTCGGGTAAAACGGCATTACCGTAGCGTTCGGTTAAAGTATACAGGGTATACAAGCCTGCTTTGGCGCGGGCATAACTTTCCATAGACGGAGTTGCCGAGGCAAGCAACAGTAAAGCATTATGATTTTTTACACGAAACCGTGCAACATCACGCGCGTGGTAGCGCGGCGACATTTCGGATTTATAGGTATGCTCCTGTTCCTCGTCCATTACAATCATCCCGATATGTTCAAACGGTGCGAACACGGCAGACCGCGTACCAAGTGCGATTTTCGCCTCACCTTTTTTGACGCGCTTCCACTCGTCTAAGCGCTCGCCCATCGACAGCGCGCTGTGAAACACTGCAACTTGACTTCCGTACCGTTCATAAAATATGGACAGCATTTGCGGTGTCAGCGAAATTTCGGGCACCATTACAATAACGCCCCGGTCGGTTTGCAAAACCGCATCAATTAACCGCAGAAAAATCTGCGTTTTCCCTGAACCCGTTACCCCGAACAGTAAGGCTGTTTCGGGCGTCTCTTTATACAGTTGCCCGCACAGACCGTCAAACGCGGCTTGCTGTGCAGAGGTTAAGCATATCGGCTCTTTTACAGAGGATTGCTTTTCAAATTTCGGGCGGCGAAAAATCTCGTTCTCAAAAAATTCCAATATACCTTTTCCCGCAAGCGTGGAAATTACCGCGGCAGTTACGCCCGTAAAATAGCAAATTTCTTTGACAGACGCCGTGCCGACATTCTCCAAAAAAGCAGTTACTTCTTTTTGCTTTTTGGTCAGCTTCCCTGTACCTTCCGCGAATTCAAAATAGAATTCTGTCAGCCGTACCATTTTTACGGTGGCATCACCGATTTTCCGCTGTGCGTCCGTATTGCAAAGCAAGTACCCTGCTCTTGCCATTGTTTCCAACAGCGGGCAATCATTTTTATAACCTAAGTCCTTTAAAATCTTTTCCCGTTTTACATAAACGGCTTTTTCCTGTAAATATGCTATAACCTCCCGTTCAGCCGTATCCGTCGGAGGCTTTAAATCTGCATATGCGGGATTTAAAATATAGGATAAAACAAAATGAAGCCCTATTCCCGACGGAAGCATCGCCTTTGCCGCCTCAAACAGCGTGCAAAAGGTTTGCTCCTTCAGGAACACGGCTAATCGTAACAATTCATTATTCAAAAGCGGCGCTTCATCAAGCACCTCGGCAATCGCTTTAAGTTTTTTGCTGTCTTTCGGTTGCCTTAAAGCGAACACAAAGCCCTGCCGCTTTTTATTGCCGTTTCCGAACGGCACTAAAACGCGCACACCCGGCTGTACCTTCTCCACCAAGTCTTGCGGGATTGCATAATCGAATGCATCATCAAAGCTGTAAGCCGCATTTTCCACAGCGACCTTTGCGATTTGATTATACACTCGATTCACCTCTCCTTAGCGCAACAATCAGATGTTGCGAATTTCTTCCGGCTCAATAATTTTATACTTACCCTCAACAATTTCATCTAATGCAAGGCTGACAGGCTTTTCCACAATAATTTCGCCTTCCTCCAGCGCTTCGTCTGAAATCTCGCGTGCTCGCTTTGCCGTTGCAGTCACTAAAGAATAGCGGCTGAGATGGTTTTTCAATACATTCGACAAATCCGGATTAAACATATTACATTACCTCACTCTGTTTATTCTTTGCTTAAAATTTCTAAAACTTCATCAGCGGCGGCCTCTAAGCTGTCATTAATCACAATATAATCATAATCACGGCTTTTTTCAATTTCGTCGCGCGCAATGGTCAAACGGCGCACCAAATCATCTTCGTTTTCCGTCCCGCGCTGGCGCAAACGGTGTTCTAAAATTTCCATAGACGGCGGCATTATGAAAATTGCAAGCGCATCGGGGTACATTTTTTTAATCTTCGCCGCACCTTGCACTTCAATTTTTAAAATTACGCTTTTCCCTTCGGCGAGCCACTTGTCCACAGGCTTTTTCGGCGTACCGTACAGATTTTTGCCGTATTTTGCAAATTCCAAAACCTCGCCGCAGTCAAGCATCGCTTCAAAATCATCGGGCGTGATGAAATAATAATCAACGCCGTCCACTTCACCCTCGCGGCGCTCACGGGTTGTAATTGAAACAGATTTTTGGAATTTCGGATTTTTACGAATCAGAATATCCAACAGCGTATCTTTCCCGACGCCGGACGGACCGGAAAACAAAATCAGTTTACCTTGTTCACTCATTGACCGTATCCTCCGCGCTTGTGTCCCCGTTAAACCGGTTCATAATGGTTTCCGCCTGCAAATAGGTCAAAATGACATGGTCGCTGTCGGTGATTAAGACGGCGCGTGTTCTGCGCCCCTGCGTGGCATCAATTAAGAGTTTTTGCTCTTTCGCCTCTTGAATTAAACGCTTCACGGGAGCAGAATCCGGCGAAACCACCGCCAAAATTCTTGCAGCGTTTACCGCATTCCCAAAGCCGATGTTGATGAGTTTCATAAAAAAGCCCTCACTCGATATTTTGTACTTGTTCGCGGATTTTTTCGACCTCCGCTTTAATGGCAATCACCTTTTTGGCAATTTCCACATCCTGTGCTTTGGAACCAATCGTATTGGCTTCTCGATTGATTTCCTGCACCAAAAAATCGAGTTTTCTGCCGATGGGCTCTTCGGCGTCCATAAAGGCACGAAGCTGTGAAATGTGACTGCGCAAACGAACAGTTTCTTCATCCACAGCAATTTTATCGGCAAAAATTGCCGCTTCCGTTAACAAGCGCTGCTCATCAACTTGGGTGTTACCGAGTAACTCCTCCATACGCTTTTTGAGCTTCTCGTTATATTCGCGTATGGTTTTGGGGGAGCGTTCCTCCACAAACGAAACACAGTCGAGAATGGTATCGGCACGGGAAAGTATATCCGCACGGAGCTTTTCACCCTCCGTCTCGCGCATTGAAAGAAAGCGCTCAATTGCAAGGGAAGCAACGCTTTGCACTGCCGCCCAAATGCGTTCCTCATCCGCCGGTGCTTTTTGCAAAGTCAAAACATCAGGGAAACGCGATAAAAGCGACACGGAAATATCCTCTTTCAACTGAAAGGTTTCCGCCAAGGCGTGTAACGCGTCCACATATCCTTTGGCTAGCGCGGTATTCACACCGACCGTTGCGTCACTTTCCTCTAAAAATTCAATGGCAACATAACATTCGGTTTTCCCGCGGGATATTTGCGTATTGGTAAAGGTTTTCAGTTTTTCCTCCAAAAAGCCGTATGCGCGCGGCACTTTGGCGGAAAATTCAAAATAGCGATGGTTCACGCTTTTGAGTTCCACCGTGATTTGCATACCGTCCACGGTTTCCTGCGCTCTGCCAAAGCCGGTCATACTTTTAATCATATTTTTGAACCGCCTCTGATTTTATCGGTATATTTTACTACATTTTTCACGGTGTGTCAACCGTTTGTGCCGCTATTCTGCTTACAGCACGACCCCAGTAACAGCGTTGGAATTTCCCCGAAAAATACACCGTTCTTCTCCGCGAAGCCAAGCAACAGTAAGGTATCCCGAAAAGCACTTTCACGACACACGGCGGTATACGCATTACGGTTTCCAGCAAAATGCAAGGCAGAACGCAACAGTCCTTCTGTCAAAAGGGCATCGCCGTTCGGGACGGACAGTGATGAAATCTCGCAGCTTTGCCCGTCAATTACAACCATACAGTTTCCGCAAGAAAAGCCGTTTTCTTCGGCGACATACGCACCGACAATCTTGTCCGTCGGCAAGGAAGCCGTCGGGAATAACCGCGCTATCTCTGCACAGTCTGTAATCGGTCTGTAAAAAACCATTATATCCCTCTTTTCGTCACTTGAGCCGCCACTAAAAGGCCGTGAATTTCCTCCTCAGTCAAATACCGATACTCGCCCGGTTTTAGCATACCGAGTTTCAGAGACCCGATTTTCGTGCGTTTTAAGCGCGCAACTTCCAGCCCCAGTGCTTCACACATTTTCCGGATTTGACGGTTGCGACCCTCATAAATCACAACTTCAAGCACAACCCTGCCCTCTTGCTTGTCCAGGACACGCACTTCTGCGGGTAAGGTCATTTTGCCTTCAATCTCAATTCCGTTTTCAAATTCCGCCAGCTGTTCTTTTGTCACATCGGGGCGCACGGTCACGCGGTAGGTTTTCGGCACATGTTTGGACGGGTGAGTTAAGGCATTGGCAAATTCCCCGTCATTTGTTAACAGTAAAAGCCCTTCGGACTCACGATCCAACCGCCCGACGGGATATACGCGCTCAGGCACATCAGCAATCAACTCTGCCACACATTTTCTATCCATCTCATCGTGCATCGTGGTAATAAACCCACGCGGTTTATGCAACATAAGATAGACATACTTTTTTGCTTTGACAATCTTTTTGCCGGATACCGTAACTTTATCCGTACGCGGATTGATTTTGTCTCCGATTTCGGCAACTTTGCCGTTCACACGCACTTTTCCCGCAGCAATCAGTTCCTCTGATTTGCGCCGTGAAGCAATCCCTGCTTCTGCCATATATTTTTGCAATCGAACTTTTGCATCTGACATAAAATTCACCTAAACATATTGAAAAACGCTTTTATTTTTTCTGACAGTGTTTCCGTTTTCTCAACCTCGGTCAAATCATCACAATCGGTTGTTACTGCGGCAACATCTTCCGCCGCAACAAGCGTACAGGTTGAAACCTTTTCACCATTCACAAAAATATCCACACTGCCGACACAGTCTCCTACTTGCACAGGAGCATACAAAAACGGCTGCACATACACTTTTGCCGTCACCTGCGACGCGGCATTTCCGAGCGCGACTGAGCTATCTCCCGACAGGGCGGTGGCTATCGAAGATGTTTCCCCACCCACAACAGGAATCTGTGGACACTGCTCTAAAGAAAAAGCCTGTTTTTTTTGCACAGCGGAAAAGCCGTAATCAAACAGCTTTTTGTGGTCAGCCCAGTCGTTCGGCGCGTTCAAGGTTACTGCAACCAGCGTCACGCCGTCACGCACGGCGGCAGATACCAAACACCGCCCGCTTTTTTTCGTAAAACCTGTTTTTATACCGAACGCACCGTCATATGCGGTCAGGAGTTTGTTATGATTTGAAAAGGTCCGCGCGTACGGCGGATTTCCGTAAGAAACGCGCATATGCGTTTGTGAACAAATCGAACGAAACACAGGATTTTGGATTGCCGTACAGCCAAGCAACGCCATATCATATGCCGTGGAACGGTGATTTTCGCTGTCCAGCCCCGAAACAGTTTCAAAACAGGTGTTTTCCATACCGAGTTCGCGTGCTTTTGCGTTCATCATTTCCAAAAAAGGCGCAATGCCGCCCGCTATCGCATAAGCGGTCACATTGGCGGCATCATTGCCCGACTCCAACAGCATACCGGCAACGAGCGTTTGCACAGTAACCGTATCCCCGGGCAAAAGTCCGATAGAAGTACCTTCCACGCGCACCATTTCGTCCGTTACGGTGATTTCCTTTTGCGGTATCCCGCATTCAAGCGCAATCAGCGCCGTCATAATTTTGGTTGTACTCGCCATCGGCAACTGTTTGTGTTCATTTCGTGAAAACAGCACCTCGTGCGTGTCGGCAACCATTAAAATACACGCCTCTGCGGAAATATCCGTCGGCATATCTGCCGCTCCAGCGCACAGTACGCAACTGCACAGCAAAAAAACAGAAAATACTATGCCCCAAAAACACTTTTTACACAAATCAACCACCTGCCATATTCAAGAATATGCAGGCGGTGATTAAAATATTTGGTGGGTTTTATTTTGTGAGTTCGTCAATCGCGGCGGAAACCATTGCATCATCAGCGGCTTCCTGCGCTTTTGCATCTTTTTCCTTTTTGGCTTTATTGACCACGGAAGTCACCTTGTCAAACATTTCAGGTACAAGGTTGACCACACGCTCTGCGGCATTGTCAAACGCCGTAATATGCTTAATGGTCACTTCGCCGTCGGCAATCACCAAAAACGCAACGGGCGTAATGGTAACGCCTGCACCGCCGCCGCCGCCAAACAGTTCCTTGTTGGTTTTGGAGGGAAAATCCGAACCGCCCGACGCAAAGCCATAGGTTACTTTGGAAACGGGAATAATGGTAATACCGCCGTCCACCTGCATCGGGTCACCGATGATTGTGCTGACGCTGACAAGATTTTTCACCTTTTCAATGGTGGTTTCCAAAATCCCTGCTGCTGATTGTTCTTTCATATTGTAGCACCGCCTTCAATAGTAGTATTGTTTGTATTGTTTTCTGTATGTTTCTGTGATTTTGATTTGATCGGGAAAATCTTCAAAATCACTTTAAACAGCAATCTGAATGCCATCACGATTGCGGCATGGATTAAAAATATCGGCCGCACGGAAAGGGAAAAAGAAAACTGCGCTGAACTGAATGTACCGATAAAATCCGGCTCAACCTCAACATCATATTTTTTTACCTTCAAATTGGAGCAAATGAACCCCATCGCGGGAAAAATCTGCTGGCATGCCTGCCCGTATTCAATAGCAGTCTGTGCCGCGTCGTGGTTATGGGAGATAACCACCCACAAATACAATTCATCGAGTATCAGATGCTTTTTAACGCTCTTCATCAAAGAACCGACAGCATCTGCCGTGTCCCGCACTAACTGCATAACGCCGTCAAAGCCTTGATTTTCATAAAAGGTTTTAAAGGGATTTGGCTTCTTTTCCGTAGGAGGCGTTTCCTCCTCGGGCGGCTTCTCCTCAGCGGGCTTTTCTTCTTTCGGCTTTTTCTCTTTTTTCTGCATAGGATACAAGTCAAAGGAAAGAAACAGCCAGCGTAATTTAACGCGAAAATCATCAATATATTCCGCATCTATACGCACCTTCACACTTAACAGCAGGACAATCAAAGCAATTATCCCGAGTAAGATATAAAGAAAAACCATCGCGGCACCTCCTTTTCTGTTTTTTGAGTCCGATTTATACAGAAGTTGTTGTATCGGTTTTTATATCGGCCTCATTGCTTCCGCTTGAAACAGCGTCCAGCGGTTGCCCGGCCGCCTCCATCACCGCTTCTATGGTCTGCTCTGCATCGTGGTTGGGAAGTTCAGGCAATTCGCCTAAATCCGAAACGGAAAAACAACGCAAAAATTCCGGTGTTGTACCATATACAAGCGGTCTGCCCGGCAATTCCAGCCGTCCTTTTTCTTCAATCAACTTTTTCTGACAAAGTGTTGCAATAACACCCGAACAATCCACGCCGCGTACCTGTTCCACAAACGACTTGGTGACGGGCTGATTATAGGCAATCACCGCCAACACCTCGAAGGCCGCCTGCGAAAGCGGCGCATTACGTTTCACTTCCAGCACACTGCGAATTTGCGGTGCAAACTGTGTGCGGGAAGAAAGCTGATATTTCGTCCCCAGTCGCAAAAGACTGATGCCGCTTCCGCGCTCATCCAAAGCGGCGGAAAGGTTCATCAGCACCTGCTCGGCACTTTCCTCTTCAATTTCTAATACCTCTGCAATTCTTTTCAGTTCCAGCGGC
>JBJEPR010000165.1:0-12126 GCA_051881335.1 Candidatus Fimenecus sp. | reverse complement strand
CTTTTTGGTGATCCACCGGAGATTCGAACTCCGGACACCTTGATTAAAAGTCAAGTGCTCTGCCAACTGAGCTAGTGGATCCTATAAAGGCGGCGCAAGAGCCGCCGATTTTTTGTTGGGGATTTAGAAGAATAGCATCAACAGCGTTGCGGCAATGGCAAGTACAAAGAACACGATTGCAAGGTATCTTGTCATTTTTGCCAAACGAGCTTCAAGCGTTCTGCCTTTATTTTTACCGAAGAAGGTGTCAGAGCCGCCCGCGATCGCGCCGGAAAGCCCGCCTTCACGGCTTTTCTGCATCATAACAATCACGATGATAGCAAGTGATGCCAAAATCATCAAAACGCCGAGGACAATTTCAAGAGCGCTCATTTTCTGACCTCCGTTCGTAATCCATAGTTTTTTTAGTGCTTTGGTATTCTATCACAGTGTTCCCAAAAAAGCAAGCCTTTTTTTATCTTTTTTTCGGAAAGCTGTATTTTTATCGCATATTTTTTCCGTTTGTGCATAAGATAAGGTCAGCAAAAGCAATTTATTTTCAATTCGCGTTTGCAATTTTGCTTTTGCGCCGCCCGTGGCTTTCTCTGCCCGGGCGGTTTATTTTTGCGGCGGTTTGCCGTAATCCCAAACATACGCCATATGCAAAAGCTGCAAAATCAAAACCGAAAACAGTACCGCGCCGAACAGCTCTTTGCCGCAAAGCAAAAGCTCCTGCGTCACGCGCAGCATTTTATCGTAATTGCCGACAACCCCCAACAAAAGACGGTTGACAAATGCGGAAAGGAACAACCCGCACACAGTCGGCATACCGAAACGGAAAAATTTTCGTGCCGCAGGGCAAAAATCGGTCAAAAAAATACGAAACTCCGTAAATAGTGCTTGCATTTTTATCTACCTCCCTATTACAATAATAGTAGCAGGCGATTTTTGCAGTCGCAACGCACAATTTTTGGCAAACAGGTGATTTTTATGGCAATCGGTATTTCCACCGCATGCTTTTATCCGTTGGAGACGGAACTGTCTCTCATTGAAACGGGCAAGCTCGGTGCGGAATGTGTCGAAATTTTTATCAATTCTCCGCACGAGTTGGACAAAAACTATATTGACCGTTTTGCAGATATACAAAAGCAGTACGGGATGCGCGTCAAAAGCTTTCACACCTACGCGTCCTTTACGGAATCGTATTACTATTTTAGTTCCTACGAACGCCGCTTTCAAGAGAGCTTGGAGGAATTTCGCCGCTATTTTGACGGGATGCACACGCTCGGCGCCACGCTTTTGGTGATGCACGGGGCAAAAATCCCGGGGAGTATTCCCGACGAACAGGTGTTTGAACGCTTCGGCATTTTGCAAAATCTTGCCAAAGCCGAGGGGCTGACGCTTTGCCAGGAAAATGTTGTGCACTACCGTTCGGAAAGTCCGGATTTTTTAGCGCGTATGCAATCGGCTTTGGGCGATGATTTCGCTATGGTGCTCGACATCAAGCAGGCGCGCCGCACAGGAATTGACCCGTATGTATTTGTAGATAAATTTGCAAATTCCATTCGCCATGTGCATATCAGTGATTATACCGAGACGCGCGACTGTGTTGTACCGTTGTGCGCACAGGCACAGTTTGATTTTCAGCGTTTCTTTCAGGTAATGCGGAAAAAAGGATATGCGGGGGATTACATTATTGAGCTGTATGAAAACGGCTACGAAACCCCTGCGCAAATTGCCGCCGCGCGTGACGCGTTAAAAAAATGGCTGTAAAGCTTTTTTCTGCTTTACATTGTGGTGTCTATTTGCTATAATACAATTAAACATACAAGATATTGCGTCAGATATGGAGTGATTCGTATGAAATGCCCGTTTTGCGGTTATGAAGAAAGCAAGGTCATTGACTCGCGCCCGACCGATGAGGGCGAGCGTATCCGTCGCCGCCGTGAGTGCCTGAAATGCAACAAACGGTTTACGACCTATGAAATTATTGAAAGTGTACCGATTTTGGTGATTAAAAAGGATAAATCCCGTGAGGTGTTCGACCGCAACAAGCTGCTGCGCGGGATGATGCGCGCGTGCGAAAAACGCCCTGTGGCGATGGATACCTTGGAAAAAGCGGTGGACGAAATCGAGGCGAGTTTACAAAATTCCCTTGACCGCGAGGTGACTTCTTTACATATCGGCGAGCTTGCGATGGACAAGTTAAAGGATATTGACGAGGTGGCATATGTTCGTTTTGCGTCGGTGTATCGCCACTTCCGCGACATCAACGCGTTTATGGATGAACTGTCTGCGTTGCTTCAAAACCGATAACGGTTTTAGAGATATAGTTTTGAGGGGTATAGCAATGAAAAGAACAGTCAGCATTTTATTAACCTTTGTACTGCTGTGCAGTACGCTTTGTATCGGTGCTTCGGCACTCGAGAAGCCAACGGTATTTCGCGGCGCAAAGCACACATATTCTATCGATCGTTCCAATCCGCCGGCAGTTGCCGAAACGGCGAGACAGTCTGTATTCGGACAAAAAGTCAATCTCAAAGCGGAAGACCCGAACACACCGTTCACCTATTACAGCAATTTGAACGCGAACGGAAAAGCCATTTACAACGCGGTTGTCGCCGCAACGGATTTGGAAAACGCGATTACGGTCACCTTACCCGAGCCGATTGCCTTTATCGGTACGATGGATTCCGAAGGCTATGTTGATATGCCCGAAGAAACCCTTAACGCATATGTTGAGACGGTCCTCGGCGCGTTTACCGCTGTCGTCTTTGACCACCCCGAGCAGTTTTGGGTGAATATGTTCGCGACGGAGGAATGGTTCGATGCTGAACCGATTTCCGGCGATTTCTATCGTTTTTCGTTAGTGTCGGTTGATATTACCCTGCGCGTGCCGGCAGGCTATCCTTCTTGGACTGCGGTGAAACAGGACTACACGGCGATGATGAACGCCGCAAAAGCTGTGATTGCCGAAGGCACAACGCGGTTTGACAAGCTCAAAACCCTGCACGATTGGGTGGCGCAGGCGACAACCTATGACAACAATTTTAAGGATACCGCATATTACGCGACTTCTGTGTTTTTAGCGCCGCACCAGTCGGTTTGCGAAGGGTATTCCGAAGCATTTAAAATCCTTTGTGATTTGGCGGGCATTCCCTGTATTATTGCAGTGAGTGCAGAGCACGAGTGGAACCATGTAAAAATGGAAGACGGCAAGTGGTATGCAGTTGATATAACTTGGGATGACCAAGATTCCACCGGAATGCTCGTGTATGACTTTTTCTTAGTCGGTTCGCAGACGAGAGATGTATATTTTGACGGCAACACCTTTGCGAGCGAGCACCCGTATACAGGGAATATCTACGGGGAGTATTGTGCAACCTGTCCCACGCTGTCTGCAACGGCATATTTGCCGATGTTCTTGAACAACCATTCCGGCGCGTCGGTGGATAAAGCCGCGAAAACCGTGTATTTGTATGATGATGAGACGATTGAACATGCGTTCATAGCGGCACCCGGAATGTATATCACGCTGTCTGACAGTGAGCAAGAGCTGTGGATTGTGAAAGACGGTGATATCGTGGATTCGTATACGATTGTTCGTCCGACGGCAGGCGTAGCAGGCAGCGGCGATGTGAACGGCGACGGCAGAATTAACGCGGTAGATGCGCGCTGGGTGTTGCAGGCGGCGTCCGGTGCACGGACGCTTACCGTCGAGCAAAAAACTTGCGCCGATTTAAACGGTGACGGCAGGATCAATGCGGTGGATGCGCGTTGGATTTTGCAGGTGGCGTCAGGCGCAAGAGATTTGTCTGCCTAATGGGAAATACGGCAAACGGTGTTCGCTTCTGCTTGTGAACACCGTTTGCTTTTTAGAACGGAAAAAGAAACAGGTGAGATAAGGTATGAAAAAGTTGACGAGTTTTCTGACGGCATTTTTGCTGTTGCTGTCAAACGGTGCATTTTATCTTTGTGCCGCCGCAGAAACACCTACGGAAATCACGGTGGATGGGGGCTATGTTGAAGCGGTGCAATTTGACCCGCGCACAGAAGCACCCCATACAGTTGACAATTCGGGCACGGCAAATCGCTTTTTTGCCTCGACTGCCGACACACCGTATACTTTCTATATGTACTTAACCGAGCGGCAAAAAGATGTGTATAATGCGCTGTTAAACGCGGGGTTGGACAGCGCAGACAATGTGAACGGGGTTGCAATCACTTTTACAACGCCTATCACCTGCCAAAACACAGCGGCTTCCCTGACAACCGAGGCGCAAACCGAACTCACCCTCGCTTTGCAGGGCGGCATTTCCGCCTTGATGGACGACCACCCCGAGTTGTTTTGGCTGGGTAGGTATTACGCATCTTACAGCTATTCCTATCGCGTGAGCGATGGCGTATATACACTGTCGGTATCAAGCATTACTTGTACTATGAAGTATGATACTGCCGTGTATGCCGACAAAGCGGCGGTGACGGACTATTACAACCGTATGATGGCGGCATTTGACGCGTTTGAGGTCAAAGGGTACACGCGCTATGAAAAGGTGAAATCCATTCACGATACGATTGCAAAGCAGGTTTCATACGATTCCACATTTACAAACGGCACGGCGCACGAACCGACAAGCGTATTTTTAGAGCCGTTTTTGCCCGTTTGCGAAGGCTACGCCGAGGCGTTTAAAATGCTTTGTGACCGCGAGGGAATTCCCTGTATTATCGTGGTGGGTAACGCGAAAACCGCGACAACCAACGGCGGGCACGCGTGGAATTATGTCAAAATGGAGGACGGCAACTGGTACGCCGTGGATTTGACTTGGGATGACCAATCTTCGATTTATTATGATTACTTTTTGGTCGGCGCAAACAGCACCAATCGCTATTTTGGCAATGATGCCACCACCTTTGCCGATGCGCATACCGCAACGGGTGCACATTTTTCAAACTACGCCTTAACCTATCCCACACTTTGTGAGACATCGTATGCACGCACCCTCGGCAGAGCCGATACTGACATTGCCGTTCGCAAGGCAGACGGGATTATATTGCTTGGGAAAAGCCAAAACTTAAGCACGGCGTTTATCGCGCCGTACGGCAGTACGGTTTCGTATAGCGGCACCACAACGGGCGGCACGGTGACCGTTACGCAAGGCGGCACAACAACAACTTACACCGTTGCGCGGCGCGGCGATGTGGTTGTGGATAATGCTGTGAACGCAACCGATTATGATAAAGTGGCAAAAGCGACAGTCGGCGCGGCGGAAATCACCGACAAGGCACAGCTTGCCGCCGCCGACTTGAACGGCGACGGTGCGGTTGATGCATTTGACGCGTCCTTACTCGAAATGTATATTAACGGGGAAGAACTGTATTGATACACGAAAAACACAGCATACAAAAGCGGAACGAGGGCAATCCCTTCGTTCCGCTTTTTCGTCTGTATTGCTTTAAAAAATCAACTGTGGTCTTTTATAAATTGTCCGATTTCATCGACCACATCTTCTGCCTGTGGGAAAACACCCATTGCGTTTAAATAGCCGTGCCCCATACCGTTGTAGACAACCACTTTCACAGGTACGCCTTCGTCTTGCAGTTTGTGTGCCCAGGCAATGCAGTCATTTTTTAGAAAATCCAACGCCCCGACTGAAATGAATGTAGGTGGATTGCCTGCGGCGTCAAAACTGTACGGATTACAGTACGGGTCGGGCGCGGTAAACCCGATGGCGTCGCCCATATCCTGTACGCCGTTGACCATCATTTCCAGCTGTTTGGTGATACAGCGAGACAGTCGTTTTTGTTTCGGCTCGTATGTAAAGTTTTTGCCGTCTAACTGATAATACTTGTCCTCAATACGAAACATATTCAGCGTGGCGTACAACAAAATCTGTCCGCGCACCATATCGGTGCCTTTCGCGCGCGTCGAACAATATTGTGCCAAATTGCCGCCGGCGCTGTCTCCGATAACGAAAATGTGCGTTTTGTCAATCTGCAAGCGGTCGGCATTGCCGTATGCCCATTCCAGCACGCGGTAACAGTCCTCGTGCGGGGTGGGGTAGGGGTTTTCCGGCATCAAACGGTAGCCGACGCTGATCACAACCATAGAAAATTTTTCCACAAAGACTTTCCAACCCTCGTCATACGGCGGAATACTGCCGCCGATGAATGCGCCGCCGTGGAAAAACAGCAAACAGCCACAACCGGGTGCGCATTTTTCGCTTCGGTAAACGCGAATCGGAATTGCGTAGCCGTCCGCGGCGGACACGGTCTTGTCCTCAATGTCAATTCCGCCGCGCACGCACACCGCGCTGGAAATATGGTCACAGCTTTGGCGGAATGACGCAATGCTTTTGTCATTGAGTTTCATTTTCACGCGGTCGAGCACGCATTCCGGCAGGCAAGCCATCATTTTTGCGTTTTTGCCGAGCGGCCCGCCGAGCAAGCGCGGGTCAATGGCGATATCCGAGCCCGCGTCCGGCGCATATTTTTCGGTAATCGGCAAATCGCCGTCCATACGCACTCGCGCGGTTGCTTTTAATTCCTGTAAAAAGGCGTCGGTGTACCACTTTTTATCCCAACTTTTTTTCTGCTTCATCGTGTTCTCCGTTTCCATGGCAATGTGTGCTGTGGCGATGTATTGCCTATTTTCGTGTCTTTTGCATTCGGAAATTCTCTAAATATACGCCTTGCCGTTCCACTTGCTGTGCGGTTATGACCTGATAGCCGCGCTGTATAAAAAAGGGTTTGGCTGTCACGGAGGCGTGCGTGCAAATGACGGACAAAGTATCCCCGTATGCACATTCCAACGCATCGCAAAGGGCGGTACCAATGCCGCGGCGCTGAAAATCCTTGTGCACATACAGGTGGTCTAAATACCCGCTTTTGTCCATATCCCCGAACCCGACGATTTTGCCGTTTTCAACGGCGACAAGCGTGTAATGCGTAGATAAAGAAGTGTTCCAGCGCGATGTATCGGGATTTTTTGTTGCCCAAGCGTCTAACTGTTCTTTTGTGTAATCCTTTGCATTGACCGTGTGCACCGTATCGTAAAACAGTCGGCACATTTCGCCGCAATCTGCGGGCGTATATTGTCGAAGATTCATATGTATCCCGTCACTTTCGGAAATCGTCACGCAGAAAAGGCTCGTTTTTTTCTTCCCGAATTAAAATATGATATTTGTCGGGACGGCGGTAAGCGTTGCCGTGCACCTCATTTTCACGGTATGAACGCATTTTCTCTATCGGGAAATCGGCAAAGTAAATGCCTTCCCGTTCTCCCGCCTCCATAATCAGCGTATCTCTGGAACGCGGTTCGTCGGGACGATAGGCAATGCCGTCAAACGCCGTAGAATGCCCGTTGCAATCCTCTTTTCCTGCGGGATAGTTACAGGTCGCAAGTCCGACCATATTTTCAAAGGCGCGTGCCCGCAGTTGGGAAATGCGGTTGATTTCCATCGGGCAGGCGTTTGGCACCAAAATCAGTTCTGCGCCTTTGAGCATCAAAATCCGTGCGCTTTCAGGAAATTCGCGGTCATAGCATATCATAGCGCCCAACTTTACCGTGCCTTTTGCTGTATCCAAATCGGCAACATAAAAATCTTCGCCGTGCGTAAGTCTGCATTCATCACCGAAATCGCAGGTATGCACCTTTGCGTAAGTCAGTGATTTTTTGCCGAAACGGTCAAACAGACAAAAAGTATTCCTCGGCAGAGGGGCAAATCGTTCCAAAAAAGTGATACCGATTGCCATTCGGAGTTCTTTTGCCAATTTGCCGAAGGCACAGACAAACTCCCCATCTGCGGGTACGGCAAGCGCTTGCAAATCGTGCAAATCCGTGGGAATTTTATATCCACAACTCCACATCTCAGGGAAAAGGGCGATGTCCGCGCCCATTTCTCTTGCCTGTTTGCAGTAAGCAATCCCTTTTATTCGGTTTTCTTGCAATGTGTTTTCAGGTAGAATTTGCAGGAGTGCCACTTTGAGCGTTTGCATAACAACTCTCCTTATCGTCAGGCGAATACGGCTTTAAAAGCCGACCACCTGATGTGTGCGCGGCACGCTCGGCGGGTCGCCGATCATACCGTATTTGCGCAAGGTGGCGATATTTTCCATATCTTCGTCGGAAATCGTAAAGCCGAAAATATCCGCATTATTTTTAATGCGTTCGGGTGTGGTGGATTTCGGCACGGGTACAACACCTTTTTGGAAAATCCAGCGCACGCACAACTGTGCCACGCTCACGCCGTATTTTGCGGCGGTCTCCACAAGCAATTCGCGCTTGAATGCCTGCCCTTGAATGAGCGGACTCCACGCCTCGGGCAAAATGCGGTTTTCCTTGCAGTAGGCGACCATTTCGTCCTGCGGATTTTGCGGGTGGAGCTGTACTTGGTTTATCATCGGGTAGTTTTTGAAGCTTGCCTTTAACAGGTCGATGTGCTCTTCTAAAAAATTGCTTGTGCCCAAAGCGCGCAGCTTGCCGTCTTGATACAGCTGTTCAAATGCGCGCCAAGTGTCGCACAAATCCTCCGCGACGCGGTCTTGATTTTCCACAAGCACGGGCCAGTGAATGAGATACGCGTCTAAATAGTCCACGCCGAGTTTTTGAAGCGACTGTTCGCACGCGGCAATCGTTTTTTCGTAGCCGTGGTCGGCATTGGGTAATTTGCTGACCAAAAAAATCTCGTCGCGGGCAATGCCGCTTTTGCGCAAGCCCTCGCCGACACCGACTTCGTTTTGGTAAGCGCCCGCCGTGTCAATATGGCGATAGCCGTTTTGGAGCGCACACGAAACCGCGGCGGCGGCAACCTCATTTGGCATTTTCCAAGTGCCGAATGCAATGCACGGCACCTGCACGCCGTTATAGAGTGTATAGCAATCAAAAGTACTGTTCAAGTAAATCACCTCAAAACGATATTTCAACAGTATTTTACCACATTTTTGTGCATAAAACAAACTTTTCGGCAAAATGTAGTAACGGGAGGATGCAAGTATGATTTTTTTAAAAGCATTTTTGGTGGGCGGCGCGATTTGCGCGGTCGGGCAACTGTTAATGGACTGCACAAAACTCACACCGGCGCGTATTTTGGTTTTGTTTGTGGTCGCAGGTGTGGTGCTGGGTGCATTGGGCGTTTATCAGCCGCTTGCGGATTTTGCGGGTTGCGGGGCAACCGTGCCTTTGACAGGTTTCGGAAATCTGTTGGCGCAGGGCACAAAGGACGCCATACGCGAGGACGGCTTGCTCGGCGTTCTGACAGGACCGCTTACGGCAGGCAGTGCGGGGATTTCGGCCGCAATGCTGTCGGGGCTTGTGGTGTCGCTGATTGCCCGCCCGAAAAGCAAATAAAAATAAAGAAAACAAAAAGCGGGTTGCCTGTTTTCAGGCAACCCGTTTATACAGTTTGTCTCTTTACGCAACCGTTTCGGAAACGAAGGTGTCATCACAGCAGGAGCAGGAAACATAATTTTCCGCATCGTTGCCGATGACAACTTTTTTGCTGTCCACATACTTTTTAACAAGAACATAAGCGCCGAATGCAGCACCTGCGATTGCGGCGATAATGGCAATGACTTTCAATACTTTTTTCATATTCATAAAAACATCCTCCTAAATAAGATTATATGGATATTATACCCATATCCATTGCAAAAGTCAATGAACAAAATATAAACATTTGCCAATTTGTGTATTCCTGTTCCGGACATTATTTTCCGGCAGGACGAAGCTCCGGCGGCAGACACCCGTACAGTAAGGCGTTTAGGATTTCCTGATATAAAACCCGTTGTGCATTGAAAAATTCCGGATTGACTTCTACACGCGCGTTTAATTTGGTTAAGCCGACATCGGCGGAGATGTAATCCAGCGTTGTCCAGGCAAAATCTGTCATAATGCGCTGCCGTTCACTGCTGTTCGGGAAGTACAGCGCAAAAATTTTGCGTATAATCGGCTTAAACTGTTCCTCAATCGCGTTTTTTCGGACTTCCAATACTTGTAGCTGGATTTCGGGAGGCGCACTGTATTTCGCATTGCCGATAAAATAGCCGAAGGGAATATTTGTTTTCCAAAAGGATTGCCAATGGTCGAAAAATGCTAACAGATTGCTTTCAATATCCAATGTACGGTCGGGCTGAAACTGTTCCATGCCGTCTGCAATTAAATGATAAATATGCTTTACGGCATCTACATACAACTGTTCTTTGTTTTCGTAATAATAATACATTCGGCCTTTGGAAATGGCACCTTCACGGCAGATGGCACTGACGGAGGTTTTATCATACCGCTTTTCATTAAATACACGCACGGCAGCCTCCAAAATCTCTGCTCGGCTTTGCTCAGACTTTTCTTTTTGGTCCATATAGCCTCACCCCTTTTATCCAGTTTAGCACAATGCGGCGTTTCTGTAAAGAATTTTTTAGACTAAAAACCGACTACTTTATAAAAAGAATTATAAAATTATAAAAACGGTCGGTTTTTTGTAAAACGACAAAAACGGAAAACCTGTTCAAAAAGCACGCGCATTTTGCTACAAAATCAACAAAAATAAAGGACGTTTTTCAGCAATATTCCGATATTGTCAATTCTTTAACGATGGAATATAATGGGACTGAACCGAAAACAGTCTACTTTTATTTTTAGACTGAATTTTAAACAAGGGAGATTTTAAAGATGAAAACAGGGCAAAAGGTTTTAAGTCTGCTGCTGTCTGTGGCGGTTTTGCTATCCTGCATTTCCGTGTCGTTCGGCGCTTTTGCGGCGGAGGCCGATGCGAAACCGACGGCAGTTGAGGCGCTGGAGACGAAATTAGAGGAATTTTTGGCGATCAACACCAACCTCGCGGCGGCTAAGCCGACCATCACCGTGGACGAAAGCGACTCGAAATATGAATAGCAGAAAGCGCGTGTGGAAGCGTATGAGCAGGCGTTGGCATTATACAATGAAATTTTGCCGATGTATAAAGCGTTGTCCGACGCAGAAAAAGATCAGATTGATGTGCAAAATGCAGTAAAATTCCTGCAAAAGGGCGTTAACAAAGAAGCGTACGACATTCGCACGGCCTACAATGCCGACAAACCGAAAGAAGAACAGATGTCCAGTAACGAATCGATGGTGAAAGGGCAGGAACAGTTGTTTTCGCTGATTGGCCCGCATACGGCGCGTGATGAAGCGATGGTTGCCGCCGCTGAGCTTTGGACTTCGGTCGGTAAACGCACCGTCGGCACCACCGAAATGGATATACTGATCAGTACAAGCTTGGATTTCAGCGCATATCCTGCAGGCGTTGAAGTTTTGGAACGCTATATTGCCGACTATAAAGCGGCTTCCCCGCTGGCGCGTGCCTATATGGACGGTGTCAATCCCAGCACGAAAACATACGGGATGTCCTCGTTCGGCGGCAAGCTGCGTGACTTGACCAATATGATTGTGAAAAAGCAGATGACCGCTGACGGGTTGGCATTTGACGGCGGCGACAAGCCGACGGAAGCGCAGGCGGCGGCAGAGTGGACTGCGGCAAAATACAACTGGGAAGCCGACCTTTTGTATGATGCATTTTTATCTGTAACAGACGGTCTTGCCGATTTGAAAGGGATTACCGATACCGTAAAACTTTTGCGCGAAGGGTATATGAACTTCATTGCAACCAACGATATTGAATTGGCAGAAAAGGGCATTGCAGCGTATGAGGCGTTAAGTGCATACGAACAGAAGGTCATTTCCACGCTGACCTTCAAGTCCTTTAGCTTTGCCAATCAAAACAGTAAAGGCACTTGGACAACAACCAGCGTGACCACAGCGCAGTTGTGTGCAAAATGTGTGGACGCGCGCAACATCGTGTATGTGCAGGAATTTGAGGCATGGCTTGCAACGATTGACTTGGATACTGTGGATAATTCCGTGGTTGCCGAAGCGTTAGCAAGATTCGGTGAAATCCCCGCGTCCGTGCGTTCACAGATTTCTGCGGAAGCACAGGCAATTTATCAAGATGTCCTTTCCAAATATGACCCCGTAAAGCCGTTAACCCCGGGCGCATATGATTATGCTTTGGAAATTGCGGTGCATAATGCCGATTTGACGCGCGTAACAATGCCCGACAGCAAATATGCAACCGAAGCGGGTGTAGATGCGGCGATGGCAGAGATGGATACGCT
>JBJEPR010000164.1:0-46355 GCA_051881335.1 Candidatus Fimenecus sp. | reverse complement strand
GCTTAGGTAAATAACAATCCTCTACGCCCTCAATTTGTTGGTATTTTTGGCAATCGTAATGATGACAATCTAAATAAATCGGATTTTCTCCCAAAATGTCACATACAGGTTCGTCCCATGTTCCATATTTCATATCGATATGCGTACAACTTATACAAAGCGGAGTTAGAACCTCACCAAGCATTGGTGCTTCTAAATTACTGTGCGCTTCATCACATAACCTCTCGTACTCTTTAATTCGTTCTTCGTCTGTCATCTTACAACACCTCCGCTACGATAATATATTTCCCTTTAAACTTTTGTGCTTCTATTATACGATATTCTGCACCATTTTGCAACAAAACTTCGTATTCTGATTTCCCGCCATTTGCACGGTTATATGAGATTTCCTCAACATACGCCGCACCCGCTCGATTTGCTCTTTTTATGAGTACCAACTGCACATTTTTGTCCGGATTTCCGATATAGGATGCATCTTTCAAAATACTTGTGGATGAAAACCCTTTGTATGATAGTTTGTATTTTTTCCATTCCGAAATTCTTTTAGGCAAAGCAGAAAATCCGTCCAGCAATTTGCTTTCTGTCCCGCGCCACAGCACTGTATCATACGGCAGACTGCAATGCTTTAACGCAGATTCCGTATCTATTAGATGTTGCAATTCCGTATCGGAAAGAACAGTCCCAGGTACTTTTCCGAGAAACTTGTTCATTCTTATGCCTTCCTTGTAATGCGTGTAGTGATACAGTCCGTTTTGTTCTTCCAAAGGTAACGCAAACACAGCGTCACTATATTCACTAGGGATTTCCTCCGGCGAACGGTATACACGCAAATCAGAATTTTTTGAAACCAGTTTGTCTACAATACCCGTAAATCGATACTCCGTTTGCAATTCTGTCCAGGCTGTTTCGTCTCCGTATTTGATGCGCTCAAATTCCTCTATGGTCTTTGGCGCGTTCTCACCGAGCCGCTTCTGATAGCGTTTGAATTGCTCTGCGTTCGGACCTTTTGCAGTATTTGGTGTATCGTATGTTTTTTCCCGCCACGGGTCACGGCGCAGGGTGTCTTTGTGCTCTGCTATAAAGATTCGCAAATTCTGTTCTGCGGTTTTGACTTGCTTTTCGTATACTTTTTTTGCAGACGGGTCATATTCCGCCGCCGCGCGCCGTTTCCAATATCGAATTTTCCGTTCCAATGCGCGCTGCTGTTGTTCCAGGCGGTAGTTTTCTTTCACTTTTTCCTCGTCCACAGTCGGTGACGGCCGCGCGCCCTCTTTGTATGAGGTCAGCGTGTGTTTGCAGTTCGGGTGAAACAACCCCGCCGCGACAATTCTCAATCCGCATATTCCCGCAAGTGCCCCTCACACAACAGTTCGGGGTATCCCCATTGCCGCAAGACCTCAAAAACTGCCACGGCAACGGTGTTGGAGAGGTTTAAACTCCGCGCGTGGGCGTTGTTGAGCATCGGCAACCGCGCGCAGAAATCGGGATTTTCGTGCAACAGCCATTCGGGCAGTCCTTTGGTTTCTTTTCCGAAAAATAAATACGCGTTTTCGGGATATACTAAATCAGAATGAATGTGTTTTCCCTTGGTTGTGAAAAAGAAAAAATTGTTGTCCTGCGGGGTTTTCTCCAAAAATTCCTGCAAAGAATCATAATAGGTAATGTCTAAAAGTTGCCAATAATCGAGCCCCGCACGCTTTAATTTTTTGTCATCGATTTTAAAGCCCATCGGGCCTACCAAATGCAATCGCGCGCCTGTTGCAGCACAGGTGCGGGCAATATTCCCCGTATTTTGCGGAATTTCGGGTTCAACCAATACAATATTTAACGACATTTTTTCCACTTCCGTTTTTGAGTTTCGATTTTCTGTATTATAGCAAGGAACAGGCGAAAAGTAAAGCCACGCTATGCTTGACAGGGGGCGCGCAAATCGGTATTATTATAGTATCTGAACTTCGGAGGCATAATATGGACGCACCGATTTTATATATTGTCATTCCCTGCTATAACGAGGAAAAGGTTTTGCCCGTAACAAACACTTTGTTTGCGGACAAACTGTCTGCTTTAATACAAAGCAGGCGGATTTCCGAAAAAAGCCGCGTGCTGTTTGTTGATGACGGCAGTAAAGACGGCACTTGGGCGGTTATTTCGGATTTGCGCGCAAAAAATCCGCGGTTGGAAGGCTTAAAACTCAGCCGCAACCAAGGGCATCAGAATGCACTTTTGGCAGGGCTGATGACGGCAAAAAATTATGCGGACATCACCATATCCATTGACTGCGACGGGCAAGACGATGTGAATGCAATGGATAAAATGCTGGACGAATATGCAGACGGTGCCGAGATTGTGTACGGCGTGCGCGCCGCGCGCGATACTGACACCGTGTTTAAGCGCACCACGGCAAAATGGTATTACAAAATTTTGAATTTGCTCGGCGCAGAGGTAGTATATAATCACGCGGATTACCGCCTGATGAGCCGCTGCGCGTTAGAGGCGCTCTCGCAGTTTCACGAGGTCAATTTGTTTTTGCGCGGGCTTATCCCGTTGGTCGGCTTTAAAAGCTCGTCGGTCTATTATGACCGTAAAGAGCGTATGGCAGGGGAGAGCCACTATCCGCTTTCCAAAATGCTGTCGCTTGGCTTTAACGGGATTACCAGTCTTTCCGTGCGGCCGTTGAAGCTGATTACGGGCTTAGGCTTTTTCATATCGCTGGTTAGTTTGATTGCCGTGGTGGTTACGGTGATTATCAAGCTGTTCGGCTACACCGTGCAGGGCTGGACAAGTCTTTTGTGTGTGATTTTTCTGCTCGGCGGCCTTCAAATTTTCTGCCTGGGCGTAATCGGCGAATATATCGGGAAAATGTATGCAGAGACAAAGGCGCGCCCGCGGTATATTGTTGAGAAAAATACGCTTGAAAATACAGAAACAAAAAAGGAAAATATTCACGATACACAGTAATCTTTTTACGCTTCATTTTGAAAATTTTTCCGATTTCGTTATGCTTTGCTTCGTATGGGGTTGTTTTTTCCGCACAAAATAGAAATACAAATCTATTTAGGAGGGAAATGTAATGCAAGCACAAATGCAATCTGCCGCAAAAGCGGTCGGCGTCAGTTTGGCAGTCGGCGGTGCTGTGGCAATGGTCGGCGCGGCAATGCGCGGCAGTTCGACGAAACGAAAGGCGCGAAAGGTCGCTAAAAAAGCGGCAAACACCATCGGCGGTCTTGTGGACAATATGCAATATATGATGAAATAAGCGAGAAGATACCCGCAGACTGTCTGCGGGTATCTTGTTATGAGGAAAAATGAAAAAAGAATGAAAAAAATAATTTGTATTTTACTTTGTCTGGCGATGACAGCAGGGTTTTGCGCCTGCGGCAGAGCGCGGCAGGATTTACCGAATACCACTGCGCCGCAGTCCGATGCAGCAACCACCGTGCCACCGCCGGAGGAACTGGATGAAGCAACGACAACACCCGTACAGGTGTTGCCTGCGACGGCAGATACGCCGGTTTTACAAAACGGCGCAACCTATACGGGCTTGCCCGCATTGCCGTTACAGGAATTTAAAGTGGAAGACCCGGAAAACACCAAAGGGCTCTCAACCGAAAAAATCGGATACAGTTACGGCGTGGCAAAGGACGGACAACCGCATACGACTTCGGTCAATAATCAGAAATATTTCACGGAGAATGGCTATAACGCCGTTTGCCTCGATACAAAATCGACAGAAAAGGTGCTGTACCTGACCTTTGACTGCGGCTACGAAAACGGATATACTGCAAAAATTTTAGATACGCTGAAAGAAAAGCAGGTACCCGCGGCATTTTTCTGTACGCTCCCGCAGGTGCAGGACAATCCGGAGCTTATTGCGCGAATGATTAACGAAGGACACATTGTCGGCAATCACTCTGTCAAGCACCCGTCTTTTCCGACGCTGACGCGTTTGCGAATGGCGGAGGAAATTAAGGGTATGGACGATTATTTGCGGACGAATTTCGGGTACAGTGAGCCGTTTTTCCGCTTCCCGATGGGGGAATATTCCGACAGCGCATTGGATTTGGTCGGTTCTTTGGGGTATAAGAGCGTGTTTTGGTCCGTGGCGTATGCAGACTGGGATTTGGACAATCAAAAAGGCGCGGATTACGCCTTTGAGACGGTGACTGCCCGTTTACACCCGGGTGCGGTGATTTTATTACATTCGGTTTCGCCGGATAACGCCGAGGCACTCGGCAGAATCATTGACTGGGCCAAAAGTGAAGGATATGTGTTTAAATCTTTGCGGGATTTGCCCGCGTAAAGCATTCCGAAATCGGGACACGGGTAAGGCGTGTCCCGATTTTTATACAGATTGCCGCATTTTCAACTTTTGACTATTTATTCATTTTTTATTAAAATATTATTCACATAAAATTCATAATTTCAGCGCTGTACTATGGTAAAATATACTAAATTTTTATTAGGGGGAAAGGTCTATGGATTTACAAAAAATCATTGACAAAAAAGATGCCGCCGCAGAGTATATGCTCAAAGAAATTACATATATCTGCAAAAAGTTCGAAAAGCGTGCGCCCGGTTCCAAAGGGGAACAGCAGGCTTGCGAATATATGGCGAAAGTGCTCAAAGAGCAGTGCGGCTGTGAGCGTGCCGATGTGGAAGCGTTTCAAGAACATCCCGGCGCGTTTTACGGGTGGATTTATTTCACCATTACCTTTGTTTTGCTTGCCGTTGCGCTGTTTTTCGTATTCCCGTTGGCATCGATTTTGCTGATTGCTGCAGGGCTTTTCATCGTGCTTGCGGAATTCGGTGTGTATAAAAAATGTATTGACCGTTGCTTTAAGGAAAAGACCGGTCATAATGTGACGGCCATCAAAAAATGCACAGGCGAAGTCAAACGCCGTATTATCTTTAACGGTCACCCCGATGCGGCTTGGGAATGGCCCGTCAATTATAAGCTCGGCGGCGTCGGTTTTGAGGGGCACGCAGTGCTTTGCGGTATCGGTGCTGTGTATTATCTTGTGCTTGCCATTATTGCCGTTGCGCAGAACGGCGTTTCGTTCGGTCTTATCGACACAGGCTCTTTGCTTTTCAAATTGGCAATGTGGGGCTTGCTGTTTGTGCCGTTCTTGGTTGGGCTTTACTGGATGGTGAACAAAAACCGCGTGGTTGACGGCGCAAACGACAACCTTTCCGGTTGCTATATGGGGATTGCCCTTTTGAAAGCACTCAAGGATGAAGGCATTGAATTGGAAAACACCGAAATCGGCGTTGTCCTGACCGGCTCGGAAGAAGCGGGCTTGCGCGGTGCAAAAGCTTGGTGTGAAGCGCACAAAGGCGAATTTGACGATGTGCCGACTTTCATTTATTCCTATGATACCATTCACGATCCGAAATTCTTGATGACCAACTACCGCGATTTGAACGGTACGGTTAAGGCGGACAAAGATGTGTCTGACTTGTTTATGGAAGCGGCGAAGGAATTGGATATTCCCTGTAAAAAGGGTTGGGTTCCGCCGCTCGGCGGCGCAACGGATTCTGCCGCCTTCGCACAGGCAGGCTTCCGCGCGACCGGTATTACAGGTTTAAATCATAAGCTGGAAGACTACTACCATACCCGCCGTGACACCTATGACAATATGAATTTGGAAGGACTTGCAGGTTGCTTCGCGGTCAGCGCCAAGGTGCTCGAAATGTTCGACAACGGCGCAAAGCAGTAATTGAATTTTGTTTTTAAATGTAAAAACCCGTCGAAAATCGGCGGGTTTTTGTGTTGCAGAAGATTTTGGAGTGGAAACAAAAATTTTTATTTGTCATCCTGAGCGTAGCGAAGGATCTCAAACAGAACAAAATATAGAATGGGCAAAACGAGATTCTTCGCCTAACGGCTCAGAATGACAACGCGTAGGGAACGGTCTTGACCGTTCCGTAAATCCTACGCTAAATTTAAATTTGTTTCGCACAGGCGAAACCCTCGCCAAAGGCAATCCCCGGACGCGGCATTTCTTGCATTTTAGGGCGTTCTGTGCTACAATACCCGTACTATCTTTCGGAGGCAGAAAAGAGAATGGATACAATTTTACTGCACCCGCCGTTATTGGAGGGGGAAGGGTTTTCGGTTTTGCGGCAAAATCCCGACCGCGGCTGGCGCATGGAAACCTATTTGACCTTGGGGAGCAACACGGTGATGTTTCATACGGGTGAAACTCCGCTTGGCTTTTTAGACACACAAATCGAACTGTACCGCGACACGCCGTGCACGCTTGTGCAGGTGTATGTGTATTTAACCGAATACTGTAAAAAACCGTTGGATGATACCGCGTTTGCACAGTTAAATGCGTATTTGGAGGGTTTACGCGCGCGGCACTTGCGTGCTGTCCTGCGATTTGCATATGAATTTGATGTGGATCGCAAAGTCGGTCCGACCTCTCATCGTATATATGGGCATTTACGCCAAATCAAACAGTGGTTGGCGGAAAATGACGCGTTGGTGCGTGACACGGTACTCGTTTTGCAGGCAGGCGTCATCGGTGCGTGGGGCGAATGGCATACCGCGCGGCATTATCACAATAAAAAGAAAATGCTGTTTGCCTTGTGCGACACTGCGCCCGCATATTTGCCTTTGCAAGTGCGGATGCAAAAGTTTAAAGACTGCATACAAAACACGGAAAATGCGGCGCGTGTAGGCTATCACGACGATTTTTTGGTTGGGGCGTACCACAAATGGAACACGCCTGCCGGTGCGCCGGACAGCGAACGGTTCCAAAATTTTATAAAGGAGTCACGCTTTACACTGAACGACGGCGAAATGCCGTGGGGCAGAGATAAAACCGTGCACGATGGCTTGATTGACGGCTGTGAAATGCTGACTGCCTGTGCCGAGCACAGCCTTTCTACTCTAAGCTTAACGCATAATTATATGGAAGAAGACGGGCAGTTTAATATGGTGCGTTGGCAGTCGGAAAAGCTCACCGCACTGCGCGCAAGCGAGCTTGGCTGTCCGCATACATCGGCATATTTCACACAGAACGGGCAAGCGTTGGAACGTACGGTCTTTGACTTTTTGACCGACCATTTGGGGTATCAGATTGCGGTGCGGGAAATCTTGGTAACCGAGACCGAGACCGGAAACCAAACTGCAACTGTAAAACTGTCAAATGACGGGTTTGCATTACCGTATGCGTTTACAAGGTTGACTTTACATCTTGCCGACGCAGACGGAAGTGTGAAGCAATTTCCCTTTACAGATTATGCACCCGAAAAACTGCTTGGCGGCGGCGCAGGGACTTTTTCCGTAAGCGGGGAGTTCGGAGCCATTCAAAAAATCGGGCTGTCGCTGGAAAAAGAGATTTATACTCCGTGCACTGTACGCTTTGCCAATCGCTGTACCTTTGATGAAAACGGCGTGAATTGGTTTGAAATTACACCGTAAATCTTTTCGATAAGAAAAGGCAGATAGTTTTGCTATCTGTCTTTTTTCTTTCGCTTGTGAAAGAAAGAATGGTTGTAAAACAAATCAGAAAAACCAAAAGTTCGTTCTGCGATTATAACATTTTTCCATTCGCCGCAACCTTCACATAATTCTAATTCCTCTGAAAGAATGTAATGACTTTCCGGCTCGTCTGTGCCATTTAATTCATTCCAACATTCTAAGCAAAATTCTGCCATTCTTATCACCTCAATGTATTATATCAAATATGCATTGCAATTGCAATGCATATTTTAAATATAAAACAGAATACACTATAAGCAGTACAATCGTATTGCGAGGTGGACTTGTGGGTAAATTTCAAATTCCGTCTATTCCCTCAACAACAAATAAAACAATCCGCTTTCCGAATGATGTTGTCGAACAAGTGGAAAATGCAATTCAGGGAAAGGACTGCACATTTTCTGCATTTGTCATTGCTGCTGTGCGCTCCGCACTGGAAAGCTTAGAAGAAACGGAATAAGGTAATACAATCAATAAACGCCGAACAGGTTTTCTGTTCGGCGTTTTTTGCATACTGTATTTCGCGCGTAGGGAACGGTTTTGCGCGTTCTCTAAGCGTTGTCATTCTGCGCCGTAGGCGAAGAATCTCCTTCCTTGTTGCGTTTTAGATTCTTCACTTCGTTCAGAATGACTTTTTTATGGGTTTATTTCCGTTCCTGCGGGGGCTTTTCTGCAATGAACACGCGGAAAAGCGGCAGACACGAGGTGAAGAATTTTTTGTATGCGGCGCAATAATCCGCACTTTGCTGTGTGCGTTTGCATCCGCCTGCACGGCAAAGGGGATAGACATTGCATTTTTTGCAGCGGTCGGGAACAGGGAGACTTTCCTTGATAAAATCGACCGCTGTTTTGCTGTTTGCCATCGTACGAAAATCCGTTTCGTGAATGTTGCCGAGCAGATATTCATCCGTGCAGTAGAAGTCACATGGGTAAATATTGCCGTTGCTTTCCGAAACAAATTGGTGTGCGCAGTGCCCCAAAATGCCGCATTGCTCGGTCTGCTGTCCTAAAAACAGCCGCACCCAGTTGTCAAACTGCCGTACGCTCATATATTGCCCGCGCACATAGTCTTTAACATACAAATTGAATACGCGAATTAAAAAGTCCGCATACTGGTCGGGCGTCATATACAGCTCGCTTTCCTCTTCCGAGTCAAACGGGCGCAAACACGGGATAAACTGTAAATACCGAAAGCCCTTTTGGCGGAAATACCGGTAAATCCGTTCGCCGTTTTCGGCACAGTAGCCGGTTAAAACCGTTAAAATATTGAATTCCGCACCGTGGCGCTTTAGGGTTTCGGCGGCAGAGAGAATTTGATAAAACGAGTTTTGGCCAGAGGGCTTTTTGCGGAATTTGTTACCCTCTAAGTCGCCGTCTAAGCTCAGTCCCACCAAAAATTGATTATCGGCAAAAAACTGTGCCCATTCGTCGGTGAGTTTTGTGCCGTTGGTTTGAATGGAATAAAACACATTGCTGTTTTTACGATTTTTCTGCTTGACCGTTTTTGTAAAATGTTCAAAAAACGGCAGACCGCAAAGCGTCGGCTCGCCGCCTTGAAAGGCAAAGGCAACCGGATGCCCGTCGGCAAAGTCGAGGGCTTTTTGAATGAGAATATCGGCGGTTTCGAGTGTCATAGTACCAAAACCGAGATGTTCCCTGTGCTCGGAAACATCTCGGTAGAAGCAGTATTCACACGAAAGATTGCAAAGGGACGACGCCGGTTTTATCATCAAGGATAAGCTTGGCATAAGACCACATCTTTCGGGGAAATATGTTATTTTATAATACCGCGGCGGTTGTCTTTGAAATCCTGCTGGATTTCATCGAGCTTCGCATGGTATTCGTCTGCAATTTCGGGGTACACAGGCGTGCGGTTGTAGTTTTCGCCGGCATCATCTGTCAAAATATGCAGCCAGTTCTTACGGTATTTGTCGAAGAATGCAGAGTTGTCATTCTGGATACGGTCGAAATACTTAAAGGTGACGAAATCATTATCTTTGAGTATATCATAGTCGTAATCCGGGTACTGCTCCAACACTTCGGCAGTCGATTTTGTATACTGAATGGCTTTGATGTCTTCGCGCTTCATATGTAAAATCGGATGTTCCGCGGTATGAATGACGGTGTCATTCTTTAACAGCGAAGTCATCGAAACACCGTCAATGACGCGGTCAGTCGGCAGATAGTTCGTCTGTCCGCTGTTACCGGTAATGCCGCAAAGCTCAATCAGAGTCGGGAACAAGTCTACAAGCGTTGCAGATTGCTCTCTGCTTGTGCCTTTTTGCCCGAGCGCACCGTTGTCGTTATCCCAACGAATTAAGAACGGTACTTTCTGACCGCCCTCATAGGCAAGATATTTACCGCCGCGCAGATCACTGACCGAGCCTTCCAATGCCGGACCGTTATCACTGGTGAAGATGATAATGGTGTCCTCTAAGACGCCGAGCTCTTCAAGCTTGTCAAACAACTGACCGAGGTAATAGTCCACTTCGGTAATGCAGTCCACATAAGTACCCATACCGCTGGTACCGTCGAAATCATCGCCTGCAAATACGGGCGCGTGCGGCCACGGAGAAGCATAATATGCAAAGAACGGCTCGTCGGAATTCTCCACCTGGTCAGTAATCCAGTTAATCATTTCGTCGTTAATCCATTCCGTCAGCTTGCTTTGGTCTTTTTTGCCGTCCACAAACATTTCGTCTGTGCCGTGCACGATTTCGTATTCGCCGTTTTCTTCACGGACATGGTAGAACGGCGTCATATCGTTTACATGGTGACTGCCGTAGAAGTAATCGAAGCCTTGGTTGGTCGGCAGATATTCGCCGTAATCGCCCAAATGCCATTTGCCGAATGCGCCGGTGTTGTAGCCCGCCGCTTTGAATACTTCGGCGATCGTGATTTCATCGCCGAGCATACCGTCAGCATTGCCGCCCATTTCAATCGAGTTGAAAATACGGGTTTGTGCAAACGGGGTAATCGTGGCGATGGTCGGGTACATAACATTATCCGCATAGCCACGGTACGGATAGCGACCGGTCATTGCCGCGAAACGCGCGGGCGAGCAAACGGAATACGAGGAATAGAAGTTGTCCAACGCAATGCCGTTTTCACCGATGCTGTCAATATTCGGCGTGTCGTAAATTGCGCCGTTCAGGGAAATATCGCCCCAGCCGAGGTCGTCCATCAAAATGAACAGCACATTGGGATTGTCGGTTTCCTTGGCGGTTTTGTCTACGCCGTTTAAGTAATCGTCTTGCCCTTCCCAAAGGCGTTCGGTGTTGGGTTTGGAGCGCAGGTTCATCGTCAATACATAGAGAATGCTGGTGCCAATTAACAACACGCTGAGGACGCCCGAAAGTGCTTTTTTTGCATTTTCTTTTTTGAAAGTATGCTTTGCCGTAAAGAATAAGCCCCAAAGGCAAATTGCAGAGGGGAGTGCAAGCAACAGGTTGCCGAGCAGTCTCGTGCCGAAATTGCCTTCGCCCTGTAACCACGGGTGGTCCGCAGAAGCGTATCCTGCAAGGCCCGAGGAAAACGCGCCGAAGCCGGCATCTGCGCCCCAAATGATGTAGTATACAACCACGCCGAGCACAGCCGCCGCGTAACCGTATACCATCGGTGCGTAAACTTTCTTTTTAATGATGAGGCTCAGCAGAATGACAGCGGACATAATGCAGCAGTACGCCACAGCAACCACGCTGACAAAGTTCAAACGGAAAATCCATTCCGCGAGCATAATGCCGATACCCACAACCATTAAAAGGATAGGGAATACCTTTTTGCCTGTGTCTAAAGTGATTTTCTTTTTCATTACACAGCCTCCTTTTTTATACTTTTTTCATTATACTATTAAACTGCCGCACCGTCAAGTAACTAAACCGTACCGAAACAATATAAATTGCCGAAACTGCACAACAATTTTGATAGAATTGTTGCGCATATGCAAAGTGCCCGCCTAAAAAACAGGCAGGCACTTTTTTGCAGTCGGATTAGTTGTATTTTTTGCGTGCAACATAGGAGGTGTGCAGGATTTCGTGCGCCTTGTGGCTGCCGGGTTCACCCAAGAACTCGTTGTACAGCTCCTTGATTGCCTCGTTTTCGTGCGATTTGCGCTTCGGATTCTCGGCGTCTGCCGTATAGAGTGCTTCCGCGCGGCGCGCTTTCAAATCGACGAAGTTGCGCACAACTGCGTGCTGAATCGGCTGGCCGCCGCCGTTGATACAGCCGCCCGGACAGCCCATAATCTCAATGAACTGATAGTCCGCGGTGCCGTCCTTGATTTTGTCAAGCAACACTTTGGCATTTTTCGTGCCGCTGGCAACCGCAACCTTAACTTTCAGCCCTGCAACATCGTATTCTGCTTCTTTGACGCTTTCCATACCGCGTACTTCTTTGAAGTCCACGCTCGGCAGGGTTTCGCCGGTCAAGGTTTCTACCGCAGTACGCAATGCCGCTTCCATAACGCCGCCGGTCGCACCGAAAATGGTTGCCGCGCCGGTGGACTCGCCGAACGGAATGTCAAATTCCTCGTCGGGCAGGTGTTTAAAGAAGATACCCGCGCTTTCAATCATACGGGCAAGCTCACGCGTGGTGATGGCAATGTCTACATCAGGATAGCCGGATGCCGCTTGGTCGGGACGCTTGGTCTCGAACTTCTTGGCGGTGCAGGGCATCACGCCGACCACAACCATATCCTTGGGGTCCATACCGAGCTTCTGCGCGTAATAGGTTTTCATGGTCGCGCCGAACATCTGTTGGGGAGATTTGCAGGTGGACAGATGCGGAATGAGTTCGGGGTAATAGTGCTCGCAGTATTTAATCCAACCGGGCGAGCAGGAGGTAATCATCGGCAGTACGCCGCCGTTTTGCACACGGTCTAAGAACTCGTGCGCTTCCTCCATAATGGTTAAGTCTGCGGCGAAGTCGGTGTCAAACACCTTGTCAAAGCCGAGACGGCGTAAAGCGGCAACCATTTTGCCTTCGACATTGGTGCCGATATGCATCCCGAACGCTTCGCCGAGCGTTGCGCGGATAGACGGTGCAGTGTTGACAATGACGAATTTGTCGGGGTCGTTAATCGCGGCGAGTACCTTGTCGGTATCGTCTTTTTCCACGATAGCACCCGTCGGGCAGTTGACGATGCACTGTCCGCAGGAAATGCACGAAACATCCGCCAAATCCTTGTCAAATGCCGAACTGATGTGCGTATCAAAGCCGCGGGCATTTGCACCGATAACGGAAATACCTTGTGCGTCGCAAGCCGCAACACAGCGGCGGCAAAGAATACACTTGTTGTTGTCACGCACCATATGTGCGGCGGAATCGTCGAAATCGTAGTGAATGGTTTCACCCGCAAAGGCGTCGCCGTCGTCTACGCCGAATTCCTTACACAGCGCCTGCAATTCGCAGTTGCCGCTGCGAACGCAGGAAAGACATTTCTTATCGTGCGTGGAAAGGATAAGCTCCAGCGTCATTTTGCGGGAATGGCGTACGCGCTCGGTGTTGGTGAAAATCTCCATACCCTCGTTTACGGGGTATACGCAAGCGGTCACGAGGCTTCTTGCGCCTTTCACTTCAACCATACAGATGCGGCACGCGCCGATTTCGTTGATGTCTTTTAAATAGCAAAGGGTCGGGATTTCAATGCCGGCAAATCTTGCCGCTTCCAAAATCGAAATGCCCTTCGGCACGCTCAAGGGCATGCCGTTAATTTGAATATTGACTGTTTCCATTAGGCACACTCCTTATTTCTTGACAACGGCACCGAATTTGCAGGTCTCCAAGCAGACGCCGCATTTGATGCACTTGTCGGTATGAATGGTATGTACTTCCTTGACTTTTCCTTCGATAGCACCGGCGGGGCACTTTCTCGCGCAGGCGGTACAGCCGCGGCACTTGTCAGGCTCAATCGCGTAGGTCATCAACGCCTTGCAGACGCCGGCGGGGCACTTCTTATCCTGGATGTGCGCCACATATTCCTCGCGGAAGAATTTGAGCGTCGCCAGTACGGGGTTGGGAGCAGTCTGCCCCAAGCCGCAAAGGGAGTTTGCCTTGATGTAGTGGCACAAATCCTCTAATTTGTCCAAATCCTCCATCGTGGCTTTGCCTTCGGTGATTTTGTCGAGCATTTCCAGCAGTCGTTTTGTACCGACGCGGCAGGGTGTGCACTTGCCGCAGGACTCGTCAACCGTGAAGTTTAAGAAGAACTTCGCAATGTCCACCATACAGTTGTCCTCGTCCATAACGATTAAGCCGCCCGAGCCCATCATACAGCCGATGGCGGTCAAGTTGTCATAGTCAATCGGGGTGTCCATAAGCGAAGCGGGGATACAACCGCCGGAGGGGCCGCCCGTCTGCGCCGCTTTGAACTTTTTACCGTTCGGAATGCCGCCGCCGATTTCCTCGATGATTTCACGCAAGGTTGTGCCCATTGGGATTTCGACAAGACCGGTGTTCTTGATTTTGCCGCCGAGTGCAAAGACCTTGGTGCCCTTGGATTTTTCAGTACCCATTGAGGCGAACCAATCCGCACCCTTTAAGATAATCTGCGGAATGTTGGCAAAGGTTTCGACATTGTTTTCGGTGGTGGGTTTTGCAAACAAGCCCTTGACCGCCGGATAGGGCGGTCGGGGTCTCGGCTCACCGCGGTTGCCCTCAATGGAGGTCATCAGCGCGGTTTCCTCGCCGCAGACGAACGCGCCTGCGCCCAAACGCACATGCAAATCAAAATCAAAGCCGCTGTCGAAAATGTTTTTGCCGAGAAGCCCATATTCGCGTGCCTGTTTAATGGCAATCTGCAAACGCTTTACGGCAATGGGGTATTCCGCGCGGACATAGACATAGCCTTCGCTTGCGCCTGTGGCATAGCCGCAAATCGCCATCGCTTCGACGATGCAGTGCGGGTCACCTTCCAGTACGGAACGGTCCATAAACGCGCCGGGGTCGCCCTCGTCCGCGTTGCAGACCACATATTTTTGGTCAGCCTGGTTGGCGGCTGTGAAGCTCCATTTCAAGCCGGTCGGGAAACCGCCGCCGCCTCTGCCGCGAAGCCCCGAGTCCTTCACAATCTGAATGACCTGTTCGGGAGTGTATTCCTTTAAGCATTTCGCAAGCGCCATATAGCCGTCAAATGCGATGTATTCCTCGATGTTTTCAGGGTCGATGACACCGCAGTTGCGCAAAGCCACACGGTGCTGTTTTTTGTAGAAATCGGTTTCCTGCAAGGATTTGACATCGTCCATCGTGACGGTCTCATCGTAAAGCAACCGTTTGACCAGTCTGCCCTTTAACAGGTGCTCCTCGACGATTTCGGGCACATCGGACACCTGCACCTGACTGTAAAAACTGCCCTCGGGGTAGACAATCATAATGGGGCCCAAGGCGCAAAGTCCGAAGCAGCCCGTGCGGACAACCTTGACTTCATCCTGCAAGCCCTTTTTTGCGATTTCGGCTTCGAGTGCCTCAATAATCGCAAGACTGTTTGAAGAGGTACAACCGGTACCGCCGCAAACCAGAACATGGGAACGATACATTGTTTTTCCTCCTTATTTTGTTGCCGCGCCGACGGTGAAATCGACAATCGGATTGCCGTTGACGATATGGTCATTGACGACCTTCACCGCTTTTTCGGCGGTCATTTTGACATAAGTAACCTTTTCCTTGCCGGGCTCTAAAACCTCGACAATCGGTTCATACTGGCACATGCCGATGCAGCCGGTCTGCGAAACGGTTACGCCCTTTAAGCCGCGCTTTGCGATTTCATCGACAAAGGCATTGAGCACCGGGCGCGCACCCGCCGCAATGCCGCAGGTTGCCATACCGACAACGATACGAATGTTCTCATCGCCCGTGTCCTCGCGCACGGTCATTTTCTTTTTGGCATTCTCGCGAATAGCCATCAGTTCTTCCAAAGATTTCATTCTGTAACACCTCCGTACAGAGCTTTTGTATTTTCTTCAATAAATTCGCGCATCCATTGCACCACAGCGGGTTCGGAAAGCGGCACATCGCCGAGAATTTCGCGGATTTCCGCCGTGTCGAAAATAAATTCCCGTTTATCCACCTTGTGGCGGTATAAAAATTGGATTTCCGTATTCATACTCACAAGCGTTGTCACCGTGGACGCCATATCCCCAAGCGGTGTGAAATCCACGCTGTCGGTGTGAAAAACGGCTTTGATGTTGGTGCCGATGCCGACCTTTGACGAAACGGTCAAACTGCCGCCCGTTTGTTCCGCCGCCATTTTGAACAGCGGCACACCCATACCCACCTTACGGGTGGTGCGGGTGGTATAAAACGGGTCCAATACGCTTTTGACCTGTTCGTCGGTCATTCCGCAACCGTTGTCATAAATCCCGATGGTGAGCGTGTGCGTATCGGTACGCTCGACCACTTCAATCTGAATTTGCGTTGCGGCGGCGGCAATGGAATTCTGTGCAATGTCCAGCACATTCAATGACAGCTCGCGCATCAGTTTTGATATTTCGCGAGAATGTCGGGCACATCATCCTCGGTGATTTTGCCGTACACCTCATCATTGACGGTCAAAACGGGTGCCAAACCGCATGCACCGATGCAGCGGCAGGCTTCCAGCGAAAAGCGCCCGTCCGGCGTGCATTCGCCCGCGCCGATGCCGAGTTCTTTGGTCAGTCTGTCTAAAATCTGCTGAGAGCCCTTGACATAGCAAGCCGTTCCCAAGCAAACCGATATGTTGTTTTCCCCTTTCGGTGAAAGCGAGAACTGCGCGTAGAAGGTGGACACCCCGTAGACCTTTTCCAGCGGTACATCCATACCCTCGGCAATCATCACCTGCACTTCGTAGGGCAGATACCCGTAGATTTCCTGTGCCACCTGCATGACATGCATCAGCAGGCTTTTGTCGCTCTTGGATTCATCGATGACCGCTTGCAGCTGCGCCTCTTGCTCGGGGGTGCCGCGAAACGGAATCGAACTGATTTTTTTGAGCATTCGTGTATTTCCTCCTTTGCGAAAAATCGTATGCGCGCGGCTATACCAACGCATATAATAGGATTATAGCAGAAAGTATGTTAAAAATCTATCATTTTTTACAAAAAAACAATCAGTATTTTCATACTGATTGTTGTAAATTGATATTTTTCTTTCTTTTTCGACACTCGTTGAAAAACGCTTGTAAATCTGTTTCAAATGAAACAATTATTGTACGCTTTTGGGAGGGCAAGCTGCGCGCAATGCGGTCAGTGCCGTTAAAAAGGCATCGCTGTGCAATCCCGAACACGACAAAAGCAAAGAAACCGTGCCGCTTTGTCCACGGTCGGTGCGCAGAAGAATGCCTGCCCGCAATGCACGCGTACGCACTTCGGTAGGGGAAAGGTCGGTTCGCAAATCGGCTTTGACGACAAAGCCCGTGTCGCCGATATGCGTTTCCACCGCGTCACCGAATACGGTTTTGACCGCCTGTTCCAATAAAAACGCCTTTTGCGCATAGAGCTTTCGCACCTTGCGGATTTGACTTGCCAAATGGCCGTCCCGAATGAACTGACACAGCGCGATTTGCTCGGCTTTAGAGGCGGTTTGACTGTAAAGCGGCGCAATTTCGAGATAGCGCGGCAATAGTCGGTCGGAAAGCACCATAAAGCTCAAGCGAATGGACGGCAACAGCAATTTGGAAAAGGTACCAAGATACACTACATTGTGTCCGCCGTCCAAGCCCTGCAGTGCGGGCGTTGGCTTGTCGAAATAGCCGAACTCGTTGTCATAATCGTCCTCTATGAGCAGTGTGCCGTGCGCGGCGGCTTGCTTTAACAGGGCAATACGCGCCTTGGCGGGCATCACATCGCCCCAGCGGTTCATATGCGACGGGGAGGTATACAGTAACTGTGCGTCCGTTTCATTTTCGACAATTTGAAAGCCGTGGTCGCGAAAAATTGCCTGCCCCTCTGCAAAGCTTTTATCCTGAAAGCAGATTGTGCCGGGGGTCAGCATCGCGCACAGAATATGCAAAAGACTTTGTACGCCCGCGCCGATCACAATGTTTTCCGCCGTGCAGACCACATTGCGTTTTTGCGAAATATATTGGGATACAGCTTCGCGCAAATCGGGCTCGCCCTGCACCGCGCCGTAGGAGAGCAACCGTTCATCTTGCCGAAGCGCGCTTTTCAAATACCGCCGCCAAAGCGTAAAATCAAAACTTTCGCGGTCGGCGGAAAGTGCGGAAAAATCATAGCGGACAAGGGGCGCGTCTGCTTTTTCGAGCGTTGCTTTTTTTTGCGGCTTGTGAAAATACAAATCTGTCACCTAATAGCCGCTTTGGGGCTTTTCCAGCACATAGCCGTCCGCGCAAAGCTGAAAATACGCCGCCTCTGCCGTGGTGCGACTGACCGAGAAATTTTCGGCACAGCGCCGCACCGAGGGCAGGCGGGTATTCGGTGCGAGCTTGCCGTCTGTAATCAAATCCCGAAAATAGGTATACACCTGCATATATAAAGGTATGTCCGTGGTCAAAAGCGGAGAAAAGGTCGAATTTATTTGCAATTCCATAAACTGTCCCCTAAAAATTTTTAAAATCTGTATATTTTCATAATGCCAACTTTGCTATATTATATACGAAAACAGATGCATATGCAAGACCCGAAAAAAGGCGGCGGTTGTTTGAAGAAAATTGCAGTAGTCAATGATATTTCCGGCTTCGGGCGATGTTCTATGACGGCGGCGCTGCCGGTGCTGTCGGTGCTCAAAACCGAATGCTGTCCGTTGCCGACGGCGATTTTGTCCAATCAAACGGGCTATGACAGCTTTTACTGTGATGATTTTACCGACCGCTTGAACCCGTATATTGCCGAATGGCGCAAGCTCGGTGTGCGGTTTGACGGGATTTTGACAGGGTATCTCGCGTCGGCAAAGCAGGCGGACAAAATTTTGCGGTTTTTGGACGAATTTCAAACGGCGGATACTTTGTATGTCTGTGACCCTGTGATGGCGGACGACGGCGTTGTATACGATACATATGACAGCGCGCTGTGTGCAAAGATTGCGGCGCTTGCACGCCGTGCGAATGTCCTGACGCCCAATCTTACGGAACTCTGTATTTTGACCGACACCGATTTTGCCGCACTGCAAGCGCAAAGTGACCGTGCAAATTATACAGCGCAAATTGCGCAACTTGCTGCTTCCTTGCTTTCGGACACCTTGCACACGGTTGTGGTGACAGGCGTTTGCACGGGTGCGGATATTTGCAATGTTTCCGTGACGAAGGACGGCGCTTCCGTTGTCACAAGCAAACGCTTCGGCGGGAGCTTTTCGGGCACAGGGGATTTGTTTTCGGCGGTGCTGGCGGGCAGTCTTGTCAACGGCGAGACGGTCGAGCACGCCGTACAAAAAGCGGTACGGTTTTTGGAAGCGTCTATCAAGGACAGTTTCCACGAGAGGACCAACCGCAACGACGGGGTGAATTTTCAAAAGTATTTGGAGATGTTATTGTAATGAAAAAGTCAAACAGCACAAAACAATTGATCAATTTGGTGACGGCGGCGCTGTTCGCGGCGCTGATTGCCGTCATGACCGCATATGTCAGCTTTAAAACGGGGATTAACGACGGGTATTTGCACTTCGGCGACAGTATGATTTACATCGCCGCGTGCGTTCTGCCCCTGCCTTATGCCTGTGCGGCGGCGGCAGTCGGCGGGTTCGTTGCCGATATGCTGGCGGGTGCGGCAATGTGGGCGCCGTTTACAGCGGTAATTAAAGCGCTCAATGCCCTGCCGTTTGCGTTGGTGTATACCTTGCACAAAACCCAAAGCCCCCAAAAAATCCTCAACAAAACCACAGCGTTTATGCCGATTGTGTCGGGGTTGATTACGATTTTCGGCTACTTTTTGGTCGAAGGCTTGCTCTATACCTTCCCCACGGCGGCGGTATCGATGCTTGCGAGCTTGGTGCAGGCGACGGGCAGTGCGGTGATTTATTATATCTTCGCCGCGGCGCTTGACAAAATGGATTTTAAAAAGAGAATTATGAAATAAAGGAGTACAAACAATATGGAAAACAGTAGATTTGAATTGAATAAAAATTTGGCGCAGATGCTCAAAGGCGGCGTGATTATGGATGTTACCACGCCCGAACAGGCTCGCATTGCCGAAGCGGCAGGTGCTTGCGCGGTCATGGCGCTTGAACGCATTCCGGCGGATATTCGCGCGGCGGGCGGCGTTTCAAGAATGAGCGACCCGAAAATGATTAAGGGGATTCAAGAGGCAGTCTCCATTCCCGTTATGGCAAAGTGCCGCATCGGGCATTTCGCCGAAGCGCAGATTTTGCAGGCGATTGAAATTGATTATATCGACGAAAGCGAAGTGCTTTCCCCGGCAGACGATAAATACCACATTGACAAAACCGCGTTTGATGTGCCGTTTGTCTGCGGCGCGAAAGACCTCGGCGAAGCACTGCGCCGCATTAACGAGGGCGCGGCCATGATTCGTACCAAAGGCGAGCCCGGCACGGGCGATGTGGTGCAGGCGGTGCGCCATATGCGTATGATGCAGTCCGAAATTCGCCGTATCGGCTCGATGTCCGAGGACGAATTGTTTGACGCGGCAAAGCAACTGCAAGTACCTTACGATTTGGTGCTGTATGTGCACGAAAACAAAAAACTGCCCGTGGTCAATTTCGCGGCGGGCGGCGTCGCTACCCCCGCAGATGCGGCACTGATGATGCAGCTGGGCGCGGAGGGCGTGTTTGTCGGCTCGGGGATTTTCAAATCCGGCAATCCCGAAAAGCGCGCGGCGGCAATCGTGCAGGCGGTTACCAATTTCACCGATGCCAAGCTGCTCGCGGAACTTTCCGAAGATTTGGGCGAGGCAATGGTCGGCATCAACGAGTCGGAAATTCAACTGCTGATGGCGGAAAGAGGCAAATAATGCAGATTGCGGTTCTCGCCCTGCAAGGGGCATTTATCGAGCATGAGCAAATGCTCTCGCGTCTCGGTGTTTCCTCGTTTGAAATTCGCCAAAAAAAGGATTTGGAACAGCCGTTTGACGGGCTGATTATCCCGGGCGGCGAAAGCACCGTGCAGGGAAAGCTGTTGCGCGATTTAGACCTGTTTGATACAATAAAAGAAAAAATTGAAAACGGTTTGCCGGTTTTCGGTACCTGTGCGGGGCTGTTGCTGTTGGCGAAGGAAGTCGAGCACGGTGCAACGCATTTTGCGACCATGGCGCTGTCCGCCGTGCGCAATGCCTACGGCAGGCAACTCGGCAGTTTCCATACGGTTTCAGCCTTTGCCGAACACGAAAATGTGCCGATGACCTTTATCCGCGCGCCGTATATTGCGTCTGTGTCGGGGAATACGGAGGTTTTGTCCGTGGTGGACGGGCACATTGTCGCGGCACGCGACGGCAACCAACTCGTTACGGCGTTCCATCCGGAACTGACAGCGGATTTGACCGTGCATCGTTACTTTTTGGATATGGTGCAAAAGGCTTGATTTTGCATATCTGACCGAAGGAGTGTTGTTTTATGGCAGATATTGTGTATACCTTTGAAAACAAAATTTATATGAATATCACGAACGCGTGCCCGTGCCGTTGCAAGTTTTGCATTCGCAACAACGGCGACAGCGTGGGCGAGGCGGCAACGCTGTGGTTTACCAAGCATATGCCGTCTTTTGCGGAAATCAAAGCGGCGATTGACGCGTGGGATTTCACAGGCTATACCGATGAAGTGGTGTTCTGCGGGTACGGCGAGCCGACCTGCGCGTATGACAATTTACTGCAAGCGGCGGCGTACCTCAAAGAAAAAGGTTTAAAACTGCGCTTAAATACCAACGGGCTTTCGGATTTGCTCAACAAAAAACCGACGGCAAAGGAATTGTGCCAATACTTCGATACAATTTCGATTTCGTTAAACGCTCCGACGGCGGAAAAATACAATGAACTGTGCAATCCGAGTTTCGGCGAAAAATCGTTTGACGCGCTGTTGCAGTTCGCACGCGATTGCAAGGAAACGGGCGTAAACTTAAAATTCTCACTGGTCGATGTAATTCCCGAAGAGGACATCGCCGCGTGTCAAGTCCTCGCCGACCGTATGGGCATTCCGCTTCGCGTGCGCGAATATGTGGCGGATTGACAACGCTGTATTGTAGGGAACGGACGAGACCGTTCTCCACACGCACAAAATAATTTTTATGCGTAGGGCGAGGCTTGCTCTCAGCTTAAAATCATAAACAAGTTTAAGACATAGAAAACCCACCGCGGGGCAGACCTACTTGTTTCGGTCTGCCCCGCGGTGGGTTTGTGTGAATATAGAAAGGATTTCGGAAAAGCAAAACGGAAAAATCCGCTTACGCGACATGCGTTGTGCCGCGCACGCGTTTGCGGGGGGCGGTTGCACTGCCGCCGTTTACCACGCGGAAATCACGGTTTTTCTGCATTTTGGCATAGCGTTTTTTGCGGCGATAGCGTCTGTAATTCACAAAGAGAACACGCCATACCTTTTGCTCAAAGGCGATGACCTTATCTTCATGTGCAAAGCCGTAAATCAGCAAAACAATAAATGCAAGCTCCAAGAAAGATTTAACAAGTATAGCAGTTGTCATATTTCTTACCTCCGAACGAAATCGAACATTTGTTTTCTTTGTTGTACCCTTATTATAGCAGGTATTTTTCGTTTGTCAACACAAATGTTCGGAAATTTTATTGTAAAGTCCAAAAATGCGGACTTTGACGAACTTTTTTGGAGTTTTTTTCTTTATATTACAATAATAGCACAATATATTGTGGTTGTCAATATATAAGAACACAATTCAATCGAACAAACAAAATGAAAAATCTTCAAAAAAATCGAACAAATTCGGCAAAAGACGGAGAAATCGATTTTTTTCAAAAATCTATTTATCTTTTTACTGCTTTTTGCTATAATACTAATAATTATGACCGAAATACAAAACTTTAAAAAGAACAGGGAATAGGAATATGTTTGTCGATATTGCAAAAATTAAAATTAAGGCGGGCAACGGCGGCGACGGTGCGGTCGCGTTTCACCGTGAAAAATATGTCGCGTCCGGCGGGCCGGACGGCGGTGACGGCGGTCGCGGCGGGAACATTGTGTTTCAGGTCGATGATAGCCTTTCCACCCTTGCCGATTTTCGCTACAAACGCAAATACAAAGCCGAAAACGGGCAAAACGGCCGCGGTGCACGCTGTAACGGCAAAAAAGGGCAGGATTTAATCATTCGCGTGCCGCGCGGCACGATTATCCGCGAAGTGGAAAGCGGCGCCGTGATGGCGGATATGTCCGGAAGTGAACCGTTTGTTGCCGCAAAGGGCGGTAAAGGCGGCTGGGGCAACTGCCATTTTGCCACCTCTACGCGTCAAACCCCGCGCTTTGCCAAAAGCGGCGCACCGGGCGAGGAATGGGAGGTTTCCCTTGAATTAAAACTCATTGCCGATGTGGGGCTGTTGGGCTTTCCGAATGTCGGCAAGTCCTCTTTGATTTCCGTCGTGAGCGAGGCAAAGCCGATTGTCGGCGATTACCACTTTACCACGATTACCCCCGTCTTGGGCGTGGTTTCCATGGGTCCCGAGCAGAGCTTTGTGATGGCGGATATTCCGGGGCTTATCGAGGGCGCGGCAGAGGGCGTCGGCTTAGGGCACGAATTTTTGCGCCATGTCGAGCGTTGCCGTATGCTAGTCCATGTGGTCGATGTCGCGGGCAGTGAGGGGCGCGACCCGATTGAAGATTTTGAAAAAATCAACGAAGAATTGGTCAAATTCAACCCCGAACTTGCCAAATGCCCGCAAATTGTCGCGGGCAATAAAATCGACTTGGCAGACGACGAACAACTTGAACGCTTCCGTAATTATATTGAAAGCAAAGGTTTGCAGTATTTTGAAATCGTTGCGCCGATAAAGCACGGAACGAAAGAACTGATTAACGCCGTGGCGGCGAAGCTCCAAACTCTGCCGCCCGTGAAACGCTATGAAAGCGAAGAAATCCCGCAGGAACTCTTTGCAAAGAAACAGAAAGACGGTTTTACAATCACCGTGGAGGACGGCGTATATATCGTCGAAGCCGAATGGCTGTACCGTATTCTTTGCAAAACCGATTTGGACGATTATTCCTCTTTGCAGTATTTTCAAACGGTTTTACAATCCAGCGGTATCATTGACGCGCTTCGTGAAAAGGGGATTGAAGAGGGAGACACAGTAAGTATTTACGACCTCGAATTCGACTATGTACCCTGATTTCGGTGCCTTTTGGCGCGGAACTGCGTTGAACGGGCTTGGAATATCTGCATATGCCTGCGCCCATTCGCCTTGTTCCGCACCAAAATTCACTCGAAATACTTTGCAGTCTTTTTCCGCAATACTGTGTTGCAGCCTCTCGGCGTATCTGCATACGCCTTCAAGCCTGCGCCTTGTCTTGCAAAAAAATCCTTGCAAAATTGCACGAAATGCTTTTGCTGTCTTTTCTGTCATTTTTGCGCTTTGCCGTTTCGCGGTATTTGCATACAGCTCGGGCGACAAAACGCAATAAAAATGGTCGTCCTGAGCGTAGCGAAGGATCTCGTATTTAAATAGATTGCATCAGCAAGAGATTCTTCGGCTTCGCCTCAGAATGACAAGCGGGCGGGCGTGGAAACCCGCCATTACCTGCAATCCAATATATAAAATGGAAATGGAGTTGTTCTTTTGACCGAACCTGTCCTTCCTGTGCAAAATCCAAATACATACAGTCCTTTGGCGCTTGCATTCTTAGGTGACGCGGTGTACGGGCTGCTGGTGCGTGAACACCTGTTGCTGTCTGCCAACCGCCCTGCGAGGCAGTTACATACCCTTTCGGTGCAATCGGTCAATGCCCGCGCGCAAGCAAAGGCTATGCAGGTGATTTTGCCGCAACTGACAGAGGAAGAACTGGCCGTATACAAGCGCGGCAGAAACGCCCACCCGGGGCACACACCGAAGCATCAGTCGGAGGGGGACTATCACGCCGCCACGGGGTTGGAGTCGCTGTTCGGTTGGTTGTATCTGCAAAATCGGCAAGACCGCCTGCGTGCGCTGTTTGATAGCATTCTGCACGCGGAGGCTGGGGCGCTTGAACAGGAAAACGGAGAAAAAGACAAGTGAAAAAAATGCCGCGAAAAAAGCGGCAGTGGATTTGCTGTATTTTGCGGCGGGCGGCGCGCTGTATGCGCTGTCGGTCGATATGTTCGCCGCGCCGAACGGTATACTGCTTGGCGGTTTTACAGGGCTGGGCACACTTTTAAACTATTTATTTTCCGTACCCATCGGTACGGCGGTGTTTCTTTTAAATGTGCCGCTGTTTTTGATTGCGTTTTATAAATTCGGTTTTCGCTTTATTCTAAAAACCGTGATTGCCACTTTCTTGATGTCCGTTTTGATTGATGTGCTTGCTGTGTTTGTGCCCGTTTATACCGGCGATAAATTACTGTCCGCGCTGTTCGGCGGCATTTTGGGCGGCGCGGGGCTGGGACTTGTATTTTTACGCGGTGCAACCACGGGCGGTACGGATATTCTTTCCAAGCTTCTGCGCCTGCGGTTTCCGTCCTTTTCGATGGGGCGTATGGTGTTGCTTTTGGATTTGGCGGTCATTGCCGTTTCCTTTTTCGTTTACAAAAGCCTTGAAAATGTGCTGTATTCGTTGGTGGTTATCTATATCAGCGCGCAGTGCATTGATTTGGTGCTGACAGGCTTTTCCCACGATAAATTGCTGTTCATTATCACGGAAAAGGGTGCGGACGCGGTGCGCGAAATCACAAGCACGCTCGATTGTGGTGTGAGCGTACTGCCTGTGCGCGGCGGGTATTCCGAACACGCGCGGCAAATGCTCTTTTGCGCGACACGCGCGGGGGATGCAAACCGTGTGGCGAAAGCGGTGCAGGAACTTGATGCCAACGCGTTTATCGTCATCACCGAAACCGCCGAAATCCGCGGCGAGGGATTTTACCGCGCAGGAAGTGAGATATAACGCGTAGTCGCGTCAATACTAAAAAATCCGCAACTTCTTTTGCCTCCCTCTGATGAGGGAGGTGGCACGCCAAAGGCGTGACGGAGGGAGAGATAATAGTTTCTCTCCCCCAGTCAAATGCGTTGCATTTGACAGCCCCCTCGTCAGAGGGGGCAAAAACTAAAAAACACGAGGTACTCTATGGCTAAAAAAGAAAACATTCGCAATTTTTCCATCATTGCGCATATTGACCACGGCAAAAGCACGCTTGCCGACCGCCTGTTGGAGCTGACAGATTCGGTGATGAAACGCGATATGGAAGAGCAGCTGCTCGACAATATGGATTTGGAGCGTGAGCGCGGCATCACCATTAAGGCGCACGCCGTCAAACTCGATTACAAGGCAAAAGACGGCAATACATACGCCTTGAATTTGATTGACACCCCCGGCCATGTGGACTTTAACTATGAGGTTTCACGCAGTCTTGCCGCGTGCGAGGGCGCCATTTTGATTGTGGATGCGTCACAGGGCATTGAGGCGCAAACGCTTGCCAATACCTATCTCGCACTCGACCACGATTTGGAAATCGTACCCGTGATAAACAAAATCGACCTGCCCGCCGCCGAACCCGAGCGCGTTGCCGCCGAAGTGGAAGATGTTATCGGACTTCCCTGTATGGAAGCGCCGCGCGTGTCCGCCAAAACGGGTGAAAATGTCGAGAGCGTGCTTGAAGAAATCGTGCATTTGATTCCACCGCCCGAAAATCACGATGACAAGCCTTTGCGTGCGCTGATTTTCGACTCGGTTTATGACAGTTACCGAGGCGTTATCGTCTATGTCCGCGTGATGGACGGCGCAATTAAGCCCGGTGACACGATGCGTATGATGGCAACGGGCGCAGAGTTTACCGTGGTGGAAACGGGGTATATGCGCGCTACTTCCTTAGAGCCGACGAAAGGGCTTTCCTCGGGCGAGGTCGGCTATATCACCGCGTCCATTAAAACCGTGTCCGACGCGCGCGTCGGCGATACCGTCACCTTGGCGAATGCCCCTGCCGCCGAGCCCTTGCCCGGCTACCGCAAGGTCAATCCCATGGTGTTCTGCGGCGTGTACCCCGCGGACGGCGCGGACTATGAAAATTTAAGAGAAGCACTCGAAAAATTGCAGTTAAACGACGCCGCGCTTTCCTTTGAACCCGAAACCTCGGGCGCGTTGGGCTTCGGCTTTCGTTGCGGATTTTTGGGGCTTTTGCACCTCGAAATCATCCAAGAACGCTTGGAACGCGAATACGATTTGGATTTGGTGACCACCATTCCGAGCGTCGTTTACAAAATCCATTTGACGGACAAATCCGTGGTCGAAATCGACAACCCCTGTAATTACCCCGACCCCGCGACGATTGATTACGCCGAGGAGCCCGTGGTAGAGGCGCATATCTATTCGCCGCCCGAATATGTCGGGCAGATTATGGATTTATGCCAAGACCGCCGCGGTGTGTATAAGGAAATGACCTATCTCGCCGCCGACCGTGTGGATATCAAATATTTGTTGCCGCTTAATGAAATCATCTACGATTTCTTTGATGTTTTAAAATCCCGTACCCGCGGCTATGCGTCCTTTGACTATGAAATCAAGGATTACGAGCGCTCGCAACTGGTCAAACTCGATGTACTCTTGAACGGCGACACCATAGACGCGCTTTCGTTTATCATTCACGCGGACAAAGCCTATCCCCGCGCACGCAAAATCGCCGAAAAACTCAAAGAGAATATTCCGCGGCAGATGTTTGAAATTCCGATTCAAATTGCCGTCGGCGGCAAGGTGATTGCCCGCGAAACCGTCAAGGCAATGCGCAAAGATGTGCTTGCGAAGTGTTACGGCGGCGATATTACGCGCAAAAAGAAGCTCTTGGAAAAACAAAAGGAAGGGAAAAAGCGTATGCGCCATTTCGGGACGGTCGAAGTCCCGCAGGAGGCGTTTATGGCGGTGCTGAAATTAGATGAATAGCCGTGAAAATATATTTGAAAAACTGAACGCCTTAGAAATTGCCTATGAACTTGTGGAGCACGCGCCCGCGTTCACGATGGACGAGTACAACGCGCTCGGATTTAACCCGAATGACGAAATCTGCAAAAATCTGTTTTTGCGTGATTACAAGGGCACGCGCCATATGCTTGTAGTCTTAAAGGGGAGTAAACACGCCGATTTGGGACTTATTCGCGACGAGGTCGAGTCCTCGAAATTGAGTTTTGCCTCGGACGAGCGTTTAGCGAAATACCTTGATGTCAAAAAAGGCTCGGTGTCGCCCTTGGGGCTGATTAACGACGAAACGGACACGGTTGAGGTCTATTTTGACGAGGATTTGAAGGACGCCGCGCGGCTGGGCTTTCACCCGAATGACAATACCGCAACGGTGTTTTTGTCCTTCCGAGATGTGCAAAAATACATAGAAAGCACGGGGCATACCGTGCGTTTTATTAAAGTATGAATACGATAGGCTTGTATTTGCATATTCCGTTTTGCCGCTCCACATGCCCGTACTGCGACTTTTATTCGTTTCGCGGGAGTGAGGCGGATATGGACAAATACTGTGCGGCTTTACAGCAGAAAATTTCGGAAAGTGCCGCGGCTTTACGATATAAAGCCGATACGCTTTACATTGGCGGCGGCACACCGTCCGTGCTCGGTGCAGAACGGCTGAAAAGCCTTGTAAATCAAGCAGAACGAGACTTTTTGACGGATAGCGCCGAAATCACCGTGGAGTGCAATCCGTACAAATTGCCGTCTGATTTTTTCAAAGTACTTGCCGCAGTCGGCGTAAATCGTATTTCCCTCGGCTTGCAGTCCGCTGTGGACACGGAACGCCGTATTTTGGGCAGACTTTCCGACCGTCAAACCGTCGAAGCGGCGGTCAAAGCGGCACAAAGTGCGGGCATACAAAATATTTCGCTCGATGTGATGCTCGGCGTGCCTGACCAGACCGAAAAAAGCCTTGCGGAGACCTTGGATTTTTGTTTGTCGCTCGGCGTGCCGCACATCAGCGCCTATATTTTAAAGTTAGAAGAAAATACACCGTTTTGGCGCCGCCGCGAGCAGTACAATTTCCCTGATGACGACAAAACCGCCGATTTGTATTTGCAACTGTGCGAAACGCTTGAAAACGGCGGGATAATGCAATACGAAATCTCAAATTTTGCAAAATCGGGCTATGAAAGCCGCCACAATTTAAAATATTGGCATTGTGAAGAGTATTTGGGGTTAGGTCCTGCGGCACATTCCTTTTTAAACGGGAAACGGTTTTATTTTCCGCGCGATTTTAAAAGCTTTTTAAAGAGCAATGCGCCCACGCCTGACGGCGACGGCGGCGATTTTACCGAATACGCTATGCTCGCTTTGCGCTTAACCGAGGGCTTGCGTGAAAGTCGGGTGCAAGCGCGATTTGCTTATAAAATCCCCGACGAAATGCGCGAAAAAGCGCAAATTTTTGTTCGGAACGGTTATATGATTGCCGACAAAGACCATATCGCCCTTACCCGAAAAGGCTTTTTGCTGTCCAACGCAATTTTAGCGGAAATTCTGTAAATTTGGATTTGTAGGGGTAAATTGTCATCCTGAGCGAAGCGAAGGATCGCCAATAGCAAAAAGTAAACCTTGCACGCAACGAGATTCTTCGCCTAACGGCTCAGAATGACAATGCGTAGGGAACGGTCTTGACCGTTCCGTTAATTTCACGCCAGACCCCAATTTGTCATTCTGAACGAAGTGAAGAATCTCAAAAAAAGTGTAACCAAAATGAGATTCTTCGGCTAATGCCTCAGAATGACAAATGCGCGATTTGTAAATCGTTCCGACCACCAACCCGAAAAAGGAGGATTTGTTATGTCCCGACTTTTAAAAATCTTTGCGGCGATTTTGGCGTTTTTCATTTATTCCCCATCGGGGGAAATCGTTGGTTCTGCGCCGTTACAAACAGAAGCTTTGCAAATGAACTTCACCGTGATTTCCGATGGGCATTTGGAGGGGAACAACTCCGAGCGGCAGGAAAATTACGGTGAGGGCTTGCGGGATATGGCAAGCGCCGAAGTGCAAAGCCGCGCGCTGGTGATGGTGGGCGACAACACGATGAACGGGCAAACTCTCGAAACCGCGATGCTCTATGGGCTTATAAACAAGTATAATCAAATTGACAATGTATTGATGGCGGCGGGCAATCACGAGTTGTGTCCGAGCAAGTATAATATGGGCGATTATGAGACCTTGAAAAACCGTTTTCTTCGCTATAACAACGCCTTTTTAGACCACAAAATCGAAAACCTATATCACAGTCAGGTCATTGACGGCTATTATTTTATTGTGCTGGCTTCCGACTGCGACGCAGGCATTCACCAGTATCTGTCACCCGAACAGCTCGAATGGCTCGACGGAGAACTCAAAAGCGCCGCCGCAAGCGGCAAGCCCGTGTTCCTGTTCAGCCATTGGCCGATAGATGCGGTATTTTCCGAGGTTTGGCCCGAGGGCCATGTCGGCGAGCAAAGCGACGAATTAACGGCGCTTTTGCAAAAATATGACAACCGCATTTTCTTCTTCACAGGGCACTTACATATGGGCATTTACGAAAACGGCTACGGTATCAAAGAGGACGGCAAAATTACCTATATCAATGTGCCCTCTTTCGGGTGTGAAAACACGGACGGCGAAGCCGAGGTGCAGAATACGGGAATGGGGTTACAGGTCGAGGTGTACGAGACCGAGCTGGTTGTGCGCGTGCGCAATTTTGTCGCGCACGAGTGGACGCCATACGAATATCACTTCTCACTGTAAAACGGATTTGCATTTCGTTGCGGTTTGTGCTATACTGTTTAACCTTGCAATATATCAAATGAAAGAAGGTGGCGCGAATGCCGATTAAAATTGACGACCAACTGCCGGCGCATCACAGCTTGGAGCTCGAAAATATTTTCGTAATGACCAACGACCGCGCAAGTAAGCAGGACATTCGCCCCTTAAAAATTATTATTTTAAACTTAATGCCGACCAAAATCGAAACCGAAACGCAGATTTTGCGGTTGCTTTCCAACTCGCCGCTGCAGGTGGAAATCGAACTGTTGCAGGTGAAAACGCACACCTCCAAGAATACCTCGCAGGCGCATATGTTGCAGTTTTATAAAACGCTCGACGATGTCCGCGATCAAAAATTTGACGGCTTGATTGTCACAGGCGCACCCGTGGAACTGCTTGATTTTGAAGAGGTCGATTATTGGGACGAGTTGTGTGCGATTTTTGATTGGGCGCAAACCCATGTCTATTCCACCTTTAATATTTGCTGGGGCGCGCAGGCGGCGCTGTATTACAAATACGGTATTCCCAAACACCTACTTCCCGAAAAGATGTTCGGCGTGTTCAAGCACCGTCCGCTGGATTTATACCACCCGCTTTTGCGCGGTTTTTCCGATGTGTTTTATGTGCCGCATTCGCGTCACACCGAAACGCGCAAGGAGGATATTGCGCAGGTCAAGGATTTACAACTGCTTTCCTATTCCGATAAAGCGGGCGTGCATTTGGTATCGGATATGGCGTGCCGCAATTTCTATTGCACGGGGCACTGCGAGTATGACAGCGACACCTTGGCGCGCGAGTATTTCCGTGATTTGCAAAAAGGGTTAGATATTAAGATGCCCGAAAATTATTTCCCCGACAACGACCCCAAAAAAACGCCGCTGATTACTTGGCGCGGGGCGGGGAGCCTGCTGTTTCAAAATTGGCTCAATTACTTTGTCTATCAGCGCACGCCGTATGAATTAAGCGCGATTAAATAAATTTTTATTTATTGTAGGATTTTCGGAACGGTCACGACCGTTCCCTACGCGTTGTCATTCTGAGGCGGTAGCCGAAGAATCTCGTTCCGCATATTTTATATTTTGTGCTGCTTGAGATCCTTCGCTACGCTCAGGATGACAAATAACAAATATAAATTAAGATTTAAAATCACAATCCGAAACCGTTTCGGATTGTGATTTTTGCTTTTTACATATAATCTTACAATCTTACTTCAAAAACAATTCCCGCAAAACCTGTCCTGCTTCGGTTACATTGTAGCCGCCGGGCGAATTTTTAAAGTTCTTCAAATTCTGCCACCGTGCACAGTAGGTTTCGATTTGTTCCTCTGTCATCGAAATCCCCGAAAGGTCGGTAAGCGTCAAAATGATTTTTTCAAATTCGGGGTAATTTGTGCCGAGCATGGAGAAGAATTCCATCGCAAGCGCATTTTTAAATTCCATACCGCGTTTTACATAACTGGGCATAAACGCCGCGCACGCCCTGCCGTGGGGAAGCGCGAAATCTTCGGTGAGCGCGTACCCCATACCGTGCGGAAAGCCCGCGCCGCAAATGTTTAATTCCATACCCGCATATAATGATGCGTAATACAACTCGTCGCGCCCGTCCGCGCAGGGGGGCTCGCCCGCCTCGTAAAAGGCTTTTAAGTGTTTCCACAAAACGGGGATTGCCTTTTCCCCAAACAACCGCGCCATATCGTCAAAGCGGTTGGAAAACCACCCCTCTACCGCGTGCGCGAATGCGTCGAGCGCGGTGGAAACCGTTACGGCGTAGGGGACGGAATAAGTGTATTTCGGGTCTGCAAACGCAACCTTGGCATAAAAATCCTTGCCGCTGACGCTCTGTTTTCTGCCGTTTTCGCGGGTTAACACCGAAACGCCCGTAACTTCACTTCCTGTGCCCGCCGTAGTGCCGACTAACACAAGCGGCAACGGCTCAAACATATAATCGTAATCGTAAATCCCCTCGGCGGAAAGCGTTTTGTTGGCGGCATATACCGCAATCGCCTTGGCGGAGTCGAGCGCAGACCCGCCGCCGATGCCGACGATGAAATCCACTTCAAAATCGCGTGCCAACTGCCCCGCGCGGTGACAATCCGCCGCAGTGGGATTGGGTTTGACTTCATCAAACACCGTCGCTTCTATTTCGTTTTGCAAAAGGACAGCCTGCACATCGTCAAGCGCGCCGCTTGCTTTGGCGGAACTGCCGCCGGTGACCAACAGGCATTTTTTTCCGAAGTTTGCAAATACTTCCGGGTGCTCTGCCACGGCGTTTCTGCCGCCCAAAACCCGAACGGGCATATAAAAATTAAAATCCATTGTTTTCACCTCTGTACCTGCATTGTAACAGTAAGTACACGAAAAATGCAATAGAATCTTGTCAGAATTTTGCAAAATATTCTTTTTTACCACAAGATATTGATATTTTTTAAACAATTCTTGCAGTGTACGCCGTTTTATAGTATAGTTATTATGTATAGGATTTTGCTCAGGGATTGAAAACGGCAGGCGGCGAAAACAGATGCAAAAATACAGGAAAATTTTATATTGTTTTACCGTCCTCGCGGTGTTTATCTTGCTGTTCGGCGGCTGTGCGGCAGAGGGGAGTACTCCCGTGCAGAAAAGCACGGTTGCAATGGGATCTGTGGTTACGGTAAAGCTTTACGGCGCAAACCAAACGGACAGCGAAGCTTTGGCGGACGATGTGCTCGGTGCGATTGCGGATTTGGATACACAGGTGATTTCCAAAAATGCGGCGACTTCGGAGCTTGCCGATTTAAACAACGCTGAAAATCCCGAAATTCTGACGAAAGTCAGCGCCGAATTGTTTTCCGCCTTGCGGGAGACGAAAGAGATTTACAGCCGTTCCGACGGGAAAGCCGCGCTTGCAAGCGGTGCTTTGACTGAAACGTGGGGATTGGATACTGAGGATTTGCGCGTGCCGTCTGCGGCAGAAATCGAAGCGGCAAAGCCTTTGTGCACGGACGAAACCGTTCTGTTCACCGATGACGGCTGTGTTGCGTTTTCAAAAGGGCAAAAATTAAACCTCGGCTCGGTGGGCAAAGGGCTTGCCTGCGACAAGGCGGTGCAGGTGATTGCGGAAAGTGGTTTACTGCCGGAAAACGGCGGAGCGCTTGTGTCGGTCGGCGGTAGCTTGGCGCTGGTCGGCAGTCCCAAAAACGGCGAGCCGTTCACCATCGGCGTTCGCGACCCGTTTGGTACGGAAAACGAATATTTTGCGACGCTTTCCCTGCACGGCGGCTTTGTGTCCACCTCGGGCAGTTATGAAAAGAAATTCGAGCAGGACGGCAAACCCTATCACCATTTGCTCGATTTAACCACAGGCTATCCTGCCGAAACCGACCTTTGTGCCGTGACGGTCACGGCGAATACGGGCTTGCAAAGCGACGCGCTTTCCACCCTTTGCTTTTTGCTCGGCGAAGAGCAATCTTTACCGATTTTAGAGGAATACGGCGCCGAGGCGATATTCGTGTATACCGACAAAACCGTGCATATGACCGACGGCATTGCACCCGCTGTGCAAATTACAGACAGTACCTATAAGGCGGAGGCGGTATGACAAAAAAATGGATTTCCCGCGCGGATATGATTGTACTTGCTGTTTTGGCGGTAGTCGGGGTGGGCTTACTGCTTTTGCCGCGCGTTTTACCGCAAAGCGATACGCTTGTTGCCGAAGTGACCGTGGGCGGCGAAACCGTGTTGGAATTGGATTTGCAAACGGCGACGGACCGTAAGACATACACTTTGGAAAACGGCGTTGTATTGGTCGTTGAAAATCATACGGTTGCGTTTTTGTCGGCGGATTGTCCCGATAAAGTATGTGTAAACACGGGCGCGCTTTCCCGCGTAGGGGAGGTGGCGGCGTGCGTGCCGACGGGCACGGTGGTCACCGTGAAAGGAGAAAACCGTGGAGCACCGCTTGACGGCATCACCTATTAGTATGAAACAGAAAACCTACAAAATTGCCCTGTTGGGGCTGCTTTCGGCAACGGCAATGGTACTTTCCTATTTAGAAAGCCTTTTGCCGACTGCCTTCTTACCGCCCGGGGCAAAACCGGGATTTTCCAATCTTGCCAATATGTTTGCCGCGGCGGTATTAGGTTTGCCGTCTGCACTCACAATTGCCGTGTTAAAAGCGTGCTTTGCGGGGTTGATGCGCGGCGGAACTTCGTTTTTTATGAGCCTTTGCGGTGGGGTATTGAGCACCGTTGTGATGTGGCTTCTCATAAATAAAAGCAAAAAACTCGGCAGCGTCGGCGTGGGCGTTTTGAGCGCCGTGAGCCATAATTTGGGGCAGTTGGCAGTTGCCGCCGTGTTGGTCGGCAACGCGTCCGTGCTCGGCTATGCGCCGATTTTGCTGTTGTGCGCGCTCGTAGCGGGCACACTCACAGGGATTGTTTTTCGGGCGGTTTTGCCCGCTTTACAAAAGGCAACAAAATCATTTTTACAAAAACCAAACAGAAAGGAGTAACGCTATGCACTCTGAAATTATAAAGCCGAAGAAAAAAGTGCGCGGCGGTGTGGCGGTTTCCCACGAAAAGCATACCAAGGATATGCCCGTGAAGCGTATTCCCGCACCCGAAACGGTCACTTTGCCGATGCGCCAGCATATCGGCGCACCCTGTACGCCGACGGTCAAGGTCGGCGACACCGTCAAAATCGGGCAGGTTGTGGGCGACAGCGACCAATATGTCAGCGCCCCTGTGCACGCAACGGTTTCGGGCAAGGTCACCGCTGTCAAGGAGGTCAAACTCGCCTCGGGGCTTGTCTCGCAGGCGGTTATTATCGAAAACGACGGGGAGCTGACCGAAGCGGAATTTACGCCCCCTTGCATTGACACAAAGGAGGACTTCGTGAAAGCCGTGCGCGCTTCGGGGCTTGTGGGCCTCGGCGGCGCGGGCTTCCCGACGCATGTCAAATTGAATGTTCCGGCGGGCAAAACGGTGGATACCCTGATTATCAACGCGGCGGAATGTGAGCCGTACATCACCGTCGACTACCGCGAATGTATTGACAATTCGTGGGATGTGTTTAACGGCGTGCATCTGTTAAAGGATATGCTCGGCGTTCAGCGCGTGGTGATTGCGGTGGAGGACAATAAGCCCGAAGCCATCAAAATCCTGGAACGCATTGCCGAAAAAGAGGACGATGACGACAAAATCAAGGTCATGCCCTTAAAATCGAAATATCCGCAAGGCGCCGAAAAAATGATGGTGCTTTCCGCCACAGGCAGAAAAGTGCCGCCCGGAGCGTTGCCTGCCGATGTCGGCTGTGTGGTGATGAATGTCGCCTCTGCCGCGTTTATTTCGAGATACTGCAAAACCGGCAAGCCGCTTGTCAGCCGCTCTTTAACGGTAGACGGCTCGGCGATTGTCCAGCCGCAAAATATCCGCGTGCCGATTGGTACGGAGATTGACTATATTTTGAAAGCCTGCGGGGGTTTTTGCGAAGCGCCTGAAAAAATCGTCTGCGGCGGGCCGATGATGGGTATGGCGATTGTCGATACGCACCACCCGATTTTGAAAAGCAATAATGCATTGCTCGCCTTTACCAAAGACGATATGAGCTTAAAAACCGAAACGGATTGTATTCGTTGCGGGCGATGTGCCAAAGCGTGTCCGTTGTCGTTAATGCCGACGCTCATTCACCGTTTTGCCGTGGCGCGTGACGCGAAAAAGTTAGAGCACGCGGGCGCAATGGTTTGTATGGAGTGCGGCTCGTGCGCGTATTCCTGCCCTGCGGGAAAACCCTTGGTGCAGTATATGCGCCACGCAAAAGCCGTTTTGAGAGAGGAGGCGCAGAAGAAATGAGCGATACCACCATTCAAAAAATGCTGACGGTCAGCGCGTCGCCCCACAAGCGGACGGCGGACACCACCCGCGGCATTATGCTCGATGTGATTATTGCAATGGTACCCGCACTTATCGTGTCTGTGTTCCTGTTCGGGCCGCGTACGCTCCTCGTAACAGCGGTCAGTATGATTTTCTGCGTGCTGTTTGAATATCTTGCACGCAAGGCAATGAAACGCAACAACACGATAGGCGATTTAAGCGCGGTTGTTACGGGCATGCTCCTCGCGTTCAATCTGCCCTCGACCATGCCTTTATGGATGGTCATTATCGGTGACGCGGTGGCGATTATTGTTGTTAAACAGTTCTTCGGCGGCATCGGGCAGAACTTCGTCAATCCCGCTTTGGTCGGGCGCATTGTGCTGATGGCGTCATTCCCTGCGGCAATTTCGGATTATGCCGAACCGTTCGCGTGGAAAGGCGGCGCGGTGGACGCGGTAACCGGTGCGACGCCGCTTGCGCAGTTTACTGAGATTTACGGCGCGGAAAATATCAAAACTGCCATTAACGGGAGTGATTTGCCGACGCTTTTCAATATGTTCCTCGGTGTGCGCGGCGGATGCTTGGGCGAAACCTGTGCGGCGGCGCTGTTGCTTGGATTTTTGTACTTATTGGTGCGCCGCGTAATTTCGCCTGCCATTCCGCTGACCTATATCGGTACCGTGGCGGTGATTATGCTGATTGCGGGCAAAGGCAATCTGACCTTTGTCGCGTACCAAATTCTTGCAGGCGGGCTGTTGCTCGGTGCAATCTTTATGGCAACCGACTACACCACCTCCCCCGTGAGCTTCAAGGGCAAAATCCTTTATGCCGTCGGGTGCGGTGTGATTACAGCGCTTATCCGTATTTTCGGTTCTTTGGCAGAGGGCGTTTCGTTCTCGATAATTCTCATGAACATTTTGGTGCCGCATATTGAGCATCTGACCACGCCTAAGCCGTTCGGAGCTTTGAAAGAAAAAAAGAAAAAGGAGGCGGCACAATGAAAAAAGCAAAAGAAATCCTCATTCCCGCCGTTTCCCTTTTGCTGATTTGTGTGGTTGTTACGGCACTTTTGGGAATTACCAACAGTGTGACCGCGCCGCAGATTGAAAAATTGGCGGCGGAAACACAAGAAGCGGCGAAAAAAGAGGTACTGTCGGCGGCAACCTCTTTCTCCGACGAAAAGCAAACGGAAAAAGACGGGGAAGCCTATCCGTATTTTGAAGGGCTTTCCGACAGCGGTGAGGTACTCGGCTATGTGTTCCAAACTTCCGCGAAAGGATACGGCGGCGACATTTCCGTGATGGTCGGTGTAAATACCGACGGTACGGTCGCGGGCGTCAGCATTCTGTCTATCAGCGAAACCGCAGGCCTTGGTATGAATGCGAAAAACGAGAGCTTTTTAAATCAGTTCCTCGGCAAATCCGGTACAATCGGCGTGCAGAAGAACGGCGCGTCCGATACGGAAATTCAGGCGCTGACAGGTGCGACAATTACTTCAAAAGCCATGGCAAGCGCCGTCAATCAAGCGCTGGCATTATACGAAACGGTAGGGGGTGCACAGAATGGCTGAGAAAAAATCCTTAGGACAGGAATTTACCAAAGGTCTTTTGAAAGAAAACCCCGTGTTGCGGCTGGTGCTTGGTACTTGCCCGACGCTCGCGACCACCACATCTCTGGAAAGCGCCATCGGTATGGGACTTTCGGCGGCGTTGGTTTTGGTTTGCTCGAATATCGTGATTTCGGCGCTTCGCAAGGTCATTCCGCAAAAGGTGCGTATTCCCTGCTATATCGTGGTGATTGCGGGCTTCGTGACGATTGTGCAAATGCTTGTCAAAGCCTTTTTGCCCTCGCTGGACGAACAACTCGGCGTGTATTTGCCGCTGATTGTTGTCAACTGCATCATTTTGGGTCGTGCCGAAGCCTTTGCAGGCAAAAACGGCGTGCTCGCGTCAGCCCTCGACGGCCTTGGAATGGGCGTCGGCTTTACGGCGGCGTTGGTGATTATGGGCGGCGTGCGCGAACTTTTGGGCGCAGGTACTTTGCTCGGTTTCCAGGTGCTTCCCGAAAGCATTGCACCGATGACCATTTTCGTGTTGGCACCCGGCGGTTTCTTCGTGTTCGGTATTTTGATGGCATGCGCCAATAAATTGGCGGAGCGCAAGGGCAAACCGAAGGCCACGCTCGGCTGTGCGGGCTGTCCGATGTCGGAGACCTGCACCGTTGCGGAAAAAGCGGCGTGTGAGAAAGAAAAGGAGGAAGTGACGAAATGAAAATCTTCTTTTCTATTTTATTGACAGCCATTTTAACCAACAACTATATTTTGTCGAAATTCCTCGGCATTTGCCCGTTTTTGGGCGTTTCTAAGAAACTCAATACGGCGGTTGGTATGAGCGCGGCGGTCATATTTGTTATGTTGCTTGCCACCGCGGTTACCTATCCGCTTAACACCTTTTTGGAAAATCACAATCTCGGCTATTTGCAGACGATTGTGTTCATACTCGTGATTGCGGCGCTGGTGCAGTTGGTCGAAATCGTTCTGCGCAAATACATTCCCGCGCTTTACAATGCGCTCGGCATTTATCTGCCGCTGATTACCACCAACTGCGCGGTGCTCGGCGTAACCATTTTAAACATTGACAACGGCTATACTTTTTGGGAGTCTATGGTCAATTCGCTCGGCGCGGGCATCGGCTTCCTTGTGGCAATGGTGATGTTCGCCGGCGTGCGCGAGCGTTTGGAGTCCTGCAATGTGCCGAAATTCTTGGAAGGCTTGCCTATCACCTTGGTGGCGGCGAGCTTAGTGTCCCTTTCGTTTTTAGGCTTTACGGGTATGGTCGAAGGTATGTTCGCATAAAGGAGGCAAAGCGATGAATTCTATTTTACTTGCGGTGTTGCTGGTCGGCGGCATCGGGCTTATCGCCGGCATCGGCTTAGCGGTTGCCTCTATCGTGATGGCAGTGCCGAAAGATGAGACCGCCGAGGCAATTCGAGAAGTTTTGCCGGGCGCGAACTGCGGTGCGTGTGGATTTTCGGGCTGTGACGGCTATGCGGCGGCGCTTTCCAAAGGCGAAGCGACAGAGACCAATCTGTGTGCGCCCGGCGGGAATGAAACCGCCAAAGCCGTGGCGGAAATTCTTGGCGTGAGCGCAGGGGATATCAAGCCGATGGCGGCGTTGGTGCACTGCAACGGCGTGTGCGAAAATTCCAAACAAAAACTGCAATACAGCGGTGTGCAAAGCTGTGTAATGGCGGCACAGCTGTTCGGTGGGCAAAAGGAATGTGTATACGGGTGCTTAGGCTACGGCGACTGTGTGAATGCTTGTCCGTATGATGCCATTCGCATTTGTGACGCCGTGGCGCGCGTAGACCCGCTCAAATGCAAGGCGTGCAAAAAATGCATTGCCACTTGTCCGAAACAGCTTATAGAGCTTGTGCCGCTGTATGAGACAAAAGCGGCGGTACTTTGCAAAAACCATAATAAAGGCGCATTCACACGCAAAGAATGCACGGTTGGCTGTATCGGCTGTATGAAATGCCAAAAGGTTTGCGAGAGTGACGCGGTCAAAGTCACCAATAACACCGCACATGTAGATTATGAAAAGTGTATCGGCTGCGGCAAATGTGCACAAGAGTGCCCCGTGGGTGCAATTCATTTGCTCACCTTGGGCAAAGCATAAAGCAAAACAGAATTTACAGGAAAAGGAAGAACCGCGAGCGGAAACCCGCCCGCGGTTCTTTGTGTGACGATTAGCAGCAGCCACAGCCGCAGTCACAATCTCTGTCACGATCACGGTCATGCCCGCAGCAGCAGCCGCAGCCAAAGCCGTTATCCGAAAGCAGGATAATGATAATGACAAGAATCAGCAAACTATTGTTACCGAACCCGCAGAAGTTCATGATGCTCCTCCTTTCCCCTAAGGGGTCGAAAGCGTTTTGTCGGGTGTTCCCGCCGCTTTCATTCCATACTATGCACACATAAAAATTTGTGTGCATATTTTTCGGGTGCGGCGCATAGAGAAACGAAAAAACGCCCGCCGAAAGGCGAGCGTTAAATCTTTTCGGTTAATTGCAATTAAACCGCGCGGGTAACCTTGCCCGAGCGCAGGCAGCGTGTGCAAGCGTACACTCTTTTAGGAGAGCCGTTTACAATCGCTTTCACTCTTTTTACATTGGGCTTCCAAGTTCTGTTGGAACGTCTGTGGGAGTGAGAAACTTTGATGCCGAACGCGACATCTTTACCGCAGAATTCACATTTAGCCATTACGAGGCACCTCCCTTTGTTCAGTAACAGCCAATATATTAACAGAAACCGAAAAGAAATGCAAGCATTTTTTTGAAATTTCTGAAAAAACGCGCGAAAATGTCCGATTTTGCGGACACACACTGCAAAATCGAAAAAAACTATTGCAATTTCTTTTCTTTTATTATATAATTCACTCAAACGAACATTTGTACGATTCGGAGGACAAAAACGATGGCAGAGAAGAATAAAGCACTGGAAACCGCCTTAACGCAAATTGAGAAAAAATACGGCGCTGGCGCGATTATGCGTTTGGGCGAAAGCAAGGCGCTGAATGTGGAGGCGATTTCCACCGGTTCACTTTCCTTAGATATTGCAACCGGCATCGGGGGCTTGCCGAAAGGCAGAATTATTGAAATCTACGGGCCGGAATCCTCCGGTAAAACCACGCTCGCACTCCATGTTGTCGCCGAAGCGCAAAAGGCAGGCGGCGACGCGGCGTTTGTCGATGCCGAGCACGCGCTCGACCCCGTGTATGCCGAGCATTTGGGGGTGGATGTGGACTCTCTGCTGGTTTCTCAGCCCGACAACGGCGAACAGGCGCTTGAAATTGTTGAAGCGTTGGCGCGTTCGGGCGCACTGGATGTCATTGTTGTGGACTCCGTTGCGGCGCTTGTGCCCCGCGCCGAAATTGACGGCGATATGGGCGACAGCCATGTTGGCTTACACGCGCGCTTAATGTCGCAGGCACTTCGTAAATTAACGGGCGTTATCTCCAAATCGAACACCGTGATTATATTTATTAACCAGTTGCGTGAAAAGGTCGGCGTGGTGTACGGCAATCCCGAAGTTACCACCGGCGGCAGAGCGCTGAAATTCTATGCGACCATGCGCATCGATGTGCGCCGCGTGGAATCGTTAAAGGGGACGGGCGGGGAGTTTATCGGCTCACGCACCAAGGTCAAAATCGTGAAAAACAAGGTTGCACCGCCTTTCAAAACCGCAGAATTCGACATTATGTACGGTGAGGGGATTTCCCGCGTCGGTGAGGTGCTCGACGCCGCTGTGGAATTGGGCATCGTCAAAAAGAGCGGCGCGTGGTTCTCCTATAACGGCGAGCGCCTCGGGCAGGGCAGAGACAATGTGAAAAATCTGTTCCGTTCCGACGAAAAGCTTTGCGCCGAAATCGAAAAACAGGTGCGTGAACAAATGGCAAACAGTGCGTCGGAAGCACCTGCCAAATCGGCAGAAAAGGCGGTTGACCCTGCCGACGAGCCGATTGCTTACAAACCGGTTGCCACGACCAAGGCAGCGGCACGCGCCAAAATTGATGTGGCTGTGGATGACGACGAATGAAATTGACCTACAAGCCCGGAAAACTGCATAAAATCCATATTTTTATTGATGACGAATACCGTTTGACGGTGGATGACGCATTTTGGTTTTCCGAAAAATGGCACAATTTAAAAGAGATTGACAACGAGGAGCTGACTGCTTTGGAAGAAGCGGTCAGCTTTCGCCGTGCTTATAACAGCGCGCTCGATTTGCTGTCGCGGCGCGACCATACCAAAAAAGAACTGTTGCGCAAACTGTCGCAAAAATATCCAAAAGAAGTGTGCACGGCGGCAATCGAAAAGGCAGAAGCGCTCGGATTTATTGATGAAGCGCGCTTTGCCGAAAATTACGCGCGCGAATTATACGAGCACAAGCATTTCGGTATGCGGCGTATTCAAACCGAATTACAGCAAAAGGGAATTGACCGAGAAACTGCTGAAAATGCCCTTGAAGGACTTGACAAAGACGCAGAAAACCGTATTATATTACTGTTGCGCGGAAAATACCGTGACGCGCTGTCAAGCGATGAAAAAGCCAAGCGCCGTGCCGTAAACGGACTTTTGCGTTTGGGCTATACCTACGGGGAAATCCGTGACGCCTTGCGTGAATATGATGTAGAAACAGAGGAGTATGACGATGCCTAAAAAAATCGGTATGATTTCGCTCGGGTGTCCCAAAAATCAGGTGGACGCTGAGCTGATGCTTGCACGCCTTGCCGAAAACGGATATATCATCACCGACGAGGTGGACGGTGTAGACGCCGTCATTATCAACACCTGCGGCTTTATTGAGGATGCAAAAAAAGAAGCCATTGAGAATATATTGGATATGGCGGAACTCAAAAAAGAGGGGATTATCGGCAAAATTATTGTGACCGGCTGCCTTGCCGAGCGCTACCGCGAAGAAATTTTAAAAGAAATTCCCGAGATTGACGCCGTGGTGGGTCTTGGCTCCAACGGTGACATTTGCGCGATTTGTGACCGCGTGCTGGGCGGCGAATCGAATGTGGAAACCTTCGGCGACAAAACCTGCCTGCCGCTTTCGGGCGAACGGTTGTTGACGACGCCCTCGTGGTTTGCCTATTTAAAAATTGCCGAGGGGTGCTCTAACCACTGCACCTATTGTGCCATTCCGTCCATTCGTGGGGAATTTCGCAGTCGTCCGCCGGAGGATATTTTGGCGGAAGCAAAGGATTTGGCGGCGCGCGGCGTGAAAGAATTGGTGGTTGTCGCGCAGGATACTACCCGTTACGGCGAGGATTTATACGGAAAATCCGCCCTGCCCGCACTGTTAAAGGCGCTCTCGAAAATCGAGGGTATCGAGTGGATTCGGGTGCTGTACTGCTACCCTGAACGCATCACCGACGAGCTTTTGGAGGTTGTCGCATCCTGCGATAATATCGCAAAGTATTTCGATATTCCGATGCAGCACGCCGATGCAAATGTGTTAAAGGCGATGAACCGCAAGGGCGACCAAGAAAGCCTGCTTGCGCTTGTTGAAAAGATCCGCGCAAAAATTCCCGACGCGGTCATTCGCACCACGCTCATTACCGGCTTCCCCGGCGAAACGGAAGAAGCCTTCGAGACGCTGTGCGATTTTGTGAAAGCGGCGCAGTTTGACCGCTTGGGTTGCTTTGCTTATTCGCCCGAGGAGGGCACGCCTGCCGCAGCACTGTCCAACCAAATCGACGAAGATGTGAAAAAAGAGCGCGGCGAAGTGATTATGGAAATGCAGTATCGCATTTTTGAGGAACGCAACCGCGAAAACATCGGCAAAATTCTCAAAACCGTGGTCGAGGGGTATGACCCGTATACCGACAGCTATTTCGGCAGAACTTACCGTGACGCGCCCGAGATTGACGGACAGGTGAAATTCACCTGTGGGTATGAACTGCACGAAGGGGAGTTTGTAGAAGTCGAAATCTTTGATGTCTTAGACTATGATTTGATCGGAGAAGTTGTATGAAGCTCAACACCCCCAATAAACTGACCATTGCGCGTATCATCATTACGCCGATTTATTTGGCGCTGATTTTGTGGGAGTCGCTCCCGCACCGTTTTTTGATTGCCACGATTGTGTATTCGATTGCGGCGATTACCGACGCGATTGACGGCAAACTTGCGCGCAAAAACAACCAAATTACCAATTTCGGCAAGCTCTTAGACCCGATTGCCGACAAGATTTTAACCACCTCGGCATTGCTTGCATTTATGCAAATGGGGCTTTGCAACATTTGGATTGTGATGATTGTGTTAACCCGCGAATTCACTGTCGCGTCCATTCGTATGATTGCCGCCGCCGACGGCGTGGTCATTCCCGCCAATATTTGGGGCAAACTCAAAACCGTCAGTCAAATGACTTTTACGATTGTCATTATGTTGCTTGGAGAAGTATATACTTTGCTTGCAACCTACAATCCCGTGTGGTACGAAAAAATGCCCTCTTTGGCGCTCATTTCCAATATCCTTTTGTGGATTACGGCAATTTTGACGGTGATTTCGGGCGTGATTTATGTGATTGACAGCAAAAAAGTGATTGATTACACAAAATAATGGTGCATTTTTTCATACTTTGTGCTATACTGTATTAGTGAACTGCTTTGACGGAGAAAAGTAGCAGAAGCTTCCCTTTGCAGAGAGAGCGCGTCACAGGCTGCAAGCGCGCTTAAAGTCGGTTTTTGCAAAATGCCCTCCCGAGCAGGCAAGGGGAACCGCATTTTTCGAAGTATCCTTGTCCGTTTGCCGCGTTAAGGCGCTTTGAGTAATAAATGCGAAGTGGAACCGCGAATTTTTCGCCTTCGCTGTCCGTCTTTTCGGGCAGTGTGGGCGTTTTGCTTTTTTAGGATTTTGGAGGAGTCCGAATGTTTGAACGCTTAAAAGAGGATATAGCCGCCGTCAAAGAACGAGACCCTGCGGCGACCTCTACTTTACAGATTTTACTGCTGTACCCGGGGTTGAAGGCAATCCGTATGCACCGCCGCGCGAATTGGCTTTGGCGGCACAACCACAAGTTTTGGGCGCGGTATGTGTCTCAGCGCGCCGCACGCAAAACCGGTATTGAAATTCACCCCGCCGCAACCATCGGCAGACGGTTTTTCATTGACCACGGTACCGGTGTTGTCATCGGCGAAACCGCTGAAATCGGCGACGATGTAACGATTTATCAGGGCGTGACTTTGGGCGGTACGGGTAAGGATACCGGCAAACGCCACCCGACCATCGGCAACGGTGTGATGATTGGCGCGGGTGCAAAGGTCTTAGGCCCGTTTAAGGTCGGCGACAATTCCAACATTGCCGCAGGCGCCGTGGTGTTGGAGGAAATTCCGCCCGACTGTACCGCCGTGGGTGTGCCCGCACGCGTAGTTAAGCGCAACGGCTTGCGCGTAGACAGCCTCGACCAGGTGCACATTCCAGACCCTGTTTCACAGGAGCTTTGCCGTATGCGTGTGCAGGTGGAACGCTTGCAAAAGGAATTGGGAGCTTACAAGAATACAGAAAACAAAGGAGAATAGATTATGCGCATTTACAATACGCTCACGAGAAAAAAAGAGGAACTGGAAACCATTACCCCGGGCGAGGTCAAAATTTACGCCTGCGGGCCGACGGTGTATAACTTTATTCACATCGGCAATGCCCGTCCGCTTTGCGTGTTTGACACCTTCCGCCGCTATCTGGAATACCGCGGCTACAAGGTGAATTTTGTGCAGAATTTCACCGATATTGACGACAAAATTATCAAACGCGCCAACGAAGAGGGCACGGATTATAAAACCGTTTCCGAGAAATATATCGAAGAATTTTGGACGGATGTGAAGGGGATGAACATTCGCGAGGCGACCGTGCACCCCAAAGCCACCGAAAATATCGACGAGATTATTTCGATTATTTCAACGCTTGTGGAAAAGGGCTATGCGTATCCCGTGGAAAACGGCGATGTGTATTTCAGCCCCAAAAAGTTTAAGGAGTACGGCAAGCTGTCGCATCAGCCGCTGGAAGACTTGGAGGCGGGCGCGCGCATCAACATCGGCGAACGCAAAAAAGAACCGATGGATTTTGCCCTTTGGAAAGGTGCAAAGCCCGGCGAGCCTGCGTGGGATTCCCCGTGGGGCAAGGGCAGACCCGGCTGGCACATCGAGTGCTCGGCGATGGTGCGCCGCTATCTCGGCGATACGATTGATATTCACTGCGGCGGGCAGGATTTGATTTTCCCGCACCACGAAAACGAAATCGCGCAAAGCGAGTGCTGCAACGGCGTGCCGTTTGCAAAGTATTGGATGCACAACGGCTATATCAATGTGGATAATGTGAAAATGTCCAAGTCCTTGGGCAATTTCTTCACCGTGCGCGATGTCGCCGAAAAATACGGCTATGAGCCGATTCGCTATTTGATGATTTCTTCCCAGTACCGTAGTCCTATCAATTACAGCGTGGATATTATCGAGCAGTGCAAGGCGTCGCTTGTACGCCTTTACACCTGCCGCGACAGTTTGGATTTCGCATTGCAAAATGCGGGAGACATCGTTCCCGAAAATGCAGAGGAAATCAAAAAACAACTTGACAGCCGCCGCGAGCAGTTCTGTAAAGCGATGGATGACGACTTAAACACCGCCGACGGTATCGCCGCCGTATTCGAATTGGTGCGCGACATCAATGTTTCGGTGTTGGAGT